>JBDTQJ010000063.1:0-11836 GCA_039932235.1 Chloroflexota bacterium
GTCATCCAGATGTCGATCCCGAAGCGCGCCGTCAGGTCGTCGAACGTGTCGAGCTCCAGGTAGCGGCTGACGAGGTCGCCGCTGACCGCGAAGTCACCGCCGATCGGCTGGCGGATGCGCTGCCCGTAGAGGGCGCGGGTCAGCGGGTAGGCGATGTTGTTGGTGATCGTGCCGTCGTACTTGTAGCGCGCGTACATCGGTGCGACAAAGTCGTAGCCGCCCTTGAGGATCGGTCCGGCGAGCAGCTCCACCCACTCCGGGACGATGGACCGCAGGTCGGAGTCGACCATCACCATCGCCTTCACCTTCAGCTCGCGCGCCACTTCGAAGAGGGCACGCACCGCCGTTCCCTTCCCGCTGGTGCCCTGGTAGCTGAAGCTGATGCGCTGCAGCTTGTGGCGCGGGCTGACGAGGATGATCTTCTCGATGTAGTCGGGGCTCTCGGTGCTCACCGCGACCCGGGGCGTGTCGTCCGGCGAGCCGCCGTCGGAGTTGACGAGGATCGGCTTGAGGTCCGGGAAGTACTGGACCATGCCGGCGGTCGCGGCGCGCACGACGTAGCCGATCGTCTCGGCGTTGCCGAAGCTCGGGATCCCCACCATCAGGTCGGCACTCCCCACCCGGCGGACCTCGGCGAGGCCCTCCTCGTCGAGCGCCGAGCCGGGTCGGGCCGATGTGTTGGACGTCAGGGGAAGGGCCTCCTCGCAGACTGCTCGCGGCGTGCGCTCGGGGTGCGGGGAAGCGTAGCACGCACGCTCCGTCGAGCGGCGCGGAACGAGCTCAGCGGCCGGTGTGCGACCCCGGGCGATCGGTGATGTGGCGGACCTTGCGAGGCCGCTGGCCGAACATCCGCGCCACGAGCCCGGGTGGCATCTCCGGCTCGTTGGAGAGGCGGATCCACTCATCCGTGCGCTCACCGGGGTGGTAGCGGCCGTTCTGGTGCTTGGCGATGTGATGCGTGAAGCCTGCCGTGCGCCAGGCCGCGACCCAGTGCTCGACGGGACGCGTGACGGACGGTGTCACTCGGACCCGGGAGGTCTCATTGACGACCGATTCGAGCAGCCGGCGGCGCTCGAGGTACGGGACCTCGTGGAGCGCCTCGCCGTCCAGCTCCACCAGGTCGATCGCGATGTAGGCACGCGCCCGTTCCGTATCGCGCGGGTCGGGAACCGTGCCCGCCAGGCCCTCCTCCTCGATGGCCTCGGCAAGGTGCGCCGCCGCGCTGCCGACACCGATGAAGGGCTGCGCGGTCCACACCCCGTCGAGCACCGCCGCATCCGCGTCGACGACATCCGGCAGGACCGATGCGAGCTCGTCGTAGCCCGTCGCCGGCTGCCCCATCCGATTGGTCAGGCGGGCCGATCCACCCTCGATGCGCGCCACGAGGCGGTCGCCATTCCAACAGGGCTCATACAGCCACTCCACGCTGGAGATGATGGCGATGTCGTTCGACGCGACCTGCGGCAGGTCGGTGGGGGGCTGGTCGTCGGGTCCCATCTCGCGCCTACGGTACCCGGCGGCGCGGGAATCGGTTCAGGTGCGGTCCGCGTAGAGATCGAGCTGGCGCTCCTCGACCGTTGCGCCCACGGCCTCGCGCATCTGCTCCCAGACGTCGATGTCCCACTCGCCGACGAACGTGATGGCAGTGCCCTGCTTCCCGGCGCGGGCGGTGCGCCCGACGCGGTGGACATACGTCTCGGCATCCTCGGGGATGTCGTAGTTGAGCACGTACGGCAGGTCGGTGATGTCGAGCCCGCGGCTGGCGACGTTGGTCGCGACGAGGTACTGCACCTCGCCGGCCTTGAACTCGGCCAGGGTGCGGTCGCGCTCGCGCTGCGACAGGCCGCCGTGCAGGGCGGCCACGTTGCGTCCGCGGCGCTTCAGGGTTGCGGTCAGCCGGTCGACGCCGATCTGGGTGTGGCGGAAGACCAGCAGGCGATCCACCTTGAACTCCTTGGTCAGCTCGAGCAGGGCGGCGACCTTGTCACGCTCGGCGACGAAGACGACAAGCTGTCGCACCGTTTCCACGGTGCGCTGCTCCGGCTTGACGCTGACCCGCGTCGCGTCGCGCTTCATAAAGCGGTCGCAGATGCGCAGGATGGCGAACGGCATGGTGGCGCTGAAGAGCGCGGTCTGGCGCTGCCGCGGGCAGCGGGAGAGGATCGTCTCGACGTCGACGATGAAGCCCATGTCCAGCATCCGGTCCGCCTCGTCGAGGATGACGGTGTGCACCCGGTCGAGGCGCAGCTCGCCGCGGCGGATGAGATCCAGGACGCGGCCCGGCGTGCCGACCACCACCTGTGCGCCATGCTTCAGGCCGGTGATCTGCTTGTCCATGCTCGAGCCGCCGTAGATGGCGACGGTGCGCACGTTGCGGAAGCGGCCGAGGTTCTCGATCTCCTCGGCCACCTGGACGCACAGCTCGCGAGTCGGAGTGAGGACGAGCGCCTGGACCCAGTGGGCGGCGGGATCGACCTTCTCGACGATGGGGATCCCGAAGGCGGCGGTCTTGCCGGTGCCGGTCTGCGCCTGGCCGATCAGGTCGTCGCCGGCGCGCAGCGGCGGGATGGCGCGTGCCTGTACCTCGGTCGGGATGACGTAGCCCATCTGCTCCAAGGCGCGGGCGACGGTGACCGGCACCTCGATCTCGCCGAAGCGATGCTGGCTGGATCGGGCGAGGACCTCGGCGAGGAGGGGCGAATCGGTCAGGTCATCGGTGGCGGACTGGGCTGCGTCCGCGGGGCGCGACTCGGGGGCACGCTTCCGGGCTCGGGGGCGCCGGGCGCGCTCTGCCGCCTCGGCGGCGGCGGTATCGGTCTGGGGCAAACGGTTCTCCAATGGCTCAAATGCGGCTGCGCTCGCTCGATGGTCGGAGGGCGCACGCTCGCGCTTGTCATGCGCGGTGGCGCGCGGCGCATCGCTCCGGGACGGCGTCGCTGCTCTCGCGGATGCTACCACGCGTCCGCGCGCTTGACGTCCGGAGGTGCCCCACGTGATACTCCATCTCATCTACAGTCCGCAGCACGCAGGTGGCTTCACGTGGCGCTGACCGCCATCCTCGTCTCGGCGGGAGCCTTCTTCTCTGCCATCGGCGGGGGCCTGCTTGCGCTGCGTGCGACTCGCCAGGTGGGGCTGATCATCGCGGTCGGTGCGGGCATCCGCATCGGGGCTGCCTTCTTCGACCTGATCCCCGAGGCGGTCGACCACATGGACGGCTCGCTGGATGCCGCCATGGTCGCCACCGCGGTGGGCTTCCTCGCCTTCTACGCGATCGAGAAGATGACCACCCTGCACGTGGGCCACGAGACGGCCACCGAGCTCGAGCATGGTGAGAGCGCGCACCGCCACGTTGGGCTCATCGGGGCGAGCGGGATGAGCCTGCACAGCTTCCTCGACGGCGTGGCGCTGGCGGCCGGCCTGAGCGTCGGCGGCGGGCTCGGCCTCGTGATCGCCGCGGTGGTCATCATCCACCGCTTCTCGGACGGGGTCGGCATCGTCAGCCTGCTGCTTGCCAGCCGCTTCCCGCGCGCGCAGGCATACCGATGGGTGGCCTATGTGGCGGTGGCCCCGGTGATCGGCGTCATCGTCGGGCTGCTCCTCCCGCTCCCCGAGGTCATGCTCGGCGCGATGCTCGGCGTCTTCGCCGGCTTCTTCCTCTACATCGGTGCGGCGGAGCTGCTGCCCGAGGCCCACCGCTCGGACCGCTCGCGGCTGGTGGTCCTGGCGACACTGGCGGGGGTCGCGGCGATCTACCTCTTCTCGGTCTGGGCCGGCGCCGTCGGCGCGCACTGATGGGCGCCGAGCGAAACGCCGAGCGGCTGCGCGGCGCGGGCCAGCGAATCACCCCGCAGCGGCTGCTCGTCGCCGAGGCGCTGGAATCCACGGGCCGCCAGGTGACGGCCCAGGAACTGTGGGAACGGCTACGCCGTCGTGCGCCGGGGCTCGGGCGGGCGACGGTCTTCCGCACCCTCGAGACGCTCGTCGCGGCCGGCGTGGCGCGGCGGCTGGAACAGGATGGCCACGTCTACGGCTATGTCGCCTGCCGACCGGGGCATCACCACCACCTGGCCTGCTCGTCGTGTGGACGGGTCGAGGAGATCGGCGAGTCGCTCATCGCGCCGGTCGCCGCCCGGGTGCACGCCGAGCTGGGCTTCGAGATCGACGACGCGCGGCTCGACTTCTACGGTCGCTGCGCGGACTGCGCCGCCACCGGCTGATCGGCCGCCGCTGCCTGGTCGGCCGCCGCCGGCATCGGCCCGCTGCCGTTGCGCTGCGCATCCGCGTAGCCGTTGGGGTGCGCCATCTTCCAGGCCCATGCATCGGCGACCATCTCCTCCAGCTTGCTGCGGCGCGGCTGCCAGCCGAGCTCGCGGCGTGCGCGGCGCGAGGAGGCGACGAGCACCGGCGGGTCGCCCATGCGGCGTTTCACCGCGCGCGCCGGCACCGCCCGCCCGGTGACACGACGGGCCGCCTCGATCACCTCGCGGACGCTGAATCCGGCCGCGGAGCCGAGGTTGTAGACCTCGAGCGACGGCTCGCCCTCGCCGGTGGCCTCGAGCGCCAGCAGGTGCGCATCGGCCATGTCGGTGACGTGGAGGTAGTCGCGGATGCACGTCCCGTCGGGGGTCGGATAATCCTGGCCGAAGATCTGGACATGGCTCGCCTCGCCGGCCGCGACGCGGAGCACGATCGGGATCAGGTGCGTCTCCGGATCGTGGACCTCGCCGTTGCGCGCCGTGGCGCCGGCGACGTTGAAGTAGCGCAGGCTGATGGCCTTGAAGTCATGCGCCGCGCAGAACCAGCGCATGGCGCCCTCGAAGGCGAGCTTGGTGGCGCCGTACGGGTTGATCGGCTCGGTGCGGTCCGCCTCCGCGATCGGCACCCGGCGCGGTTCGCCGTACACCGCGGCGGTGGAGCTGAAGACGATGCGCGTGACGCCGGTCTGGCGCATCGCCTCGAGGAGCGCGACCCCGCCGGCGACGTTGTTGCGGTAGTACAGCCCCGGCGAGGTCATGCTCTCCCCGACCAGTGACTTGGCGGCGCAGTGCAGGACCGATTCGATCCGCCCATCACCGAGCACCCGCTCCAGGTGCGGCTGGTCGCCGATGTCACCGACCACGAGGCGGGCATCCTCGACCACGGATCCACGGTGGCCGCTCGACAGGTCGTCGTAGACGGTGACCTCGTGCCCGTCCGCGACGAGGCGCTCGACGGTGGTGGAACCGACGTAGCCGGCACCCCCGACAACGAGGATCCTCATGACGCGGTCGCGACGGCCGGCCGCAGCGCCTCGGTGCCGACCCGTGCCAGCTCGGCGGTCAGCCGGGTGGCGATCAGCGCTGCACCGGCGGCAGCGGCGGCGCGCAGCTGGTCGAGCGTCCGCAGGCGACCGGATGCCTTGACCTCGACCCGCGGCCCGACGCTGTCGCGCAGCACGGCCGTGCGTTCGATGGTCGCCTTCGCGGTGCCGTTGCCCGGGCCGGTGACGACGTAGTCGGCCCCCGCACGCTCGGCGATCCGGCACGCCCGCCGCAGATGGTCGATCGGGAGGGTCTCGGACTCCACGATCACGCCCGCGACACCGAGCGCGGAATGAACCATGTCGATGACGGCCAGCATGTCGTTGAGCACGATGTCGTCATCGCCGGAGAGGAGCGCGCCGGCATTCAGCACGAAATCGATCTGGTTGGCGCCCTGCTCGAGCGCCTTGCTGGCCTCGAAGGCCTTGACCGAGAGCAGCTGGCCGCCGTGCGGGAAGCCGACAACCGTGCCGAGGCGCATCCGCGACCGGCCCAGCTGGCGCTTGGCCGCCTTCACGAGCCAGGGGCTGACGGTGATCGCCGCGAGGTCGCCGGCCAGCGCCAGCTCGATGGCACCATCGAGGTCGCCGGTGGTGGCGTTCGCGCTCGTGAGGCGATGCTCAAGGCGCGTGGCACGACGCGCGGTCGTCATCGGTCGATGAGATCCTCCGTCCCTTGGCTTGGGACCGCCGATTGTAGCAGCGCCCCCTCCCGCCGCCCATGCGCCGCGTCGACCGATTACGCGCGCCGATGGTGCATGGGTGCACCGTCAGCCCTCGGCCGCCAGCTTTCTTGCGAGGTCGAGGAGCCGCGCTCGCGCGTTGAGCGCCGGCTCGTCGATGATCGCCTCCAGCAGCCCCGCCAGGATGCGCCCGATTTCGGGTGATGGCGCCAGGCCAAGCTCCACCTGCAGGTCGTCCCCGTCGATCGCCAGCTGGTACGTCTGGAGCGCCGCGCCGCTGGCCACGCTGGCGATGCGCGCGCGAAGCTCGTCCAGGCCCCCCTGCACTGGCTCGACGACGCCGGAGGCCGCGTTGTCGGCGGCGCGCAGCGCGAACAGATCGTCGAGGGCGTCGAGCCCGATGCGGCGCACGAAGCGGCGGACCGCCGCATCGGTCCAGTCCGGTGCGTACGCAAACATGTGCTGCCGGATGAGATGCCCGATGCGCGCCGTCGCCTCGCCAGGGATGCGGAGGCGCTCGAGGATTCGAGCCGCCAGCTCGGCGCCGACCTCCTCGTGACCGATGAAGTGGCCATGCGCCAGGGTCGTGGCCTTGCCGACGTCGTGCAGCAGGCCGGCCAGGCGAAGACTGGTGTCGGTCGCGGCGAGCGCATCGACGGTGCGGAGCGCGTGGTCCAGCGCGTCACCCGGGAGCGGCTTGCCCTGCGGGACGCCGCGCAGCGCCGCCAGCTCGGGGAGCAGGACGGCGAGCAGGCCGGTCGCCTCCATGGTGCGCAGGGCGCTGCTCGGGAGGTGGTCCGGATCACCGAGGACGCGGAGCAGCTCGTCCCGCACCCGCTCCCCCGAGACGGCGGCGGCCGCGTGCGCGTGCGCGCGAAGTGCCGCATCGGTGGCGGGGTCCAGGCGCAGCCCGAAGCGCGCGGCGAGGCGCACCGCCCGAAGGAGACGGAGCGCATCCTCCTCGAAGCGCGCTGCCGGGTCGCCGACGGCCCGCAGCACGTCCGCCGCGAGGTCGGCACGTCCGCCGTGCGGGTCGATCAGCTCACCGAGGCCGCGCGCGGCGTCGCTCGGCCGCCAGGCGATGGCGTTGATCGTGAAGTCGCGCCGCGCCAGATCGTCCGCCAGCGTCACGCCGAAGCGCACCGCGTCAGGGCGGCGCCGATCCGCATAGCCGGCCTCGCTGCGATAGCTGGTCACCTGCACCGCGGGATCGCCACGGACGGTCACCGTCCCGAAGCGGTTGAGCCATGTCGACGCCGGGAAGCGCAGCGCCACCTCGTCCGGTGACGCGGAGGTGGCGACGTCCCAGTCCGTCGGCGGTGCGCCGCGGAGCAGGTCGCGCACCGCGCCGCCGACGAGGACCGCGTCGTGGCCCGCGGCCGCGAGCGTCGTCAGGACCCCGACGACCGACCCGGGAAGGGGGTGCGGCAGCGCGTACGGCTCGCCGCCGGCGCCGGCGGGAGGGCTCAGCTGGCGGTCGCCGCTGGCGCCGGGTGCGCGTCGAGGAAGAGGTACGTGCGCCACGCGCCGTTGCGCTCGTCGGCAAGGTACGAGCCGAAGAGGTAGCGAACGTCGGCGCGCGGTGCCCGCGGCTCCCTGAGCAGCGCCATCCGGGCCTCGTGGACCGTCTTGGCACCCTTGCGATGGTTGCAGCCCCGGCAGGCCGCGACCAGGTTCTCCCACTCGTGACGTCCGCCGCGGTGCTTGGGCACCACGTGGTCGATGGTCAGATCACGGGCCATCTGGCCGCAGTACTGACACGTGTGGCGGTCCCGGGCGAACACTTCGCGACGGGTCAGCTTCACGCGTGGCCGCGGCCGCTTGACGTGGTAGCTGAGGCGGATCACCGACGGCGCCTCGATCGCCAGGGTCGGCGTGTGGATCACCTGGTGGTTGTGCGCCAACAGCTCGGCCTTCTCGGACCCGAGCAGCCGAAAGGCCCGCCTGATGTCGCAGACGTTGAGCGGTTCGTAGTTCTGGTTCAGTATCAGTACGGGTGCATTGATCACGACGGTCGGCCTCGAGGCGGATTCTAGCCTCCCATCCACCGATCTGCCGCGGCCCGTGAGCGCTGCGGCCGGCGGGGTGGCGGGACCTGCTACCCTCCCGGGCGGTCTGTTGCCACGAGAGGATCCATGAACAGCCTGTTCGACGAAGAGATTCGCGGCCACCACAGCATGCGGGACCACCTGCTCACGCTGGTGACCGATGCCGACCTTGCGTACCGCCTCCCCGGCGCCAACCCGAGTCTTGGCGAGCTGCTGGTCGAGATGGGCGATCTGCAGGGCGTCTACACCCACTCGTTCGCGACATTCACCCTCGACTGGACGCATCGCGAGCTCGCTCCGCCGTCACCGATCACGGTTTCCGACCTGCGGGCGTGGTTCCAAGCACAGGACGAGGCGATGCGCGACGCCTTGAGCCGCTTCAACGAAGACGAGCTCCACGTCGATCGCATCGACCGCGGACATGGCTTCGTGGCGTCGCTGTTCGTCCAGCACGAGGTTTATCGCGAGGCGGTCTACATCTTCTACGGCAAGCTGAGCGTCTACCTGAGGGCGCTGGAGCGCGACGCGGGCGAGGAGTGGGCCGCGTGGGTCGGGTGACCCCAACGGGCCGATGGCACGCTCGGCGGTAGAATGTCCCGACCGCTGGCGACCATGGGTGGCCGCCCGGCTCGTCGCGAAGGAACCAGCTGACCAGATGACCACCATCGAACGAAGCACCTGGACCACGAAGGTCGGACTCGCCCGCATGCTCGCCGGCGGCGTGATCATGGACGTCGTGACCGCCGACCAGGCCAAGGTCGCCGAGGAGGCGGGCGCGGTGGCCGTGATGGCCCTCGAACGCGTGCCGTCCGACATCCGCAAGTACGGCGGCGTGGCCCGCATGAGCGACCCGAAGCTGATCATCGAGATCATGGAGGCGGTCAGCATCCCGGTCATGGCCAAGTGCCGCATCGGGCATTTCGCCGAGGCCCAGATCCTCGAGTCACTCGGTGTTGACTTCATCGACGAGTCCGAGGTGCTCACCCCGGCCGATGAGGAGCACCACATCGACAAGCACCGCTTCAACATTCCCTTCGTGTGCGGGTGCCGCGATCTCGGCGAGGCGCTGCGCCGCATCGGCGAGGGCGCGGCCATGATCCGCACCAAGGGCGAGGCGGGGACCGGCGACATCGTCGAGGCGGTGCGCCATATGCGGGCCGTCCAGAGGGGCATCCGACAGCTGCAGACGATGCGCGAGGACGAGCTCTTCGCGGCGGCCAAGGAGCTGCGCGCACCGCTCGACGTGGTGAGGCAGACCGCCGAGCTGGGCGCCCTGCCGGTGCCGAACTTCAGCGCCGGCGGCGTGGCCACGCCCGCGGATGCGAGCCTCATGCGCCAGCTTGGCGCCGAGGCCGTCTTCGTCGGCAGCGGCATCTTCAAGAGCGAGGATCCCGAGCGCATGGCGCGCGCGATCGTCAAGGCGGCGACCCACTTCGACAACCCGGAGATCCTGGCCGAGGTCAGCGCCGGGCTCGGCGAGCCGATGCGCGGCCAGTCCCTCGGCGAGATCCCGCCGGAGGAGCGCCTCGCCGTCCGCGGCTGGTAGCCACCGTCCCATGAACCCCGAGGCGAGCCGCCGCACGCCTGCTCCGCGCATCGGTGTCCTCGCCCTGCAGGGTGCGGTACGCCCGCACCTCGAGGCCATCCGCGAGGTCGGTGGCGAGCCGGTCGAGGTCCGCCTGCCGCGCGACCTGGTCGACCTCGACGCCCTCATCCTGCCGGGTGGCGAATCAACGACCATGCGCAAGCTCATCGACACCTACGGCCTTCGCGAGCCCATCGCGGCGCTCGCCCGAACGGGCGCCCCGCTGCTGGGGACGTGCGCCGGCATGATCCTGCTGGCCGATCGCATCGCCGACGGCGATGCGCCGGTCTTTCGGCTGCTGGACATCGAGGTGCGTCGCAACGGCTACGGCCGCCAGCTCGACAGCTTCGAGGCCGACCTGGCGGTCCCGTCCCTGGGCGACGAGCCCCTCCACGGCATCTTCATCAGGGCGCCGTTGGTGACCGATGTGGGGGCCGAGGTCGAAGTCCTGGCGCGCGACCCGCACGGCAACCCGGTGGCGGTGCGCCAGGGACGCGTCATCGCCACCGCCTTCCATCCCGAGCTCACCGCGGACCGGCGCATCCATGCCCTGCTGCGTGACGTGACGCTGCGGGTGGGCCGAGAGCGATCGACGTCGGCGTGAGCGACGAAGCGGGGGCGATTCGCGCCGCGCGGCTCACCGACCGGCCGGCGCTCGGGGAGCTATCGCGCCGTGTCCACGGCTCGACGGATGCCCATCGGCGCAGCCTCGGCGTTCCTGCCGCCGACGCCACCCGCCCCCGGATCAGCCTCGCCGCGCTCATCCCGTCGTGGCTGCCGCTGCGCTCGCCATCGGTCCACCTCGTGGCCGAGATGGATGGCCGGCTGGTGGGGAGCGCACGAGCGATCAGTGAGCCACATCGGTCCGACTGGGTGATCATCGAGCTCGACGCGGACGACGGACCCATGGCCGCCGAGGTGCGCTGGCACCTGCTCACCGCCCTGGTCGAGGAGGGGGGCCGCGAGGGAGTCACCCGCTTCCACGTGGCGTGCGCCGATGCGCGCGAGAACCTGGAGCTGTTCGGACAGGCCGGATTCATGGCCTATGCCCAGGAGGAGATCTGCTACCGCCCGCCGGAGGTGCTCCGCGGCCCGGGCTCCTGGCTGCGGACCCTGGTGCGATCGCGCGCCGGATGGATCGCGGCCGAGACGGATACGCCGCCGGAGAACCAGGTGCGCGCCGCGGGCTCGCCCGACGCGTGGCACCTGTTCGACCTGTGGACGCACGCCACGCCGCCGGCCATCGCTCGGATCGAGGACTACCAGGCCGCCGACTGGGAGGGCGTGGGCCACGAGGTCGTGGTGCCCCGCAGCAGCCTCAACCCGCTGCTCCATTTCGGAACGGTGGGGGCGTGGCTGCTGGCGGGCGACCAGCGTGCCGGCGCGCTGGCGCAGCACGGCGCCTGCCGTGAGGGACCGCACTACCTGCGCTTCCTGGTGCGCGACGGCACGGACGGGGCATCGTTCCTGCGGGACGTGCTTCACGGACCGGCACGCGAGGCAGCCGCTGCGGGGATCCTCGCTCCGGTGCGAACATATGAGTCGGCGGGGCTGCGTGCCGCCGCGGCGGTCGGCTTCGAGCCGATCGGACGCGTGACGCTCCTCGTGCGCGAGGTGCGAGCGCAGGTCCGCCAGCCGGCCATGGTGCCGGTCGTCCATTGAGCCCGCCGATGAGAGGCAGAGCGACCGACGTGACGACACGCCGCGAGACAACCGACGACCTCGATGCGCTGATGGAGGCGCTGCCACCGGAGATCTGCGACCGCCTGCGCGCGGTGGCCAACCGGACGGAGCTCCTGGAGGTGGTGATGGACCTCGGGCGCCGCCCGGAGGCCCGCTTCACGACCGGCGAGCAGGACCTGCTGGATCGCGAGATCACCGAGGGCGACATCGCGCACGTCGTCGATCACATCGGCGCGTTCGGCGACGACAACCGGGCCGGGATCGAGCGCACGCTGCATCGGATCAGCGCCATCCGCAACCGCGCCGGCAAGGTGGTCGGGCTGACCTGTCGCATCGGTCGCGCGGTGTTCGGGACGATCGACATCATCCGCGACATCGTCGACTCGGGCCAGAGCGTCCTGCTCCTGGGACGCCCGGGTGTCGGCAAGACGACCATGCTGCGCGAGGTGGCGCGCGTGCTGGCCGATGACCTCCACAAGCGCGTGATCATCGTCGACACCAGCAACGAGATCGCCGGCGATGGCGACATCCCGCACCC
>JBDTQJ010000064.1:0-11812 GCA_039932235.1 Chloroflexota bacterium
TACGGCCGCTTCATCGCCGGGCTGAAGTCGGCCGGCGTCGAGGTGGATCGCAAGATGCTCGCCGACCTCGCGATTCGCGAGCCTGCCGCGTTCGAGGCCCTGGTCAACCAGGCCAAGGGCACCTTTACCAGCTAGCCGGCGTCCCGCCACGCCGGCACCACGGCCCTGCTCCGTTTCGCGGAGCGGGGCCGTTCGCTTTGGACCGATGATGCGCACGGACCGATGACCGACCACGACCTGACCACCCAGCTCGAGCAGCTCCGCCACGAAGCCACGGCCGCCCTCGCCGGCGCCGAGGACGGGGCCGCGGTGGATGCGCTGCGCGTCGAGCTGCTGGGACGGTCGGGGCGCCTCACCGGCCTGCTGCGCAGGCTCGGCAGCGTGCCGGCGGGGGATCGGCCCGCCGCGGGCCGGCTCGCCAACGAGGTGCGCCAGGAGGTTGAGCGGGCGATCGCGGCGCGCCTGGCGGCGTTCGGCGGCGCGGATGCGGACGCGGGGCTCGAGGGCGAGCGCCTCGACATGACGGCGGCAGGACGGCCGCGACGGGTGGGCCACCTGCATCCGCTGATGACCGTCGAGCGCGACTTCCGCGAGATCTTCCATGCCTTCGGGTTCGAGATCTTCGAGGGACCCGAGATCGAGACCGACGAGATGAACTTCGGCGCGCTCAACATCCCACCGGACCATCCCTCGCGCGACCTGTGGGACACGCTGTACGTGGCCGAGCCGGGCAGCGACCCGCCGGTACCGGCGGCCGACGGAACGATCCTGCGTACCCACACCAGCCCGGTCCAGATTCGCGCGATGCGCGAGCTGACCCCGCCGATCCGCGTGATCATGCCCGGCCGCTGCTACCGCCACGAGGCGGTGGACGCCAGCCACAACTTCGAGTTCTTCCAGATCGAGGGTCTGGTCGTCGACGAGGCGACCTCGCTTGCCGACCTGAAGGGCACGCTGGAGGAGTTCGCGCGGGCCCTCTACGGGCGCGAGACCCGGACGCGCTTCCGGCCCGGCTACTACCCGTTCACCGAGCCGTCGGCGGCGTTCGACATCGGCTGCCTGGTATGCGGTGGCACGGGCTGTCCGGCCTGCGGGCGGTCCGGCTGGATGACGATCCTCGGCGCGGGCATGGTGCACCCTCACGTCCTCCGCGCCGGCGGGATCGACCCGGATCGGTACCAGGGCTACGCGTTCGGGATGGGGCTCGACCGGATCACCATGCTGCGCCACGAGATCCCTGACCTGCGGCTGCTGATGAGCGGCGACCTGCGGTTCCTCGAACAGTTCAACGGGGGTCGCTGACCCATGCGCGTCCCGCTCTCCTGGTTGGGCGAATACGTCGACCTGCCGATGTCGGCCGAGGCCCTTGCCCAGCAGCTGACCCTGCGCGGCATGGAGGTGTCGAGCGTCGAGATCAGCGGTGCGGACTGGACCGATGTCATCGTCGGGCGGCTCCTGGACGTTGAGCGGCACCCGAATGCGGACACGCTGTGGCTGACCACGGTCGACGTGGGAGCGGGCGAGCCGCTGCGGATCGTGTGCGGGGCGCAGAACCTGGTGGTCGGGCAGCTCGTGCCGGTGGCACGGGTCGGGGCCGTGCTGCCCGAGGGGCGGCGTATCGAGCGCAGCAAGATCCGCGGCGTCGTCTCCGACGGGATGCTGTGCAGCGCCGCCGAGCTGGCCCTCGGCAGCGATGCGGACGGCATCCACATCCTGGGGACGGCGGACGAGCTTCTGGTGGGCACCGACCTGCGGCAGCACTTCGGAGAGGTGGCGCTCGACGTCGACGTCAAGCCCAATCGTGGCGACGCGTTGTCGATGATCGGCCTGGCGCGCGAGATCGCGGCCTTCACCGGCGGGGAGGTGCGCTGGCCCGATGCATCGGTCGAGGAGTCGGACGATGCCACCGCGGCACACGTGTCGGTGCGCATCGACGAGCCGGAGCTCTGCCCGCGCTTCGCGGCGCGCTGGTTCGACGGCATTCGCAACGGCGCGTCGCCGGACTGGATGCAGCGCCGCCTGGTGGCCGCCGGCATGCGGCCCATCAGCGCCGTCGTGGATGTGACCAACTACGTGATGCACGAGCTTGGACAGCCGCAGCACGCCTACGACGCGGCCGCCATACCCGGCGGCGAGATCGTGGTGCGGCGCGGCCGTGACGGCGAGACGCTGGAGACGATCGACCATGCCACGCGCCGGCTCGACGAACGGATGCTGGTGATCGCCGATCGCGACCAGGCGATCGGCCTGGCCGGCATCATGGGCGGCTCCTCCACCGAGGTCGGTGCGGAGACGAGCGCCGTCATCCTCGAGTCGGCCGTCTTCCACGGGCCGACGGTCCGCAACACCGCGCGCCGCCTCGCCCTGCGATCCGAGGCGAGCATGCGCCACGAGAAGGGGATCGGCGGCGACCTGCCGCGCCTCGCCGCCGACCGGGCGGCGCACCTGCTGCAGCAGATCACCGGCGCCCGGGTGGGGCGCGGCATCGTGGACAACGACCCGTCACCCAAGCGGCCGCGGGTGGTGCGCGTCGACATCGGGCGCATGGAGCGTCTCCTGGGCATTCCCCTGGACGGCGAGCGGATCGGCACGCTGCTGGCACCGCTCGGCTTCGAGACGGCGGCGGCTGGGGATGGTGTGCTCGACATCACCGTGCCGCTCCACCGGCTCGATGCCGTCGCCCCCGAGGACATCGCCGAGGAGGTCGCCCGCTCGTACGGCTACGGCGAGCTGCCCGGGCCGGTGCCGGCGCCCTCACTGCCGTCATTCCGCCGCGACCCCAGCGAGACGCGCCATGGCGTGCGCCGCGTGCTGGCCGGCCTCGGCCTCGACGAGATCGTGTCGCACGCGCTCATCAGCCGCGACGACCTGCAGCGCAGCGGCTACGACCCCGACGACGCTGCGCTGGTCCGCCTCGCGAACCCCGTCAGCGCCGTGCATACCCTGCTGCGCCCGGTGCTCTACCCGTCGCTGCTGGCGGCGATGGCCGAGAACGCTCGTCAGCGGCGTCTCGACCCGTGGCTGTTCGAGATCGGTAAGACGTACCACCACCAGCCTGCGGCGGCGTCGCGTCCCGGCGCGGAGAGCGCCGGCACCGGGCGCGTCGAGCTGTGGCACGTTGGGATCGGGCTGCTCGGGGCCACCGCGCCGCGGGCGATCGACCAACCCGGGCGCGACGCGGATGTCGGCGACCTCAAGGGCATCGTTGAGGCCCTCCACGAGGCGCTGGGAGCGCCGCTGCCCGCATATCGGCCCGAATCCCCCGAAGAGCTGCACCCGCACCTGCATCCGGGCCGTGCGGGTCGCCTGGTCGACGCCGCCGGTGGCGACTATGGAAGCATCGGCGAGGTGCACCCACGCATCGCCGCTGCGTGGGGAATCCCCGGCCGCCCGGTCGTGGCGGCCATCCACCTGCCGCGCCTCCTCGCCCTCGCCCAGGAGACGGAGCTGCGCGCGGTGCCGGCCGCCCAGCCGGTCGATCGCGACCTGGCGGTCGTGCTGGACGCCGTGACGCCCATCGGTGACCTGCTGCGCATCATTCGCACCGCCGCCGGGCCGATGCTCGTCGAGGTGCGGCCATTCGACGCATACCGTGGTCCGCAGGTCGGGGAGGGCCGGGTCTCGTACGCGGTCGCCCTGCGCTTCCAGCCCGCGGCAGCGGGCGACGAGAAGGGCGTGGAGAAGGCGATGAACAAGATCGCCGGCTCGCTGCGCCATCACCTGGGCGCCGAGATCCGCTGACCCGCGGCGCCGCCTTGTCCGCGGCGCGAGGGGCCTGCTACGCTACCGCGCGCCCGAGCCGCCGCGGCCGGAGCGCAGCCGTCGTCGCAGGAGCGTGCCGTGGACGTCCTCTCCGAACTGAACTTCATCGACCTGCTCATCATCCTCGCGCTTGCCGTCGGTGCATTCGCGGGGTTCACGCAGGGTGCCATTCGCTACGTGTTCAGCTGGCTGGCGGTGGTCGTGGCCTTCGTCATCGCGGCGCAGCTCAAGGGACCGATGACCGACGTGCTCTCCTTCTGGAAGGCGTTCACCCCGGAGCTCCGGGAGTTCTACATCTTCATCGTGCTGTTCATCGGGCTGACCATCGCGGGCTGGTTCGTGGTGCGCGCCTTTTACAAGACCACGCGGCTGCCGATCGTGAAGCAGGTGGACGAGATCGCCGGCGCCGTCCTGGGCGTGCTCTTCGCGGCGACGTTCATCATGCTGCACCTCATCGTGTTCGACTCGCTCTTCCGCGGCTCGGTCGCCGGCGAGGGGCTCATCGCCAGCCAGGTCGGCTGGCTGCGCGGCTACTACGACGCCATGAACGCCTCGCTGCTGGTCGATTTCTTCCGTTCCACGATCATCCCGACCGTTGGATTCATCGTGCGACCCCTGGTCCCGGGCGACATCGCCAGCTTCCTGCACTGGCCGTGATCGCGGCCGACGTCGCGGAGACGTCGCCCGCGTCACCGCTCCCTGACCGCGCATGGTTCGACCGCCCGGCGCTGGCGGTCGCACGCGGTCTCCTCGGGGCCCGCCTCGTTCACGACGCGCCTGCTGGCCGAGTCGCGGGCACCATCGTGGAGGTGGAGGCGTATACCGGTCCGGAGGACCTGGCCGCCCACTCGTCGCGGGGCATGACGCCCCGCAACCGGGTCATGTTCGGAGAGCCGGGACACGTCTACGTCTACCTCGTCTATGGCCTCCACCACTGTGCCAACGTCGTCTGCGGCCCGGGCGGGAAGCCGGAGGCGGTGCTGCTACGCGCCGCGGCGATCGACGAGGGTATCGAGATCGCGCGCCAGCGTCGCGGTTCGGTGGCCGACGCTCGCCTTGCGGCGGGTCCCGGAAACCTCGGCCGCGCGTTCGGCCTCGACCGCTCGCACGACGGGCTCGACCTGCTCGCCTCACCGGTGCGCATCGAGCTCGGGACGCGCATCGGAACGGTGCGCCGCGGGCCGCGCATCGGTGTCGACTATGCCGGGGAATGGGCCGCGCGGCCGTACCGCCTGTGGACCGATGGCGACCCCCACGTCTCCCGCTGAGCTCGAGCCGGGGGTTGCCGCGGACGCGGCCTCGCGGCGCGCGCTCGAGTTCGGTGCGATCGTCGAGCTGCTCGCCGCCCTGACGGCCTTCGCGCCATCGCGCGAGCTGGCCACCGAGACGCTGCCGATGGCCGACGCGGCGCTCGTGGCCCTGCTCCAGGAGCAGACGGACGAAGCGGCGCGCCTCATCGACGAGCAGGCGCAGGCCGGGGTCGGCGGGGCCCGTGACATCCGCGCCCCGCTCGAGCGGGCACGACGCGGGGGGCGCATGACGACCGGCGAGCTGCTCGACGTGGCCGAGACGCTGCGGGCGGCGGGTGCGCTGCGTGAGCGCCTCGAAGGCTGGCGCGGTCGTCATCTCGCCGAGCTCGCCGAGGCGCTGCTGGACATCCCCGCCCTGCGCGAGCGCATCGAGCGCAGCGTCGACGACGGTGGCGCGGTGCTCGACGGCGCCTCGGCCGAGCTGGCAGCCATCCGGCGCCGCCTCCGGACATCGCAGGATCGCGTGCGCGAGCGGCTCAACACGATGCTGCGCTCCTCGGAGATGGCCGGCATCGTGGGAGAGCCGATCGTCACCGTGCGGGCGAATCGGTATGTCATTCCGATCCGGGCGGAGGCGAAGGGTCGCGTCAAGGGGATCGTCCACGACCAGAGCGCGTCGGGTGCGACCCTCTTCATCGAGCCGCTCAGCGTCGTCGAGCTGAACAACACGTGGACCCAGGCGCTGCTCGACCAGGAACGCGAGGAGGAGCGGATCCTCGAGGAGCTGTCGCGCGCGGTCGAGGCGCAGGGCGCAGAGATTCGCGACGCGCTGGACGGGCTGGCGCGCGCCGACCTGTGGATCGCCCGGGCCCGCCTGTCGCGGCAGCTGGACGCGGTGCGGCCGGAGATCGCGACTGACGCCGCAGAGCTGCTGTCGGCTCGCCATCCGCTGCTCGGGGAGGCGGCGGTGCCCATCGACCTGCGCCTCGGCGACCGCTTCGGCTACCGCGCCATCGTGGTCACCGGCCCGAACACCGGCGGCAAGACGGTGGGCCTCAAGACGCTTGGCCTGCTGGCGCTCATGCACCAGTCCGGCCTGCGCGTGCCCGCGGCGGCAGGCGCGCGGCTGCCCGTCTACCGACGCGTGATGGCGGACATCGGGGATGAGCAGAGCATCGCGCAGTCGCTATCGACCTTCTCCAGCCACCTGCGCAACATCGTTCGCTTCGTGGATGGGGCCGATGCGGGCAGCCTCGTCCTTCTCGACGAGGTGGGCGCCGGCACGGATCCCGCCGAGGGCTCGGCGCTGGCGATGGCCGTGGTCGCGCATCTCCTGGAGCGGGGCGCCTGGGTCGTTGCCACCACCCACTACGCCGAGCTGAAATCGTTTGCCGAAACACATCCCGGCGTCACCAACGCGGCGGTCGAGTTCGACGTGCGCACGCTGCGGCCGACGTATCGACTAACGATCGGGCTGCCCGGCAAGAGCCAGGCGTTCGCCATCGCCAAGCGCCTCGGCCTTCCGGCGCCGATCCTCGACGACGCGCGCTCCCGCATCTCGGCCGAGGCGGCAAGCATGGAGGCAACCCTCGCCCGCATCGAGGAGGCGGAGACACAGCGCACCGAGGCACTCGACCGCGCCCGCGCCGCGGAGGAAGGCGCCGCCGCCGAGCGCGAACGGGCGCGGACCGGCGTCTCCCGGGCACGACGCGAGGCGGCCGAAATGCTCGCGGACGCCCGCCGGACCGCCGACGATATGCTCGCCCGCGCCGAGCGGGAGGTGGCCGAGGTCCGCCGCGAGGTGACCCGCCAGCGGAACCTCGCCGGGGCACGGACGCGGCAGGCGCCGGCTGCCGCCGCCCTCGACGAGCTCGCGCGACGCACGGAGGCCGCGCGCCTGCAGACGAGCGAGCCGACGCCCGCCGACGGCGAGCCGGAGGAGGCGGCAGCGCCGCAGCCGCGGGTCGGACTCTGGGGCCGCAGCCGCACGCTCGGGACGCAGGGACGGATCGCCGAGGTGAGCGGTCGCACCGGGCGGGTGACCCTCGAGACGGAGGGCATGCGGGTCGTCGTGCCCGCTGATGACGTCGACATCGTCGACGAGCCGATCAGCGGGCCGGCCCCGCGCGACGTGGAGGCGGACGAGATGCGGCGCCGCGCCGCAGCACGCGTCTCGCCGCAGCTCGACCTGCGCGGGGAGCGCGTCGAGGCGGCGCTGGAGCAGCTTGAGACGTACCTGGACGAGGTGCTCCTCGCCGGGCTGGATGAGGTCCGGATCATCCACGGTGCGGGGACCGGCGCGTTGCGGCGCACGATCCGGGATCGGCTGGCCGAGCATCCCCGGGTGCGCGGCGTGCGGACGGGGCGCAAAGAGGAAGGCGGCGACGGCGCGACCGTCGCGGAGCTCTAGCCTCCCGGAGCGACTGGCGTGGGCGCGGGCGTGGGCGTTGGCGTGCCGAGTGGCGGGGTCGGGAGGATCGGCGTGGGGGTCGGCGTTGCAAGTGGCGTCGGCGAGGGCGTCGGAGTCGGGGACGGCGTGGGGGACGGCGTCGGCGACGGGGTCGAGGTGGGTACCTCGCCCGGCGTGCACTCCTCGGACGGCGCCAGCGGCGCATCCAGCGGACCCAGCGGAGATCGGGCGATGCTGCCCTCGTTGCCGCGGAAGCGCTCGATCCATGCCCGGTTGGCCTCAATCCAGGTCGGCTGCGATTCCTCGACGCTCGACAGGTCCAGGAAGACCTGCTCCTTCGCGATGGGCGGCGGAGGCGACGCGCTCGGTGCGGGGGTGGCGGACGGGGTATCGGTCTCGAAGTCGCCGCAGCCCTCCTGCCAGATCTTGCCGGTCTCGGCCTCGATCCGCAGCTCGCGGTGCAGGGTGTCCTGCTGCGTCGGGACGTTTCCCGCGGCGAACACCTCGCTGATCGTGGTCTCGGTGAACTCGCCCGGCAGCTGGCCGGAGAAGGCGTCCACCACCGCGTCCACGATCCCATCGGGCCGCGGGAAGTCGCGCACCGGGAGCTCGTTCAGGGCGGCGACCTCGGCCATATAGTCGTGCCAGATGTAGGTCGGACCGTCGGCGGCGAACACGTCCTGGATGGCGGTGAAGTCGCTGTTGCCGACCCACACCCCGGTCACCACCGCGCCGTCGACGATCGCGGGGTCGGCATCGGCCGCAAGGTAGCCAAAGGCCTGGAGGTCCTTGAAGTCGTTGGTGGTGCCCGTCTTGAGCGTCGCGGGACGGCGGGCACCATCGGCGCCCAGCAGCTGGAACCGCTGTCCCCAGATGGCGTTCGTGGCCGGATCGGTGTTGTCGGCGAGGATATCGGTCACCAGGTAGGCCGATTGCGCCGAGATCGCCTGCTCTGGCTCCGGGACGGCCTCCGCGTGGTCGTAAATCACGTTGCCGGCACTGTCCTCGATGCGCTCGATGAGGTACGGCGCGTGGTATACGCCGCCGTTGGCCAGCGCCCCGTAGGCGGCCGCCAGGTCGAGCTGGTGGACGCCGATGGTGCCGAGGGTCAGCGACGGGACGTTTGGGTCCTGCTGGGGGTCCCAGGTCAGGCCCAGGCGCTCGGCCTGTGCCACCACGTTCGGCGTGCCGATGAGCTGTTGGATCTTGGCGACCGGGATATTCATCGAGTACTTCAGGGCATCCCGCACGCGGACCGGGCCGCGCTCCCGCTCGTCGGCGTTGGGGGGAGAGAAGTCACTGCCCGGCACGATCTCGGTGCGGACGTCCATGACCATCGAGGCGGGAGTGATCACCCCGCGCTCGAAGCCGGTGGCGTAGGTGATCGGTTTGAAGGCCGAGCCCGACTGGCGGAACGCCTGGCCCACGACATCGAAGTTGGGCTGGTGCTCAGGTGTCGCGTCACCGTAGAAGTTCGATGCGCCCACGTAGGAGATCACCGCTCCGGTCCGGTAGTTGAGGCTCACCATGGCGGCGTTGTTGATGTTGCGACCCTGCAGCTGCCCGATCCAGCCCAGTGCCGCCTCCCCGTACTTTGCGCTCAGCTCCTCGGTGGTCAGGCGATCCATGTCATACGCGATCATCGTCCACTTCTCGGCCGGCACCTGGTAGCCGTTGTACTCGAGGGTGGTGATGATCCGGAGCCCCTCGGAGTCGAGTGGCTGCTCGTCACCCAGCAGGTCGGCCGCCGCGCGGCGAACCGCGTACACGAAGTGGGGTGCCTTGAACTGCTCGTCCACGGGCGGTGCGAGGACGACCGCCTCCGCATCGGCGGCGTCGTACTCGGCCTGGGTGATGTAGCCGGAGGCGAGCATGTTGTCGAGCACGAAGCCGCGGACGCGGATGGCATCGGCATCCTCGGGGACCACCAGGATCGGCCCGTCCGGACCTTCGCGCTCCACGGCGACCTTGGTGGGATCCAGGCGCGACGGGGAGCGCACGAGCCCCGCCAGCAGGGCTGCCTCGCTGACGGTGAGCTGGTTGGCCTCGTCATCGGCCGTGATGTCCTTGCCGAAGTACGCATTGGCCGCCGCCCACACGCCGTACGCGTTGTTGCCGTAGTAGAACTGGTTGAGGTACATGGCGAGGATCGTCTGCTTCCCTTCCTCGCCGGGATAGGCGTCCGAGACGCGCAGCGCGAGCACCGCCTCCTTGATCTTGCGCTCCACCTCGCGCGACGGGTCCGCCATCAGCTCCGCGTCGAAGAGCCGGGCGCGGACGAGCTGCTGGCAGATGGTCGAGGCGCCGGAGACCTGGCGCCCGGAGGTCAGGTTCTGGACGAAGGCGCGCACGATGCCCCGGAAATCCACGCACGGATTGGTCCAGAAGGTGCGGTCCTCGGCGGCGACCTGGGCGTCGCGCATGACCTGCGGGATCTGCTCGAAGGGGATGGTGCGCCGGTCCTCGGTGGCAAAGGTGGCGAGCTGCACGCCGTCTGCGGAGAGCACCATCGAGCCCTCCGCGAGGTCGAAGTTCTCGAGCTCCGCGACATCGGGAAGATCGGTGGTGTAGCGCGCGTAGACCGCCATCGCGCCGATGAAGAGCGCCACGCCGAGGAGGGCGAAGATGGCCATCAGCATCGCCGGCAGGGGGGCCACGCCGCGCCGAACAGGAGCCCGCCCGGCGGCCTGGGAGCCGCGCGCAGCCTGGCCGCGCGGTGCGGATCGATGGCCGGGTGGAGGACGACGGGACATGCGGGCGGAAGGGTAGCACGGGTGCCGTGCGCGGAGCCGCTGACCGTATACTCGCGCTCCCATGGACCGATCCAGCCGACGACACCTGCTCGACGAGCTCGCCTGGCGCGGGATGATCGCCCACGCGACCGATCTCGACGCCCTGCGCGCTCGGATGGACGCCGGACCCATCACCCTCTACTGCGGCTTCGACCCGACCGCGCCGTCGCTGCAGTTCGGCAACCTGGTGCAGCTGGTGACGCTGCGTCGCTTCCAGGATGCAGGCCATCGGGTGATCGGGCTGGTCGGCGGGGCGACCGGGATGGTCGGCGATCCATCGGGGAAATCGGAGGAGCGCGCCCTCAACGACGAGGCACTTGTCACCGGCTGGGTCGACCGCATCCGCGGCCAGGTCGAAGGGGTGCTGCGCTTCGACGGCGACAACCCAGCCGTGCTGGCCGACAACCTGGACTGGACCGGACCGATGCCGGTGCTGACCTTCCTGCGCGACGTGGGCAAGCACTTCACGGTGAGCCGGATGCTGGCCAAGGAGGTCGTGGCCACGCGGCTCGAGGCGGGGATCAGCTATACCGAGTTCAGCTACCAGATCCTGCAGGCCAACGACTACCTGGAGCTGCACCGCCGCTTCGGGTGCGTCCTGCAGACCGGCGGCTCGGACCAGTGGGGCAACCTGACCGCGGGTGTCGACCTCGTCCGGCGCGTCGAAGGGGCCGAGGTGCATGCGCTGGCTACGCCGCTCATCACCAAGGCAGACGGCACGAAGTACGGCAAGACCGCCGGATCATCGCTCTGGCTGGACCCGGCCATGACCTCGCCGTATGCCTTCTACCAGTATTTCGTCAACCAGGCCGATGCCGATGTCGGCCCTTTGCTGCGCGCCTTCAGCTTCCGCACGCCGGATGAGATCGAGGCGCTTGAGGCGGAGATCGTGGCCCATCCCGAGCGCCGTGAGGCGCAGCGCCTGCTCGCACACGAGCTCACTGCGCTCGTGCATGGCGCCCCGGCCGCCGACGCGGCCGTTGCAGCGAGCGAGGCCCTCTTCGGGTCGGGCGACCTGTCGGCGATCGATGCTGCCACGCTCGAAGGTGCACTCAGCGACCTGCCGCGCACCGAGGTCGGCCGGCCGCTGCCATCGATCGTGGACCTGCTGGTCGCCACCGGGCTGGCACCGAGCCGTGGCCAGGCGCGGCGCACGGTGGCGGAGGGCGGCGCCTACGTGAACAACCAGCGCGTGACGAACGGCGAGGCCGCGGCCGACGAGGCGGGGCTGCTGCATGGCCGCTGGCTGCTCCTGCGGCGCGGCAAGCGGGCGCTCGGGGTGGTGGACGCGGGGGCGAAGCGGCCCTAGTCGGTCAGTGCCTGTCCGTCGCTCCCGCCTGGGCGGCGTGCTCGGCAATGATCTTCTCGGCGACCTGGTGCGGCACCTCGGCGTAGTGGTCGACCTTCGAGGTGAAGCGGCCGCGACCCTGCGTGATGCTGCGCAGCTCGGTGGCGTAATGGAACATTTCCGCCTGCGGGACGTGGGCGCGCAGGTGCTGCAGCCCGCCGTCGGAATCCATCCCCAGCACATGGCCGCGCTTGGCGGTGATCTGGCCCATCACGTCGCCCATGTACTCGTCGGGGACGATCACCTCGAC
>JBDTQJ010000065.1:0-11786 GCA_039932235.1 Chloroflexota bacterium
ATCATCGGTGTCCTGATCTCGATGTTCAGCGCGGTCACCGTGACCCGCACCATGCTCCGCTACGTCGTGCGCACCACCTGGGGCCGGCGCATCGAGCTCTACCACGTGGAGCGCTGACCGATGCTCGATATCGTCGGCAAGCGCAACTGGTACTTCGCCTTCTCGGCGCTGCTCACCATTCCCGGACTGCTGTTCATCGCCCTCGGCGGACTGAAGCCATCGGTCGACTTCACGGGCGGCACCGTCTTCCAGGTGCGCTACGAGTCCGAGCCGTCGGCGGCCGACGTCAAGGCCGCGCTCGTCGACCTGGACCATCCCGAGGCGGTCGTCCGAGTGACCGATGACGGATGGTTCGAGATCCGCACCGATCCGATCGACCTCATCGCGCCTCCGGAGCAGATCCCCGTCGCCTCGGGGAGTGCCGGCGCCAGCGCCGTGGCATCCGCGACC
Organism: Chloroflexota bacterium; assembly: GCA_039932235.1. Classification (GTDB taxonomy): domain Bacteria; phylum Chloroflexota; class Limnocylindria; order QHBO01; family QHBO01; genus JAICQM01. The sequence continues at coordinate 451 of JBDTQJ010000065.1, forward strand.
GCCTCGGCCACGCCTTCCGCAAGCGCGACGGCCAGTCCCAGCGCGGCGGCTTCGCCGACGCCGGCGCCCAGCGCCTCCGCCGCGCCGGTCGATGTCACGGACACCGAGCTCGGCGACCTGGAGGCCGCATTGGAGGACCGATTCGGTCCCGCGGTCGGGGGGCGACCACGCAGCGCCACCACCATCGGTCCGATCGTCGGCGCCGACCTCGTGCGCAGCTCGGCGATCCTGATCATCATCGGTGAGCTGTTCATCCTTGCCTACCTGTGGCTGCGTTTCGGGTTCCGGTTCGGCACCGCCGCCATCGTCGCCCTCCTGCACGACGTCATCCTGGTGGTGGGCCTGTTCGCCTTCCTCGGCTACTTCTTCGGGCTCGAGTTCGATGCGCTGTTCGTCACCGCGCTGCTGACGGTCATCGGCTTCAGCGTGCACGACACGATCGTCGTGTTCGACCGCATCCGCGAGAACCGGGTGCGGCATGCCGGCGAGCCGTTCGGCTCGATCGTGAACCACTCGATCCTCCAGACGATGGGCCGCTCGATCATCACCTCGATGACCGTGCTGGTGACCCTCGCCGCCCTGCTCCTGCTGGGTCCCCCGACGATCCGCACCTTCACCCTCGCACTGCTGGTCGGCGTGCTCAGCGGAACCTACTCGTCCATCTTCAACGCGAGCCAGATCCTCGTGGCGTGGTACGACTGGGACGACAAGCGCAAGGCCAGGGCCCGCACGGCCGCGGTCAAGCCGCTCTCCCGATAACGCCAGGCTAAGCCGCCGGTAACCTCCCGCGGGCTACCATGGCGGAGTGACCGCACCGCGCCTTGACTGGCTCCTCCCTGAGCCATTTCTCGACCCTCCGACATTCGAGGGGTTCGGCAGGCCGGTGGCGACCCTCCTTGCACGGCGCGGCTTCCGCGACGACACCGGCCTGCGGGCCTTCCTGGAGGCGGGTACGGGCGCCCTCCACGACCTGTCCCGAATGGCGGACGCGGATCGCGCGCTGGATCGCATCGACGCTGCCATCGCCGCCGGGCAGCGGATTGCCATCTGGGGCGACTACGACGCGGACGGCATGAGCGCGATCGCCGTCTGGGTGCTGGCGTTGCGTGCCCTGGGCGTGGAGCCGGACCGCTACGTCCCGTCGCGCATTGCCGACGGCTACGGCCTCTCGACGGCCGGCCTCGACGAGCTCAAGGCACGTGGCGTGGACCTGGTGATCACCTGCGACTGCGGGGTCGTCAATGTCGCCGAGGTGGCCCATGCCAACGGGATCGGTCTCGACGTCATCGTCACCGACCACCATCTTCCCGGACCGATCCTGCCGCCTGCGGTGGCGGTGGTGGACCCGCACCGTCTCGACTGCGCCTACCCGGATCCTGACCTGACCGGCGCCGGGCTCGCCTTCAAGCTCGCGGCCGCCCTCCTCGCCCGCCGCGGCCGCAGCGTGCCGGACCTGGCCGCGGTGGCCGCCATCGGCACCGTCTCTGACATGGCGCCCATGACCGGCGAGTCGCGCGCCATCGTTCGCCTCGGGCTCGCCGAGCTGGCGATCACGGAGCGCGCCGGGCTGCGCGCGCTCCTGGCGCGGGGTGCGGAGCATCCCGCCGCGCCCACCGGCCGCGACCTGGGCTTCGGCATTGTCCCGCGCATCAATGCCGCCGGACGCATCGCCGAGGCGGAGCTGGCGATCTCGCTGCTCGTCGAGGAGGATCCGGTGGCCGCCGAACGGATCGCGGCGGCCCTGGAGGCGGTCCATCTGCAGCGCCGCGAGATGACGGTCGCCGCGGTCGCGGAGGCGCATGCCATCGTCGCCGGCTCGGTCGGAGAGGGGCCGCTCGTCGTGCGCAGCGACGGCTGGGCGCCGGGGCTGATCGGCCTCATCGCGTCGCGCCTGGTAGATGCGCTGGGCAGACCCGTCGCCGTCGCCGCCCTCGTCGGCGCGGAGGTCCGCGGCTCGGTGCGTGCGCCCGTCGACTTCCACGTTGCGGCCGCCCTCGAGGCCACCTCCGAGCACCTCACCAAGCGCGGGGGGCACGCCGGCGCGGGCGGGTTCTCGGCCGCGCCGGAGGCGTGGGAGCGATTCGTGGCCGCGTTCCAGGCCCTCCCGCGCCCGTGGCCAGCCACGGAGGCCGACGTGCCCGCCATTCCGGCGGGACGCGTCGTGATCGACCTCGTCCTGCCCGCCGCGCACCTGGGCTGGGAGCTCGCGGATGAGCTGGACCGTCTCGCCCCGTACGGCCCGGGTCACGTCGAGCCGATGCTGGCCGTCACCGGACTGCGCCTGGCCGAGGCACGACGCGTGGGCGCCAGTGGCCAGCACCTGGCGCTGCGGATGCGCCGCGGGCTCGAGGTGGTCGATGCCATTGCCTTCGGTGTCGGACCGGAGGCGCCCCTCCCCGAGGTCGGGGAGGCGGTTGACCTGGTCGGCACGCTCGAGCGCGACGCGTTCCAGGGACTGCCACGCCTTCGCATCCGCGTGATCGATTACGCCGACGGGGCGCACAGCCCGCTCCGCGGTCGCCGCCTCGCGGCCGTCGGTCCGGGCGTGCCGGCGGGAGCGACCGCCTGATGGCCGCGCCGGCTCTGGACAGGCTCCGCGCGCGCGTCACGCGCCTCGGCGCGCCGCTGTGCATCGGCATCGACCCGCAGCCCGACGCGCTGCCCGGGCCGCTGTCGCGCGACGTTCACGGCGTCGAGGCCATGGCCCGTGGCCTGCTCGAGGTCGCAGTCGAGGAGGCCGCGGCGATCAAGATCAACATCGCCTTCTTCGAGGCCTTCGGGTCGGCGGGCTGGGCCGCGCTGGAGCGGATCCGCGCCGAGGTCCCCGTCGAGCTGCCGGTGATCATCGACGCCAAGCGCGGCGACATGGCCAACACCGCCAAGCGCTACGCGGCGTCCATCTTCGGGCACCTTGCCGCCGACGGGACGACGCTCTCGCCGTACCTCGGCGCGGATGCCATCGAGCCCTTCACCGCCTACGGCGACCGGATCGTGTACGTCCTCGCCCGCACCTCCAACCCGACCGCCGGCACGTTCCAGGATCGGACGTACGGGGATCGGCCGCTCCACGAGGCCGTGGCCGAATGGGTCGCCACCACGTGGCGAGATCCGCGCGTCGGCCTGGTCGTCGGAGCCACCGCGCCCGCCGAGCTGACGCGGCTGCGGGCGCTCGTGCCGGAGACCCCGTTCCTGGTTCCGGGCGTCGGTGCGCAGGGCGGCGACCTCGCCGCCGCCGTTCGCACCTGCAGCGGCGCCCACGCGCCGGGCATCGTCAACGTCTCGCGGGCCATCGCGGGCGCCTCCGACGGGGCCGACTGGCAGGCCGCAGCTCGTCGCGCGGCACGCGACCACCTCGAGCGGATGCGCGAGGCGGCCGGTGCTACACTCGGCGCCTCAGCACCGTAACGACCGGCGCCACCGCCTGGCGCAGTAGCGGAGAATCGGCACGCGAATGGGACCCATCGGTTGGCCAGAGCTCATCATCCTGCTCGTGGTCGTGCTCATCGTCTTCGGACCCGGCAAGCTGCCGGACATCGGTAACGCCATCGGGCGCGGCGTGAAGGAGTTCCGCAAGGCGTCGAATGATCTCGAAGAGTCGATCCGGGGCGACACCAAGAAGCCGGACGCCGGCTCGACCACCTCGACCTCGACGACCGACCGCAAGTAGCACACCCGGCCCGGTGCGCGGCACCACGGGGTGAGCCGCGCGCAGCCCGCCTGACATGACGGAGCCGCCAGAACCGCAACCGCCGGTCGTCCTCGACCCGGAGCCAGTCGTCGACGAGGGCGGCATGAGCATGACCCTCATCGAGCACCTGGGTGAGCTGCGGCGCCGCCTCATCTGGATCGTCGCCACCGTGCTGCTCGGCGCGGTCATTGGCTTCTGGCTCTCCACGGGTGTCCTCCAGCTGCTCGTGGACCTGCTGCCGCCGGAGTACCGGACCCTCTACTTCACCTCGCCGGCCGGCGCCTTCGCCGCGCAGCTCAAGATCGCCGGCTTCACCGGCCTTGCCATCGCCATGCCCGTGCTCCTCTTCCACGCCTACCGGTTCATCACGCCCGGGTTGACGAAGCGGGAGAAGCGCTTCGTGTGGCCCGGCCTGCTGGCGGCCGTCGCCCTCTTCGTCGGCGGCATCCTGCTCGGCTACTTCGTCCTGCCGTTCATGCTCCGCTTCCTGATCGAGATCGCGCCGCCGGACCTCACCTCGCCGCTTTTCACCATCGACGAGTACATCGGGTTCGTGACGACCACCCTGCTCGCCTTCGGGCTGGTACTCGAGTTCCCCATCATCCTCATCGTGCTCGCGCGGGTCGGCATCCTGAGCCACGCCTTCCTGGCCCGCCGCCGCCGCTGGGCGCTGCTGGTCATCGTGCTGACCGCCATCGTCCTGACGCCGGGCAGCGACCCGATCTCGCCGACCATCATGGCCCTCGTCATGTACGTCCTCTTCGAGGGCAGCCTGCTGCTGATCCGCCGCTTCCGTGCCTGAGCCGGGCGTCCTGCTCATCACGTCTGCGCGGACCGATGCGCATGTGGCTCCCGGCCACCCGGAGCGCCCCGAGCGTCGCGCCGCCGTCGCCGCCGGCGTGCGTCGTGCGGCCACGGACGGAGGTGTGCCGCTCGGCGAGCGAGAGGCGCGCCTCGCCACCGATGAGGAGCTGCAACGCGTCCACCCCGCGGCGCTCATCGAGGCGCTCGACGCCTCCGTCGCCCGGGGCGGCGGCTGGATCGATGCGGACACCTACGTCGTTCCGGGATCGGGGGACGCGCTGCGCCTCGCCGCCGGCGGGACGATCGATGCCGCCCTCGCCGTGGCCGATGGCCTGGCACACGTCGCGTTCGCGGTCGTCCGCCCCCCGGGCCACCATGCATCCGCCCAGCAGCCGTCCGGCTTCTGCCTCGTGAACAACGTCGCCCTTGCGGTGAGCGCCCTGCGCGCCGGCGGGCGGGCGTGGCGGGTCGCCATCGTCGACTGGGATGTCCACCACGGCGATGGTACGCAGGCGCTCTTCGAGAGCGACCCGGACGTGTGCTACGCCTCTACCCACCAGATGCCGCTCTTCCCGGGCACCGGCGCGCCCGACGAAACGGGGCTCGGTGCCGGCCGCGGCACGATGCACAACGCGCCACTTGCCCCCGGCAGCGATGACCCCGCGTTCGTGGCCGCGTGGCGGGAGCGCCTGCTGCCGGCGATCGAGGCGTTCGCCCCCGAGGCGATCCTCGTCTCTGCCGGCTACGACGCGCATGCCGTGGACCCGCTCGCCGAGCTGGAGGTCACCGAGGCCGGCTTCGAGGCGGTGGCTCGCGAGGTGGGAGCGGTGGCCGCGAGGCTGGGGCTGCCCGGGGTCGCCCTCACCCTGGAGGGCGGCTACGACCTGGACGCCATCCGCGACTCGGCAGCCGCCACCGTGCGCGGGCTGCTGGCGGGGCTGCGCACCGGGTCGCACGTGGAGGGGGTGGAAGGGTGACCGCTATACTCGGCCGACATCACGCCGGAGAGGGGAGCATGTCGGGCTCACGCGCCGAGGCGACGCACGAGCGGGAACCGCGCCCGCGGGGCGGCGCCGCCGTGCAATCGACCGGCTCGGAGCCGTCGCACCCCGTGCGTGGGCGGGTGGTGATCATCACCGGCCTCTCCGGAGCCGGGAAGAGCCAGGCCGCCAAGCTCTTCGAGGACCTCGGCTACTACTGCGTCGACAACATGCCCCCGGAGCTGCTCGACGGGTTCCTGGCGCTCAGGACGGACGGCGACGACCGGTACCGCAACGTCGCGCTGGTGCTCGACATCCGCGCGGGCGATCCGGCCCCCGCCATCCTGCGGGCGCGCGCCGCGCTCGACGACCACGGGGAGGCGATGCAGGTCATCTACCTGGAGGCGTCGGACGCGATCCTGGTCTCGCGCTTCAGCGAGACCCGTCATCGCCATCCGCTCCAGGAGCGCGGCGGGGTGCAGGGCGGGATCCGCGAGGAGCGCCGCCGCCTCGCACGTGCCCGCGACCTGGCCGACGAGGTGCTCGACACGACCGGCTTCTCCATCGGTCAGCTCAAGGAGCGCCTCTTCGCCATGGTGCCGACCGAGGCGGGCGTCGGCGAGCTGCAGATCGACGTCATCACCTTCGGCTTCAAGTACGGCATCCCGCTGGATGCCGATCTCGTCTTCGACGTGCGCTTCCTCACCAACCCGTACTGGATCCCGGACCTCAAGCCACTCTCCGGGCTGACCGATCCGGTCCGCGACTTCGTGCTCGCCCAGCCGGCGGCCGGCCGATTCCTGGAGCTCGTGCAGGAGCTGCTCGAGCTCACGACGCCGGCGTATCGGTCGGAGGGCAAGTCGCGCCTCGCCGTCGCCCTGGGCTGCACCGGCGGCTACCATCGCTCCATCGCGCTGGCGGAGGAGCTGGCGCGCCGGCTCCGTGATACCGGCGAAGGAGCCGTCACCGTCTTCCACCGCGAGCTGGACCGATGAGCCGCGTTCGGCTGCCGCGCTGGCTGTACCCGGGGATGCACCTCAAGCGCTGGCTGCTGCTCGTCTTCGCCGGCATCGTGATCCTGGGCCTCGGCGGCGCCATCTTCCTGCTCAACGTGTACCGTGCCGGCGAGCTCGACGAGGTGCCGTTCTTCTACGTCATCACCGGGGCATGGCTTGAGCGCCCGGTGCGCGCCGCGACCCTCGGCGCGATCGGCCTGACCCTCACCGGCATCGGCGTGTGGGGACTCATGCGCAGCGTCGTCTCGCCGTTCGTGCAGCGCGGCAACAGCGTGATGGAGGTGCTCTACACGAAGCGCTACCTGGCGCGTGGTCCGCGGATCGTCGCCATCGGCGGTGGGACCGGCCTCTCGACCCTGCTGCGCGGACTGAAGGCGTACAGCGCCAATATCACCGCCGTGGTGGCGGTCGCCGATGACGGTGGCTCCAGCGGGCGGCTGCGTGCCCAGCTGGGGATCGCGCCGCCGGGCGACATCCGCAACTGCATCGCCGCCCTCGCCGACGCCGAGCCGCTCATGACCCAGCTCATGCAATACCGCTTCCCGGCGGGTTCGGGGCTCGACGATCACGCGTTCGGGAACCTGTTCATCGCTGCCATGACCGCGGTCACCGGCGACTTCGAGGAGGCGGTGCGCGAGTCCAACCGGGTCCTCGCGGTGCGCGGCCAGGTGCTGCCCGCAACCAGCGTCCCGCTCAACCTGTCGGCGCGCCTGGAGAGCGGGCGCCACGTCGCCGGCCAGGTGGCCATCTCGCAGGCGGGGGAGGCGATCGATCACGTCTTCATCGAGCCCGCCGACGTGCGTGCCAACCCGGAGGCGATCGAGCGCATCCTGGAGGCGGACATGATCGTCATCGGTCCGGGGAGCCTCTTCTCGAGCGTCCTGCCGAACCTCCTGATCAGCGACATCCGTGACGCCATCTCGGCCGCATCGGGGCTGCGGGTGTACGTGTGCAATGTTGCGACCCAGCCCGGCGAGACGAGCAGCTTCACCGCCGCCGGCCACCTCGAGGCGCTCTTCGAGCACGTCGGCGACGAGCTCATCGACTACGTGCTGCTCAACCATTCGCGTGCAGCCCGTGCCCCGAGCGGCTGGCAGGGTCAGCCGGTGGAGGTAGACGTCCGCCGCCTGGAGGAGCTCCCGGTGATCACCGTCGAGGAGAACCTCGTTGATCCTGCCAACGCGCATCGCCATGATCCGGCCAAGCTGGCCGCCGCGCTCATGCGGCTGCAGCAGGAGGATCGCGTCGATCGGCCCCGCCAGCGCCGCATTCATCGCCCGACCGCCCACGCCTCGTGACCCTCCGCGCATGGTGATGGCCTCCGAGGTGAAGGGGGAGCTGGCTCGTATCCAGCCGGCGCGGGATCACTGCCAGCGCGCGGAGCTGGCCGGGCTGTTGGCGGGGGACCGGATGGCCGGCGGCGTGTCGACCCTCGACCATGCCACCGCACGCGTGGCGCTCCAGCTCGCCGCCCTGCTCGGCATCAGCGCCGCCGCCCCACGCCGCGCCCCGGCGGGTGGCGCCGCGGAGCCGCATGCACGACACCACCTGCGGGTCGTGATGGACCGCGCCGCGATTCGCGGCTGGAGCTGGACCGATGCCGCCGCCTGCGATCGACGAGCCTGGCTGCGCGGCATGCTGCTCGGCTCGGCCTCCATCTCGTTCGCGCATGGCGGGCCACATTTCGAGTGGGTCTTCCGCAGCCGCTCGCGGGCCGCCGACCTGCGCCGTCGCCTTTCCGCCTCCGAGGTGCGTGCCGCGCTGCTCGAGCGCCGCGGGCGCCACGTGGTGTACGTGAAGGGCAACGAGGAGGTGGCGACGCTGTTGCGCCTGACCGGCGCGAACCGGGCCTTACTGGACTTCGAGACCTCGCGCGTCGGGCACGAGGTGCAGAACCGCCTCAACCGGGTCATCAACGCCGAGGCCGCCAACCTGCGCCGCACGGTGCGCGCCGCCGAGCGCCAGCTGTCGGCCATCCGCGACCTGGAGTCGCGCGGCCTCTACCCGGACCTCCCGCTCGCGCTCCGCGAGGCGGCCGACCTGCGACGCCTCCACCCCGACGCGGACCTCGATACCCTTGCCACCAGCCTGGGCGTCAGCCGCTCGGCCATGAATCACCGACTCCGCCGCCTGGTGGAGCTTGCAGCCGAGGACTGACCTGGACCGATGCGTCGACCGCTGATCGCCGGCAACTGGAAGATGAATCCGCCCACCCAGGCGGAGGCCTACGGTCTCGCGCGCGCGGTGGCCGGTGCACTGGAGCCGCTGCCCGGGGTGGATGCGGTGGTCTGCCCGCCCGCGATCTGGCTGACCGCCGTCTCCCAGGCGGTGATCGGCTCCCGGCTCGCGGTCGGCGCGCAGACGATGCACGCCGAGGAGCGCGGCGCGTTCACCGGGGAGACGAGCCCGCTCATGCTGCTCGAGCTGGCTACCTACGTGATCCTCGGCCACTCCGAGCGCCGCCAGTACGACGGCGAGACGGACGAGGGGGTGGCGCGCAAGGTCGCCAGCGCTGTGGCACACGGTCTGCGCCCGATCGCGGCCATCGGGGAGCGGCTCGAGGAGCGCCGCGCGGGGCAGACCGAGGCGGTCATCGACCGCCAGCTGCGGGCCGCGGTGTCGGGGCTCGACGCGATCGATGGCAGCGGCCTGGTGATCGCCTACGAACCCGTCTGGGCGATCGGTACCGGTGAGGCCGCCGCCCCCGCCGACGCGCAGGCCGTCGCGGCGCAGATCCGACACATCCTGCGCGAGCGGTTCGGCGCGGATGCCGACGACGTTCCCATCCAGTACGGCGGCAGCGTGACCGGCGACAACGCGGCCGACTTCTTCGGTCAGCCGGACGTGGACGGCGCGCTGGTCGGCGGCGCCTCCCTCAAGCCGGAGCAGTTCGGCGCCATCCTCGCCGCAGCCGACGCCGCGGCCGGGTGAGCGGCCAGCGTCCCGTCGTCCTGGTGGTGCTCGACGGCTTCGGGATCGGGGAGGACCCGAAGCGCAACGCCCTGCTGAGCGCCGACATGCCGACCTGGCACCGCCTCCTCGGGGAGTGGCCGCATTGCCGGCTCGAGGCATCCGGCGCCGCGGTGGGCCTGCCGGACGGGCAGATGGGCAATAGCGAGGTGGGGCACCTCAACCTCGGTGCCGGCTTCCGCGTCCTGCAGGATCTTCCGCGCATCAGTGCGGCCATCGCCGACGGCTCGTTCTTCGACAACGCGGCGCTGGTCGCGGCCGCCGACGCGGTCAAGGCAAGCGGCGGGCGACTGCACCTGATGGGCCTCGTGGGTCCCGGCGGCGTGCACGCCGTCGACGAGCACATCGTGGCGATGGTCGAGCTGGCGGCGCGGCGCGGCCTGCCACCCGAGCAGGTCGTCTTCCACGCGTTCACCGATGGGCGGGACACGCCGCCACGCTCCGCGGACGAGTTCCTCCCCGCCCTGGAGGGGCGCTTCGGCGGACGGGCCACGGTGGCGACGGTCAGCGGCCGCTTCTATGCCATGGACCGCGACAACCGCTGGGAGCGCTCGCAGCAGGCGTACGACGCGATCGTCCACGCCACGGGCCGCCGCGCCGCCACCGCGGGCGAGGCGCTTGCCGGGGCGTACGGCCTCGACGAGAGCGACGAGTTCGTCACCCCCACCGTGCTCGACGGGCACCGGCCGGCGGAGCCCGGCGACCACTTCGTCCATCTCAATTTCCGGGCGGATCGGGCACGCCAGCTGTCGCGGGCCCTCGCCGCGCCGGACTTCGACGCCTTCGATCGCCACACTTCGGCCATGCCGCTCACCACCCTCACCGAGTACCAGGCCGCCGACGACCTGCCGGCGCGGGTCGCCTTTCCGCCGCTCGCCATCGACTCGCTGGGCGCCGAGCTGGGGAGGCGCGGCATGCACCAGCTGCACATCGCCGAGACCGAGAAATACGCCCACGTGACCTACTTCTTCAACGGCGGCGTCGAGGATCCTCAGCCGGGTGAGCGGCGCATCCTCGTGCCCTCCAACCGGGAAGTGGCGACCTATGACCAGGCGCCGGAGATGAGCGCCCGCGCGGTCACCGAGGCGCTCGTCGGCGCCATTCGATCGGGCAACTACGACTTCATCGTCACCAACTACGCCAACGCTGACATGGTCGGGCACACGGGCGTCTGGGATGCCGCGGTGCGGGCGGCGGAGGTGGTCGACTGGTGCCTCTCGGACGTCGTGCGGGCGGTCCTCGCGGCGGATGGCGCGCTCGTCATCACCGCCGACCACGGCAACATCGAGCAGATGCGCGACGAGTCGGGAGAGCCGCAGACAAAGCACACGACCGCCCCCGTCCCGTGCGTGCTGGTGAGCAAGGCGCATCGCGGCGCCCGGCTGCACGACGGGATCCTGGCCGACGTCGCGCCGACGCTCTGCGACCTGCTCGGCATCCCGCCCGGCCCCGAGATGACCGGGCGCTCCCTGATCGAGCCGCCCGCGGCGACGGACGGATCGGTCTGGTAGACTCCGGCCCGCCATGACTCCTCTCATTCTTGCCCAGATGATCCTCGGCGGGGCGCTCATCGCGTCGATCCTGCTGCAGCAGCGCGGGACCGGCCTCGGTGGTGCCTTCGGCGGGGAAGTGACCGCCTATCGCAGCCGGCGCGGGATCGAGCGCACGCTCTTCCGCCTCACCATCGTGCTGGCGGTCCTGTTCGTCCTCTTCAGCCTCCTCAACCTCGTCAACTTCAGCGCCGTCTAGGTCGCTGGGTCGGCCGCGGGGCCTGTGCTAGAATCGGGCCCTCCTCGCTCCGGATGATGATCCGGTGCAGCCGTGCCGAGGTGGCGGAATAGGCAGACGCGCTAGGTTCAGGACCTAGTGGCCGCAAGG
>JBDTQJ010000066.1:0-11655 GCA_039932235.1 Chloroflexota bacterium
GTGCTCACGACCAGCAGCGGGTTGGATTCGAAGAGGCGCCCGGAGGAAATGATGTCGAACGCGGTGCGCCAGTGCAGCAGCTCGTCGTGTCTCGTGAAGGCAATCGGGTCGCGCACCACCTTGACCAGATAGAGGCCCTCGGCGATCAGCAGCAGCAGGCCGATGCGCTCTAGACGACTCGCTTGGCGAGACAGGAGGCGGAGTGCGCCAGGGACCACCACCAGCAGCAGTCCCACCCAGAACATCAGATTGGTTGCCAGCTCGGGCACCGCGGTGGTGACCCGCAGGAGCGACATGGAGATCGAGATCAGCAGGAGGCCCGCGCCGGCGAGCAGCGCGGCGGGCGGAAGCCCCCCCAACTCCACTGGTACCGCCGCGGGCGTCGGCGCCGGCGGTGCGACGGGCTTCCGCGTAGGCGGTGCCACGGGCTTCCGCGTGGGGGCCTTGCTCATGCTTCCGTCCCTCCACCGTTGCGCCGAATCAACGTTCGGTAGACGGACTCTATCTGAGGAATGACGGCTGAGGCGAGATAAATTTCGGACCTGCGGCGCGCAGCGTCCGAAAGCCGCGCCCGCTCGTCAGGATCGGCGATGAGCGCAGCCATCGCAGCAGACAGCTCCGCAGCGTTCCCCGGTGCCACGATGCGGCCCGCGCGCCCATCGTCGAGGAGCTCGGGGATACCGCCCGACCGCGCTCCGATGAGGGGGACTCCGGCGGTCATCGCCTCGATGACCACGGTCGGGCACGGCTCCGGCCAGATGGAGGGACAGATGCCGACGATGCAGCGCCGCCATGCCTCCATGACGGCGCCATGCGGCCAGTCGAGATGCACCTGTACCCCAGGAGGTGCCGACGCGACCAGATCGTCAGTATCGGGGGCTCGAAAGCCGATCACGACCAGTGGGAGCGGCGCGTGGAGGCGCCGGTAGGCGTCGAAGAGGACATCGATGCCCTTCACGCGGCTGATCGCGCCCACGAACAGCAGGAAAGGGCCATCCGGGAGAGCAGCCGGCAGAGCGATTGGCTTCGCCGGACGAGCTTCGCCGAGCTCGTCGGGGACGAAGTTCGGGACGACGGAGTACGGCCGGTTCACGGCCGCGAGGCCGTTGCGGTCCGCGACCGACTGGCTGACGGCGAGGTAATGGTCCACTGACGCGTCGTGCCAGCCGCCCATCGCCCACAGTGCGCCCGTCGTTGCCAATCCACGGGCAGTGCCGTAGTGCCGCGCGGCGCACGGCGGGCACTTCGTGATCCCTGGCCCGGAGCAGACTTGTCCGTCCCGCATGAGCGTCTGTTTCGCGCAGACGCGCCCGTAGTTGTGAAGGCTCTCCACCAGCGGCAGCCGGCGTACGGCCAGGGGCGGCAGCGCGGAGTAGCCAAGCCAATTATGTGCGTGGATGACCTCAGGACGGTGGCCACGCATCACCTGCATCAGCGACGCGGCGACGGCCGGGTCGGGGAACGGCGCCGCGGCGCGCGGGATCCCGGGCGTGTGGAGCCCGGGAATGCGCTGAAGCCACCCCCGGACGCGATGGACTCGCACCGGACCATCACGCTCGTCCGCCGGAATGGAGCCCTCGTGGAGGGTGACGACCTCGACATCGTGGCCGCGGGACGCCAGGCCGTGGGCGAGGCTCTGGACATGGAGCTCGGCGCCGCCGGGCACGGGCGGGTAGAACTGCGCCACCTGGAGGATCCTCACGAGCCAGCTTGGCCCAAGACTCGGCGATAGAGGTCCGCGACGGCGGTCGCGCAGTCATCCCATGTTGGTTGCCGGCTCGCCCTGCGCGGGCGCGTCTCCATCTCGGCGAGGAGCGCCGCGGCCACTTCCGCGGGGGTGGCGTCAGGCGCCACGCCTCGGGCATCGCCTCGCCGGGCGAGGTCGTGGAGCGCGGTCGCGTCGGTCACCACGAGTGGCCGGCCGAGGGCGGCCGCCTCCACCGCGGCCAATCCGTGGGACTCGTACTCGCTGAGCACGGCCACCACGGCGGCCGAGCCCAGCTGGTCCGCCATCGCCTGGCGATCCGCTGGATCAATGCGCTCGATGGTCACCCGGTCGGTTACCCCGAGGTCAGCGGCCTGTCGCCGAAGGGCAGCCTCCTCGCGACCGGAGCCGAAGATGGCCAGCCGCGCACCCGGCTGCCGGGCGAGGACGTGGGGCATGGCGGCGAGCACCCGATGATGGCCCTTGTAGCGCTCCAGTCGACCTACGGTGACGATCAGCGATGTGGGTGCATTCGGCGCGCGTGGCTTGGGCGCGGGGAGGTCGCTCCCATTCGGAATTACCTCGAATCGATCCCTGGAGAGGCGAAAGTTGACGGCCGCCTCGTCGCGCTCGAAGGGCGACACGGCGATGATGCGCCTCGCGTGACGGAGAAGGGGCCGCAGCACGAGGCGTTGCGGCCCTCGTATCAGGCGCTGCATCGCCGAGACGTTACCGCCGGTGTGCAACGAAACAACGTACGGCAGCCCGGCGCGCGACGCGGCCAGCATGCCGAGCGGTGGGACGAGCGTGTGCGACCCCTGGAAGTGGACCAGATCCCACGACCCGTGGCCGATCGCGCCCGGCAACCGCGGCGCGAAGTAGAGGTCGCCGGTGCGCGGGAAGGCCGGTATGCGGACGATGGTCACGCCGTCGGGCCGTCTTTCCTGTGGCGGAAGCTCTCCCGCCGGGTCGGTGGTCAGCACCGTGATCCTCCACGCGTCGGCGAGGCGGCTGACGAGCTCGTGGGTGTGGGTCTCGACGCCACCGATATATGGCGGAAAGGTGGTCGCCACCTGCAGGATGCGGTTGCGGGATACGGTCGAGGGGATCAGCGGTCGGCTCCGCGAATGGCGGCGAAGAGGTCGTCGTACGCCCCGAGCGTCGCGTCCCAGGTTTGTGGATGGGGATAGGGCCCGTCCGTCATCTGACCGGCGCGCTCCACCGCGCGCGCCAGCGCATCGACGTCGCCCGGGTCGGTCAGCACCGCGCCGCCATACCCTGCCACCGACTCGGCGAGGCCACCAACTGCGGTGACCACCAGGGGTCGGCCAAAGCCCATCGCCACATGCACAGGCCCGCTGATCGCCGAGCGTCGATATGGCAGGGCGACGATATCCGCGCCCTCGAAGATCGCGGCCACCTCGTCATCATGCACATAACGGTTCTCGAACGTGATCCGCTGCCGCCACCGGCTGGCAGCGATCAACTCGGACGGGAGGGTCCACGCCTCCCATGTCTCACCCACCACCGTCAGCCAGTAGCCATCCGGTGAGAGATCGCAGAGCTGCTCGAACGCCTGCACCAGGTCCTCCAGCCCCTTGAAGGGTCGAATGATCCCGAAGAAGAGGATGTTCCGCGCCTCCGGCGGTGCCTCCCGCCAGCGCTGGACGCCCTCCCCCGCCGTCACGTAGTGGTCGTGGGGTCCGTGCGGCAGCACGCGGCTCGGTCGCCGGGGCAGCCGGTAGCGCTCGCTCACCGCCGTCACCTCGGATTGGGCATGGAACGCGAATCCGCTGCTCAGGCGCAGGATCGCCGGCGCGACGATTCGGACGTATCCACCCGCCAGCGGCACCCGATCCTCGGCGGTGTCTAGACTCTCGTGGAACTCGACGATCACCCGGGCGCCCAGCAAGCGCGCCACGAGGACCAGCATCAGGTACGAGTGGAAGACGGTGCCGGTCCACCATTGGAGAATTACCATGTCGGGACGCTGGCGGAGCATGAACCCGATCGCGCGCAGCATCGACGGGAGCCAGAACCAGTCGATGCCGTCGAAGACGCGCACGGCTGGGTCGTATTCGAGACGATCGAGCTGCTTGCCCACTCGCGCGTGGCCTGGATACAGGCGCGCGGGGAGCAGCTGACGCATGAGGATCACCGAGACCTGATGGTGCGTCGCCAGGGCGTTCGCCAGGCGGTTGGTGTACACGCTGATCCCGCTCAGGAAGCGCGTGCCCGACCCCACGACGCAGATCCGCAATGCCTCTGACCGCTCGCGCTGCGCACCACCCCGCTCCGCCGAACTCATGCGACGCGGAGTCCGAATCCGTCGCGGACCAGAGCCTCGAGGGACCCGTACCAGCCGGCGACCGCCACGCCGAGCGCCTCGGCCCGCGCGGTCAGCAGTTCGCGCTCCCCGTCGGCGACGATGGCATAGGCGTCGACCTCGAGGCGCGCGGCCGCTTCCAGGTCACTGATCGCGTCGCCCACCACCGCGCTGCCCGTCCGGTCGAGGTCCGGGTGCTGGTGCAGGGCCTCGATGAAGAGACCGATGCCGGGCTTGCGGCAGTCGCAGCTGCCGCCCTCGTGCATGCAGGCGTAGACGCCCTCGAGGGCGACGCCCACGGCGAGCAGGTCAGTGCGCATCCGGTCGTGGATCGCGGCCAGGTCCCCCTCGCTCATTGCGCCGCGCGCGACGCCGCGCTGGTTCGTCATGACGAACAGGCGCACACCCTGCCGGTGAAGCGCGGCCATGGCGGACAAAGCGCCTGGTAGCCACTCGAATTCGTCAGGCGAGGTGACGTAGGCACCCTCTGCAGCCTTGCGATTGAGGACCCCATCGCGATCGAGGAAGAGCGCCGTGGGCATCGGCCCGCTCATGCAGGCTCGCTCTCTCCGAACATCACGGCCTCGATGCCCTGGCACCAGAGGTGGCCGAGCAGCAGGTGCGCCTCCTGGATGCGGGGCGTCTCGTTGGAATGCACCCGAATCGCGATGTCCGCCTCGGCTGCCAACTGGCCACCGTCGCGACCAGTCATGCCTATGGTGAGCATGCCGAGCCGGCGCGCCATGCGCACGCCCTCGATGACGTTGGCGGCATTCCCGGAGGTCGACATGCCGATAGCGGCATCACCGGCTCGGCCGTACGCCTCGACCTGTCGCGAGAATATGTCCTTGAACTCGTAGTCGTTGCCGATGGCGGTCAGCGCAGACGTGTTGACCGTGAGGGGCAGGGCGGGCAGGGCGCGTCGGTGAAAGTAGAATCGTCCGACCAGCTCGGTGGCGATGTGCTGCGCGTCGCCCGCGCTTCCGCCGTTGCCGAAGATGAGCAGCTTGCCATCGGTCGCGAAGACATCGACGAGGCGGCGGATTACGTCCCGATGGGTCGGGAGCTCGGCGAGGATGGCCTCGCGCACGGCGACGCTCCGGCGGATGCCGTCGCCGATCATCTCCTCGAGGTCGTGATCGCTACGCGCCACCGTTGACCCTCCATGTCTGCAGGCCGGCGGGCTCAAAGCCAAATGTGGCGATCGTGCAGCCCGCCGCGGTCAGCTTCTCCGCGATGAGGTGCTTGCGCTCAAAGGGGCAGTACAGCAGCATGTAACCCCCGCCGCCGGCGCCGGTGATCTTGCCCCCGAGCGCACCCTCGCGACGCGCGATCTCGTAGAGGTCGTCGAGGGACGAATGGGATATGCGGTCGGACATGCGCTTCTTCTGCTCCCACTCATCGTGGAGGAGTGCCCCGAAGAGGTCCAGTTGCCGATGCAGCAGGGCGTTCTTCATCTCGCCGGCCAGCAACTTGAGCTGCCGCAGTGCATCACGACTCTGGATGTCGCCGCTGCGGAAGCGGTCCACCTGGTCGGTGATGATATTTGCCGACAGCCGCACCTGACCGGTGAAGACAAGCAGCAGGTTGTATTGGAGCTCGTTGATTGTGGCATCTGGGACACGCAGCGGGTTCACCACCACACGCTCAGGCAGGAACTCGATGAAGTTGAATCCCCCGAACGCTGCCGCGTAATGGTCCTGCAGGCCGCCCGGGATCCCGAGGTCGAAGCGCTCGATCACGTGCGCGAGGTCGGCGGTCTCATAGTCGGTCATTCGCGTGCCGCGCATCTCGGCCAGCAGTCCCACCAGGCAGACGATCATGGCCGACGACGATCCCAGGCCCGACCCGGGTGGCGCATCGGAATGCAGGAACAGGTCAAACCCGGTCTCGCCGTCACCCATCTTCATGATCGCTGCCTTGACGAGGTCGAGATTGCCGTCAAGGACCAGCCGATCGGACGCCGAGTAGCTCTCGCGCAGCCCGTAGTCGAGCGACTCGATGCGGATCTCGCGATCGTCGCGCACGTCCAGCGACCCGTACGCGTAGCGAGTGATCGTGGCCGAGAGCACGCACCCGCCCTCCTCCTGCCAGAACGGCGGTACGTCGGTGCCGCCGCCGGCGAAGCTGATGCGCAGCGGCGCGCGCGCGCGCATCAGCACGGCTGCAGGACCGCCAGGGCGGCGAGCATCTGATCCGTGCGAGCGGCGTCGAGGGCTGCCGGGGTACCGATGTCGATGAGCGGTCCGGCCACCGGGAGGCCACCGAGGCGGCCATCGGTCAGTGTCGGGAAGACGTCCCGCTCGAGGGAGGAGGTGCCGGACGGCAGCTCCTCCACCAGGCGCCGCTCGACGACGTACACACCCGCGTTTACCAAGCCTGCACCACGCGCGACCTTCTCTGCAAAGGCAACGACGCGTCCATCTGCGGCGAGCTCGACGATGCCGAAGCGCCCAGCGTCTTCAACGGAGACGAGGATCATGCTCGCGAGCGTGCCCAGCTGTCCATGCACGCGCGTGAGCTCTGCCACGTCGAAGCGGACGAACGAGTCACCGTTGCAGATGAGGATCCTCTCGTCGGCGATCAGGGGGAGGGCGTTACGCACCGCCCCACCAGTGCCGAGCGGTCTGTCCTCGATCGCGTAGGCGATGCTGAGGCCGAGGGTCGCGCCATCGCCGAAGTGATCGCGCACGCGTTCAGCCCGGTGTCCGGTGCATAGCACGACATCCCGGATGCCCTGGCTCGCCAGATAGCGGAGCTGGAGTTCGAGAAACGGTCGGCCGGCTACTTCGAGCATCGGCTTCGGCGTGTCGGAGGCCAGCGACCCGAGACGGGTCCCGAGCCCGCCGGCCAGGATGAGGGTCTGCATGAGCAGCGGAGCCTACCGCATGACCGGCGGCGTGGTCGCTGGGACTTTCAGGCCAGCTCGGCGGGTTCCGGGACCGCCCCGGACGGGTCAAGAGGGGTGACGAACCGCTCGCGGAGGAGGCGGCCCAGGATCTTGAACCCATCGCGGATGGCATTCAGGTTCGAATTCCCGTACATGCGGGGCGATTCGAAGCTGGGCACCTCCACGACGCGGAGACCGCTGCGGCTCGCCTGGGCGACGAGCTGCGCCTCGATGTCGAAGCCATCGGCCGAAAGACCCATGCGATCGAGCGCCGAACGCCTGAATGCGACATAGCCGTAGCAGAGGTCGGTATACGAGGTGCCGTACATGAGGTTGGTCGCGAACAGCAGGAAACGGTTGCCCATGCGGCGCACGTCCGTGATGTCCGACGAGCCACCGCCTGCCATGAATCGCGATCCCTTGGCGAAGTCGTAGCCCTGCATGAGGTGCTGGACGAAGGAGTCGATCTCCGACGGGTGCATGCTCCCGTCCGCGTCCAGCATGACGATGATCTCGCCCGTCGCGGCGGCAAAGCCGCTCCGGAGCGCGATGCCCTTGCCGCGCCGTTCCTCGTGGACGACGACGAGGTCGGGCTTGACCATCTGGGCGATCTCGATGGTCTGGTCATGCGACAGGCCGTCGACCAGGACGATCTCGTCCACCGAGTCCGGAATCCGCCGTAGCACCCATTCGATGTTGCGCGACTCGTTCTTGGCCGGCAGGACGACCGAGACGGTTGGCCGCGGGGCGGGCGAGTGATGCTCCGATTCCACCGGGGCAACCGCATCAGGACTGCCTATCGCGGTCAATGATGCCGTGCGTTCGTTCAATAGTGCCATCCGTATTCCCCTCAAGGCTTAGGCTGGGCGATCCACGTGCATGGATGGCTCGGTCGCTGGGACGAAAATTGGATTAAGACCTTGCCCTGACCACCCCGCTTATCGGCGGCTTATCGATGGCTTATCGGGCATTCGCAAGGTAGTACGAACGGACTAGGACGGTCAATCACTTCAGGGCCCATTTTGGTGCCGGATTCGTTGACATCGAGCACCAATAGTGTGGTGCAGGGCGGTTATGGGGGGCAGCGTGTATTGCCGAAGGTACTGGTCGAGCGTAGAGTGCGGTCAGCGCACATCCATGGTGCCGCCCGCGTGCCTCGCGTATTCAATTCGGGGGGGAGCGCCATTAACTTCATCCTGGAGCCACGCCACCATGTCTGCCCGCCTTTCATCCGCTCTCATGGCCCTGCTCTTCGCGGTCGTCACGATGCAGCTGTCAGTCGACACTGCCGCCGCGCGGCCGGTTACGGAGCAGCGCGGTGCGCTGTCCGCCCCGGCTCGCACCAACGCCGGTGAGCTCTTTGCCGCCACGCTGCGGCTCCCGGCATCGGTGGCGGCCATCGATGGCCGCATCAGCTACGCAAGCACGCGTGCCGAGCTCATCGGCCTCGCGCCCGCGGGGGCAGGGCGCGCCTTCCGACCGATCACGTCCGACAACGGAGCAGCATTCGGCGCCTATGGCCTCACGGCGACGGGCGGCGTGTCCGCCATCGACCTGGTGATCGAGCCTCGGAGCGAGGGGCGCCTCCAGTTGCGGGTGGTGATCGACACGGCGGTGGATGCGGTGGGTGCCGCAGTGGCGCTGCCGCAGACCGAGTTCGTCACCACGGTGACCGTCGGTGCGGACAATGGTCTTCTGGTTGCCCCGAAGTTCAAGGATCGGCAGAGGCCGAACCGCGGCCCCGCCAAGGTGCGGGAGCTCCAGCGTGACGGCCGCTTCGACAAGGTGGATCTCGACGCGGCGCGCGTCGCGTGGGACCAGACGCGAGAGCTCGCCACCACCTCCGGAGACGTGTGCGGCGTCGCGGCGACAAGCGACCCGAACGGGGATGGGTGCTCCGATATCGCCGACGTGCAGACGATGCTCTCCGTCCAGGGCGCGCGCACCGGGGCCGTTGCGGCTGCAGCGGCATTCGTGTTCACCGTCAACAGCAACGCCGACACCGCGGATGCCGCGCTCGGCAACGGCATCTGCGCCGACTCCGCCGGCCGGTGCACCCTTCGCGCCGCCATGGCCGAGGCAAACTGGCACGCCGGCGATGACCGCATCGAGTTCGCGATCGCGGGCACGGCACCGATTCTCATTCAGGCCGCCAGCCAGCTGCCGAATATCAGCCAGCGCACCGGCACCCTGACCATTGACGCCTACACACAGCCCGGCGCACGGGTCAACACGTCGACCACCAGCTCCAATGCCATCCCGGGCATCGAGCTGCGCGGACCAGGCAGCTCCACGCGCGCGCTCGGCTTCTACATCACGAGCGCGAACAACATGATTCGCGGCATCGCGATGAACAACTGGTACAACGCCGTCTTCATCGACGGACCAGATGCCGGTGGGAACCGCATCGTCGGCAACTGGCTGGGCTTCCGCGGCGACAGCACGACCCTCGGCGGCGCGCATTTCAACGTTGTGCTGAACACGGGCGCCCACGACAACATCATCGGCACGGCAGATGCGGCCGACCGCAACGTCTCCGGCGGCGCGACGCACGCCATCGAGCTGTACGGGCCTGGGACGGCACGCAACATCATCCAGAACAACCTTCTGTGCATTCGCCCCAATGGGACGTCGACGGCCAGCTGCTCGACCGGCATCGACCACAACTTCGGCCCGCAGGATGGCCTGATCGGTGGGTCAGCGCCGAACGAGCGCAACGTCATCGGCCCCACGAGCCTGCAGGGCATCGAGCTGTCGCATGGCTGGGATCCCGCAATTGGCTCCGCCAACGGCAGCACGCCGACCTACCAGATCAACGGACACCGCGTCCTCGGCAACTGGGTGGGCTTCCCCGGCGACGGGCACTATTTGTCCAGCTTCCGGTCTGCCACGAGCAGCCCGGGCGGTGGCGATAACGGCCAGGGAATCAACGTCTACGACGGCTCGAACAACAACCTCGTCGAAGGCAATTACGTCGCCTCCAACTACGACGGGATCCAGTTTGCGTCCGGCAACGCCCTCGCCAACACCGCGCGCGGCAACTTCATCGGTCTGTCGCCCTTCGGGGAGGCCGCTCCCCTCTCGCGCTGGGGCATCAAGATCCGCCTCGGCACGCGCCTCCACAACCTGGAGAACAACACGATCGCCAATGCGACGCTTGGCGGCATCAACGTGATCAACAACAGCACCGGCATCAAGATGTCGCAGAACATCATCACCACCTCTGGCTGGGCGATCGACCTGTACGGCGTGGCCGGCCCGGATGCCAACGATGTCGGCGACGGCGACTTGGGCGCCAACACGCTGCTCAACACTCCTGAGATCACAGGCGCCACCTCGACGCTCGTCAGCGGCACCGGCCTGCCCGGCGCCGTTGTAGAAGTGTTCCGCGCCACCCGCGCGGCGGGCCAGTTCGGGATGCCAGATCGGTTCCTCGGAAGTGCCACGGTCGCGGCGGGCGGCGCCTGGAACGTGCCGGTCACGACGCTCGTCGGCGACCGTGTCACGGCGACGCAGATTCGCAACGGCCGGGACACGTCGGAGCTGTCGGCCAACGCCCTGGTGGCCGTCGGCACGCCGAACAACGCGCCGACGGCCAACTTCACGTTCAACTGCACCCAGCTGTTCTGCAGCTTCACCGACACCTCGTCCGATTCGGACGGCACCATCGCCAGCCGCAGCTGGGACTTCGGTGATGGCGGTACCTCGACCAACACCAACCCGGGCCACACATACGCCGCCAACGGCACGTACTCGGTGACCCTCACGGTGACGGACGATGGTGGCCAGGTCGACACTGAGACGAAGAGCGTCACGGCAGCGAAGGCGAACGTCGCGCCCGTCGCCGACTTCACCGTCGCTTGCACCGAGCTGGCCTGCGACTTCACCGATACCTCGTCGGACTCGGACGGCACCATCGCCGGCCGCAGCTGGACGTTCGGTGATGGCGATAGCTCCACCGCTACCAATCCGAGTCATGCCTACGCCGCGTCGAACACGTACTCGGTGACGCTCACCGTCACCGACAACGGCGGGCTGACCGGGGCGACGACCCAGAGCGTGACCGTGGCCCAGGCCAACGTGCTGGCGCGCGACACGTTCAGCCGCACATCGAGCTCCGGTTGGGGCAGCGCGGATGTCGGTGGTAACTGGACCGTGACCGGTACCACGGCCAATTACGCGGTCAGCGGCGGGTTGGGTCGGATCACGATCCCCGCCAAGGGTGCAACCCGTTCGGCCGCGCTGACAGGCGTGTCGGCCACGAACGTCGACCTCCTCGTGCTGGTCAGCAGCGACACTGCCGGCAGCGGTGGCGGGCTGTTTCTCTACACGGAGGGACGCTACGTTGACAACGGCACCCAGTATCGTGGGAAGGTCCGCATCTCCTCGGCTGGCTCCGTATTCGTCGGCGCCAGCCGTCTGGTCGGCGGCACGCAGGCGGCCGTTGGCGCAGAAGTCCAGGTCGCCGGTCTGACCTACACCGCGGGCACGCAGCTGTGGGTCCGCAGCCAGTTCACCGGCACCTCGCCGACCACGATCCGCGTGAAGGTGTGGACCGGAGCCACCGAGCCGGCTGCCTGGACGTACACCGGGACCGACAGCACCGCCGCCCTGCAGGTCGCTGGCGGGATCGGGCTGCGGACCTACCTAGCGGCCGACGCAGCCACCATTCCGGTGAACATCACCTGGGACGAACTGACGGTCAAGCAGCTTCCGTAGCGGAGTCACGCTCAT
>JBDTQJ010000067.1:0-11625 GCA_039932235.1 Chloroflexota bacterium
GCAGCAGCGCTCGACGTACGGTCTAAGCCTCGTCGCTGTCTTCGGTGCTCGCCGGATCCGCGTCCGATCCCGGCGGGATGTTGGCCTCGTCCTGCTCGGTCATCGACGGGTCGTAGGCGAGCCCGGCGTCCGGAGGCGATCCGCTTGGCTGTTTGACGCTGGTCGCGTCGGGTTCATCGGTCATCGGTGCCTCACTACGTGCGCCAGCCCATGCCGATCACATGGCGGTCGCGGGTCACCGCGACTGTTGATCGCTGAGGCAGCCCGCGTGCCAACGAGGAGACTCGCGGTAGATGAAGTTGAGCGTCGTCCGCGGCCCTGGAGGTGCTAGAGCTTCGTCTGCGCCTCACGGAGGACCGTGGTCAGCGCGTTCTCAAGGTCCGTGATGTTGAAAGGCTTGAAGACAATCGGCACATTGAGCTGCTCCAGACGCCGGAGGGTCGGCTCGATGAAAACCGATGCGCCAGTGCACAGGACGATGGGGAACGCGATCATCTCCGCGTCATCGCGCAGCTCTTCGATGATGCGGATGCCGTACTCGTCTTCATCGGGCTGTTGGAGATCCACGACCAGCGCCTCCGCGTTCACTTCGCGGACGGTTTCGGAGCCCGAGGCGACGGTCGCCTTGGTCACCGGCCGATGCCCCATCGACGTCAATAGATCCTCGTAGACATCGAGCAGCGCAGGATCATCATTGATCACCAGTACCACGGCCATGCGCTGGGCCCAAGCACGCGGCATGCCCGCGTCGATTGGGCCAGGAGCGCCAGGCAGGGAAGGGCAGGACGAACGGCTGCGGGGTCACCCCGCCTGGAACCGCGATTCAGGCTCTTACGTGGCCTCGATGAGGCGATAGACCTCGATCGGTCGGTCCAGGCCCTTCACCTCGCGCCTGCCGAGGCCCTCGAGGTCGAGACCGCTGCCATCCGCCAGTCCGGCTGTCACCGCAGAGACGTACGCCTCGGACGGTCCGGCCAGCGACATGAGCCGAGCAACCACGTGGACAGCCACCCCACCGATGTCGCGGCCCATGGGCTCGATCTCTCCGGTGTGGATCCCGATCCGCACGGCGACCCCGGAATCTGGCAGCGCAGCGACGATCGCGGCTGCGCAGCGCAGCGCGGCGACCGCGCTGCGGAAGGTGGCCAGGAAGCCATCGCCGGTGGTGTTCACCTCCGCACCGCCGAAGCGCAGCAGCTGAGCCCGCACGAGCCGATTGTGGGTGGTGAGCACCTGCTTCCACGCGCCGTCGCCGAGACGCCTGGCGGTGCGAGTGGAATCCACGATATCGGTCATCAGGAGCGTCGAGACGATCCGTTCGTGCTCGCGCGGCATGCCGATCGCATCGCTGTTGCCGGCGAAGTCGAGGATGTGCACCGGCTCGTCGCCGACCACCCACGCGTCGTGGCCGGGCGGGATGTCCCCCACCTCCAGCGGCCCGAACTCGACCTCTTCCCCGTCGTCCATGCGCACCGCAAATCGGCCCGAGAGGAAGACCTGCACGTGATGCACGGGGCACGACGTGACTCCGGTCCGGGGTCCCATGTGTGTCGACCATCGCCACCCGGGCTGTTCGACGCCATACCCGATGGTGTGCGAGCCAATGCGCGCGACCCGAATCTCGGCGAGCGGGAGGTCGCGCAGCGCATCCGGGTCGTTGAAGCTCCTGCGCCTGATGGCACCCATCACTCAATAGTGCGACCCCGGCGCAAGGGTCCTTCGCAGTGGCAATGACGTAACGCGCCACGTATCGGTACATGTCGACCCACCTCAAGGAGACCCTGGTGAAGCACATCCTCCCGTTCAGCCCGATGCGCGCGCTGCCCGTGCTCGTGGCTCTCGTCTTCCTGGTCGCGGCCTGCAGCAGCGCGGGCAGCGGCAGCACCAGCGCGTCGGCGAGCGCATCCGCGAGCACGGCCTCCGCATCGGAGGAGGCATCCGCCTCAGAGGAAGCCTCGGAGTCGGCTGGTTCCGGCGAGGAGTACACCCTCGACGTCGCGACCTCGGACCTGGGAGACATCCTGGTCGACCAGGACGGGATGACCGTCTACCGGTTCGTGCCCGACACAGAGGGCACCAGCACCTGCACCGGTGGCTGCCTCGAGAACTGGCCGGCGGTGGCGGTCGATGACGGCGCGTCGATCGCCGCCGGTGATGGGGTCACGGCCGAGGTCGACACCCTCACTCGCGACGACGGGACGACCCAGGCCTCCGTCAACGGCTTCCCGGTCTACTACTTCGCCAACGACGCCGCCGCGGGCGACACGAACGGCCAGGGCGTGGGTGGCAACTGGTACGTCGTCGGCGCCGACGGAGAGATGATCCAGTAGGGAATCGGCGGGACGGGGCATCGTCCCGTCCCGCCACCGGTCAGCGGACCCGGCCGGCGGAGCCTCGCGCGTGGACCACGAATGCAATCCCCACGCCGCCCATGATCAGCAGCACGCCGGCCAGATCGAGATCGGTCGCCAGGACCACCAGCAGACCGATGAGGCTGATCGCCAGGCCCAGCAGCAGGGCCAGCAGGTCGCGCATGTATCCCTTCCGGAGGAGGTGGCGCCGGGGCGGGGCAGCCGCGCCGGCTGCCGCGCATCGTCGCGCCGTGCGCGGCGCATCGGTATGACCCGATCGGTGGTGCCGGACAGGACGTCCGGCGGCGCTACCAGAGCGCCAGGCCGGTCGCCTCGTCGTGGGTGCGGACCAGGGAGAGATCGGTCCATTCGGTGATCGTGACCTCGGCCACGAACACGACTGTGCCGCGCACCAGGTGACCGGTCACCGCGCCGCCCGACGCGTCACCGAAGGAGCAGTGGGCGTGCAGGAACGGCTTCCCGTCGCGAAGCGAGATGTTGCCGATGAACCCCGCGATCTCGTGGTGCGCGACCGAATGCAGCTCGTCGTACGCCTGCTTCTCCTGGTCGTAGTAGGCGAACGCCGCGCGGGTGGCGGCGCCGACGACGGCGACGTGGGCGGCCAGGATGCCCTGTTCCGCGCAGATGCGCTCGATCTCCTCGACGAGGTCGGACCCGGTCGCCAGGCGACCGACGAACGTGCGGCCCGGCGTGGTCTGCCAGAAACGGGTGGGGGGTGCCATGGGTGCGGGGTGCTCCTATTCGAAGTGCTTGAGGCTGGCGACGATGGGCTGGCGCGCCGCCAGGCGGGCCGGATAGAGGCCGGCCACCGCCGCGACGCCGATCCCCAGCAGGAAGGTGGCGATCAGCAGCGGCCAGGGCACGCTGAGCCCGGCTGCGAAGTCCCGTGGCGCTCCGGCGACGATCATCGCCCACGCCACTGCCAGTCCCGTGCCGGTCGCCAGCACACCCCCGATGGCACCCAGGATCGCCGCCTCCGAAACGACCATGGCCTGCACCTGGCCGACGGTCATGCCGTGCGCGCGCAGGATGGCGATCTCGCGGGCGCGCTCGACCACGCCGACCGAGAGGGCGTTGACGATCCCCGCCGCAGCAACCGCGACCGCGACCAGGGCGAGCACGTCGAAGAGGCCGATCAGGCGGTCGAACGAGCGGGCCAGCTCGCCCGCCAGCTGGATGGCGTCGATCGGCTCGGCGGCCAGCTGCTGCGCGGTATCGCCGACCGCCTGGCGAAATGCGGCCGGCGAGACGCCACGCCCCGGGACCATCGCCCACAGGCCGGCGGTGGTCACCCCAAAATGCGCCGCCGCGTCCGGCAGCGAGATGATGAGCGCGCCGTCCGGCGAGCGCGCGGGCAGGGTGTAGGCGATCACCCCGGCAACGGTGAAAGGACTCGGCGCGGCACCCGGCTGGCCGAGCTCGAGCGCGTCACCCACCGCCAGGCCGTCGCGAGTGGCCATCGGCTCGGGGACCAGCACCGCGCCGCCATCGCGCAGCGCATTGAACGCCGCGGCACGGCTGCCGGCGGTGAAGATGAGCGAGCCGGCATCCTGGAAGACGGTCGGATCGATCCCGGCCACGCTGACCTCGCGCGCCGTGGCGCCGTCGGTGATGACCGCCGGGAACTCCGCGATCGGGCTCGTGGCGGCGACACCGGGCGTCTGGGTGAAGGTTGGCCGGAACAGCTCGATCTCCTCGGGAAGCGCCAGCCGGATGGCCGTCCCGCCGGGCAGCACCGATGCGACCCAGCGCGCCGCCGTCTGCCGGGCGCTGTCCGCCACCGTTCCCAGCGCGATCACCGACGCGAGGGCGATCATGAGCGCCCCCACCGTCAGGCCGGTGCGCACCCGGTCACGTGACAGGTTGGCGCGGCCGAGCATCCCCTCGGCGCCGAAGAACCACTCGAAGGGGCGGCCCAGGACGCGACCCAGCGGCAGCAGGAGCCAGGCGGAAGCCAGCGCCCCGCCGACGAGGAGGGCGAGGGCCAGCAGCATGGCGGGGAGTGGCGTCGTGCCACGCTCGAACGGGTAGAAGACGATGCCCCCCAGCACGACCGCCAGCTCCAGCAGCACGATCCAGCGCAGACGCTGCCCCAGCGAGCCGCCCGGCCGAAGGGTGGGCCGCAGCGCGACCATGGGACTGGTGCGCGCCGCCTGCATGGCCGGCACCGCGGACCCCACCGCGGTCACGGCGATGCCCATCCCGGCGGCGATGGCCAGGGCCGGCAGGTTGAGCGGCAGGCCGTCGACCAGCACCGCCCGCGTGGAGCGCAGGAAACCGATCATCACCGCCGCGAGGGCGATCCCGCCGACCACGCCCAGCAGTGCCCCGGCAATGCCGAAGACGATGCCCTGGCGCACGAAGAGGCTCACCACCTGGCGTCCCGTGGTGCCGGCGGCCCGCAGCAGGCCGATCTCGCGCATCCGTTCCGAGAGTGTCATGGCCAGCGTGTTGGCGACCAGGAAGGCGCCGACCACCAGCGAGATGAGGCCGAACAGGAAGGCGATGGGCGCGAACGCCGTCTGTGCCCGCGCGAAGCGGGCTGCGGCATCGGCGGCGGTCTCCACCACGAACGCCTCGCGCAGGTCAGTGTCGAGTGCCGCCTGGACGGCTGCCTCGCGACCGGGCTGGACGACGAGGTCGACCGATGTCACCGGCGCGGGGTTGGCGAGCGACGCGTCCAGCTGGTCACGGTCCATCAGCAGCACCTCGCCCTGCTCCAGCGCGCCGAAGCCGAGATCGTCCGTCAGCCCCACGATCACCAGCGCGGGGGCCTCCGGCAGGCGCCCGACGATGAGCAGCCGGTCACCGACGTGCTGGTCGTGCTCGGCGGCCCAGCGCGCGTTGATCAGGACGCCGGTCGGATCGGTGTCGGAGAGTGGGATGCCGGCGACCAGGTGCGGGTCGCGGACGCGTGCCTCGAGGCCCGGATCGAGGGCAATCGCGACGAGCCCGAAGACCTGCTCCTCCGGCCCGGGTGGGGTCGAGAGGGTAAGCCGTCGCTCCCCCACCGGCGCCGCGGTGGTCACGCCGGGCAGGCGGCGCAGGGCGTTCACCGCGCGGGGCGTGAAGCCCGCGGGGTCGAAGGCGCGGACCCGGATGGTGGCGTTGCCGAGCAGCTCCTGCGCGGCGCGGCGCACCGCATCGTCGGCGGCCTGGTTGGCGATCAGGGTCGCCGCCACGACCGCGACCCCGACCGCGATCGAGATCACGGTCAGCGCGGTGCGCAGGGGGCGGGCCGCCATCCCGCGCCAGGCGAGCGAGGCGAACCGCATCGGTTCCTACAGGCCGAGCGCGGAGAGGCGGCGGATGAGACCGGCGGGCGCGTGGTCACGTCGCCGGCCCAGCTGGATCTCGTCGCGCACCGAGCCGTCGCGGATGACGAAGACGCGGTCGGCGTAGGCCGCGGCGCGGGCGTCGTGGGTAACCAGCACGATCGTCTGTCCGAGGCGGTCGCACGAGTCCCACAACAAGTCCAGGATCTCCGCGCCGGTGGTGTAGTCGAGGTTACCGGTGGGCTCGTCGGCGAGCAGGATCGCCGGCTTCGGTGCCAGCGCCCGAGCCAGGGCCACCCGCTGCTGCTCCCCCGCCGAGAGCTGGTCCGGCCGATGGCCGGCCTTGTGGGCGAGGCCAACCAGCTCGAGGAGCTCGTCGACCCGGGGGCGGTGCTCACCCACCGAGCCGCCGGCGATGAGGAACGGCAGCGCGACGTTCTCCGCCACGCTCAGCAGCGGGATCAGGTTGAAGAACTGGAAGACGAACCCGGTCTTGGCGCGGCGAGTCAGGGTGCGCTGCTCCTCGTCGAGCGCGGTGATATCGATCCCGTCGATGACCACCGTCCCGCTGGTGGGGGTGTCGAGGCCGCCGAGCAGCTGAAGCATGGTGCTCTTGCCGGACCCGGAGGGCCCCATCAGGGCCACGAACTCGCCTCGGGACACCGAGATGGAGGTTCCGTGCAGCGCCTCGACGTCGCCCGTGCCCAGCGGGTACGTCTTGGCGAGGTCGCGCGCCTCGAGGATCAGCGGGGTCACGCGACGGAGTCTAGCGCCTGCCGGGGCGGCCGCCGCCCGTGCGGCCGTCCGCAGTCAGCTGAGCGTGAAGCGGATCACGCCGCCGAGGAGCCCCTGCACGAAGCCCGCGTCTGCGGCGGTGGCCACCACGCGCATGCTGCCGGTGAGGTCTGACAGGCTGGCGTCGCCACGGGGCCAGGCCGCGTCGAACGGGAGGGCGCGGACGGCGTGGGACGACCAACCATGCTGGCGTGCGGCTGCCGGAGTGGCGCCGTCCAACGGCGCGGAGGCAGATGGTCGGACCGGGGCCGGCATCGAGACAACCTTGGGGGTCGGGTCAGGCGCAGCCACCACGGCAACGGCTGCCGCTGGACGGCTGACGGTGCCAGTCGAGCCGCCCCCACCGGTGCTCGGGGGCGGCGGAGTCGTGGTCGAGGGGGGTGGCGGAGGTGGCGTCGACGCGACTGCCTGCATGAACAGCTCCGTGTAGAAGCGCGGGCTGCGGATCGTGCCCAGGAAGCTGACGTTGTCCGCGGCGAAGGCCCCGATGCCGCCGTGCGTCCAGTCGCGGTTGAGGATGTTGGCGCGGTGGCCCGCCGAGGCCATGAAGCCCTCGTGGATCTTCACCGGCGAATCGGCGTCGCTCATGCCGTTGTTCCAGCCGATGTTCTCGCCGCCATAGCGGTAGGCGAGGCCGTTGGTGTCATACCAGTGGTAGACCTGGTAGCCAGTGCCGGCGACGGTGTGATCGAAGTAGTTGCGCTGCACCTGGTCCTGGGAGCGCCAGCGCGCGAGACCCACGAGCGTCGAATGACCCTGCAGAACGCGCAGCCCGTTGTTGGCGCGCGCTCCGTTGGTCAGCTGCCAGACCGTGCCCTCGGCTCCGGACTGGTTCCAACCCGTCGTCAGGGGCGCCTGCAAGGTGGCAAGGAGCGCCGCGCCCAGGAGGGCGGTGCTGCCCAGGAGGGCGGCACGTGCGACGGCGTGGCGGGCGCGTCGCCGGAACTGGTCGGTCATGCGTTTGCTCCAAGGGGTGCGTGGGCCCGGTCGGCGGGCTGCCACCATGGTCGGGGCCAGCAGGGCATCGGTCAGTAGGCGGGTCGTCCCGGTCCGGGGCATGACCTGAGGGCGGCCGGGTCATGGGAGGCAGCAGGACCATCGGTGTCACGCTCCCTCGGCGCAGCCGATGCGGCACCATTGGCTGATGCACCTCGCCCTGCACCCGACGCCGAATCGGATCGACCCCACGCGGCCGTCGATCGCCCTCCTGCACGGCGTGACCGCCTCGGCGCGTACGTGGTGGCGCGTCGCACCCGCGCTGGCGCGAGCGGGTTGGCAGGTCCTGGCCCTCGACCTGCCCTGCCACGGGGCCTCCGGCTGCGACGAGCCCATCGGTCGCTGGGACGCCGCCGACGACGTGGTGGCCACCCTGGAGGCGGAGCTGGGAGAAGCCCGCGTCGATGTGCTGTGGGGACATTCGCTCGGCGCACGGACGGCCCTGCAGGTGCTGGTCCGGCACCCGGCGACGGCCGAGCGGGTGGTGCTGGAGGACCCGCCGGGCATCCGGGACGAGCGCACCGAGCAGATCGCCCGGTGGCGCCACGAGGCGGCCCTGGCGCGAACCGATCGGGACGGGTATGCGGCCGAGGTGCGCGCCATGGATCCCGGCCTCGACGATCGCGACGTGGAGATCATGGTGGCCGACGTGGCGGCATGCCGGATCGAGCCGATCATCCGGGCCGTCGGGGCCGGGCTGGCGATGACTGACCCTGCCGACGAGCTGGTGGCCGCCATCCGGCAGCCGGCCCTGCTCATGCTGGCCGACGAGGCACGCTCGGCCCTCACCGGCGCGGCTCGCCGCCGAACGGAGGCGCGCCTGCCGGCCGGCTCGCGGACGGTGGTCTTCGCCAGCGGCCACACGGTCCATCGCGACCTGCCGGACGCCTGCGTCGCCACCGCCCTGGAGTGGCTCGGCTGATACTCCCCCCGGGTATTTGACAGTAACCGGCGTCGGTCACCACAATGGCTACATGCCCGCGCTCGAGATCGTCCAGCTGCCCATCGAGGGAATGACCTGCGCGTCGTGCGTCAACCGCATCGAGCGCTTCGTCAACCGCGTCGACGGGGTGAGCGAGGCGACCGTCAACCTGGCCACGGAGCGGGCACGCATCGCATTCGACCCGTCCCAGACCAGCCTCGCGGTGCTCAAGGGCGCAGTCCGTGATGCGGGCTACGAGGTCGTCGAGCAGGCCGAGGAGGGGCACGAGGCGGAGGATCTGGATCGGTCGCGGGCGCTCGAGATGGATGACCTGCGCCGGAAGTGGGTGGTCAGCCTCGTCATCGGCCTGGCGATGATGGCGCTCATGTACCTGCCGCTCGGCCTGGAGCGACCGCTTGTGGCGCCGGTGCTGCTGATCGCGGCGACCGTCGTCCAGGCGTGGGCGGGCGCGACGTTCTACCGCGCCGGCTGGCGTGCTGCCCGCCACGGGTCGGCCAACATGAACACCCTCGTCGCGGTGGGCACCAGTGTGGCCTTCGGCTACAGCGCCTTCGTCACCCTGTGGCCGTCGCTGGCTGCCGACCTGGGCCTGCCGGCGCAGCTCTACTACGAGACGGCGGTGATCATCGTGGCCCTCGTGCTGCTCGGCCGCTGGCTGGAGGCCAGGGCGAAGCGCCAGACCGGCGCCGCGGTGCGCGCGCTGATGGAGCTCCAGCCGCCGGCTGCCCACGTCGTCCGCAATGGCGTCGAGTTCGACATACCGATTGAGCAGGTCCGCGTCGGCGACGTCCTCCGCGTCCGGCCCGGCGACCGTGTCCCGGTCGACGGCACGATCACCGAGGGACGCTCGGCCATCGACGAGAGCATGCTCACCGGCGAGAGCCTGCCGGTCGACAAGGCACCCGGCGACGAGGTGATCGGGGCGACCATCAACAGCTCGGGCAGCTTCCTCTTCACCGCCCGACGGGTGGGGACCGATACCGCCCTCGCCCAGATCGTCCGCCTGGTGACCGATGCGCAGGGCTCCAAGGCGCCCGTGCAGCGGCTGGCAGACCGGATCGCCGAGGTCTTCGTGCCGATCGTGCTGGGCGTGGCGGCCCTCACATTCCTCGGCTGGCTCGTCTTCGGCCCCTCCCCCGCCTTCGCGCTGACAACGGCCATCTCGGTGCTGATCATCGCCTGCCCGTGCGCGCTCGGGCTGGCCACGCCGACCGCGATCATGGTCGGCACCGGGAAAGCCGCCGAGCACGGCGTCCTGATCGGCGGTGGGGAGGCGCTCGAGGCCGCGCGTGCGATCACGGCCATCGTCCTCGACAAGACGGGCACCCTGACCCGCGGCCGCCCCGAGGTCACGCACCTGTACCCCGCCGCGGGCGTCACCGAGACGGAGCTGCTGCGCCTCGCGGCGGCTGCCGAGACGGGCAGTGAGCACCCGCTCGCGCGGGCGGTGCTGGCGCACGCGCATGCCCGGGCCATCGCCCTGCCCGCGGCAACCGACTTCCAGGCGGCGGCAGGCGCCGGTGTCATCGCGACGGTCGACGGGCGCCGCGTGGCCGTCGGCACGGCACTCCACGCCGGCGTCGGCCAGGAGCTTGCCGACGAGATCGCCGAGGGCGGTGCGACGCCACTCGTGGTCAGCGCGGAGGGCGCGTTGATCGGCGCGATCAGCGTTGCCGACACCATCCGCCCCGAGTCGAACGGAGTGGTCGAGCAGCTGCGCGCCCTGGGCCTGGAGGTGTGGATGCTGACCGGCGACCGGCGGCGCACCGCGGAGGCGCTCGCCATCCGGGCGGGGATCCCCGCCGACCACGTCCTGGCCGAGGTGCACCCCGACGGCAAGGCAGCGGCCATCCGCACCCTGCGCGAGTCCGGCGCCACGGTCGCCATGGTCGGCGACGGCATCAACGACGCGCCCGCGCTCGCAGAGGCGGCCCTGGGAATCGCCATCGGCACCGGCTCCGACGTGGCGCTGGCCGCGTCCGACATCACGCTCATCGGCGGCGACCTGCGCGGCATCGTCACGGCCATCGGCCTGTCGCGGCGCACGGTGGGCGTCATTCGCCAGGGGCTGGCGTGGGCCTTCGGCTACAACGTCCTGCTCATCCCGGTCGCGATGGGCCTGCTGTACCTGCCCTTCGGGATTCTGCTCAATCCGGTGATCGCCGCCGCCGCCATGGCCATGAGCAGCGTCAGCGTGGTCAGCAATGCGCTCCGCCTGCGGGCGTTCCGTCCCCCGGCCGACGCGGCCGAGATCCTGCACCCAGGGCTTGGCGCACGCGTGCGCGACGTGGGCTACCTCGTCGCCATCGGGCTCCTGGCCGTCGTCATCGGCGGCGCCGCCGTGGTGCTCGCCAATCCCGCACATACCGATGCGACCAGCAGTCCATCGGTCCAACCCATGGAGGAGATGCAATGACCGATTCCGCCACCGCCCTCGATCCCGTCTGCGGCATGACCGTCGACACCGCCGAGGCCAGCGCCAAGGGGCTGAGCGCCGACCACCAGGGCACCGCGTACTACTTCTGCGGGCGTGGGTGCTTCCTCGACTTCACCGAGAATCCGGAGCGGTACCTCGCCGCCGACTACACCCCCTCGATGTAGCTACAGGTCCTCGATCGCCCCGTCGTAGTCCGGGTCGGACGCGATGGCGGGCAGCGGTGGCGCGATGCTGCGCACCTCGGGGTGCGGGAATCCGCCGAGGCTCGCGTTGCCGATCGCCAGCAGCGCGACCAGGAGCCCGTTGGCGAGCGGTGGCGCGACGGGGAAGCGCCACGCGGCGTAGATGCACACCCACGTGGCCAGCCAGCCTGCGGCGACGACGTACCAGCGCACCCATTCCCGCCGCATCGGCACCAGAAGCGCGCTGCCGAAGAGAACGATGGCCGCCAGCAGCGCAGGGAGGGCGACACCGTCGTGACCGCCGGACGCGAGTGCCGCCATGAGGCACCCCGCGCCGACAAAGGCGTGCAGCACCCGAACGAGCGCCGCCAGCGGCGCGACCTCGTCGTCGAGGCGCAGATCGATGCGGGTGAGGGCGGCAGGCAGGCTCATGCAGGTCCATTGTCCTCCGCTCCGCAACCTGCAGCCGCGGCGACCTCGGAGCGCTACCCTGCCTCCATGTCCTCCGTGTCGGCCGCGCGAACGCATCGTGAGTGAATGGCGTGGCCCCGTGGTGGTCGGGATCGACAACGGCGCCACCAAGAACAACGCGACCGTGCTCACCCTGGACGGTCGCTACCTCGTC
>JBDTQJ010000068.1:0-11620 GCA_039932235.1 Chloroflexota bacterium
AGATCTTGCGCTCGGCCTTCGTGAGGCGGATGCCGTCGATGATGCTGGCGTGGTTGAGGGCGTCACTGACGATGACGGCGCCCTCCGGCGCGAGGATCGGGATCACGCCGGTGTTGCAGGTGAAGCCGGACTGGAAGGTGAGGACTGCCTCCACCCGCTTGAACGCCGCCAGCCGCGCCTCGAGCTCCTCGTGGAGTGACATCGTGCCGGCGATGGTGCGGACGGCTCCCGAGCCGGCGCCGTAGCGCTCGACCGCCTCGATGGCCGCGCGGCGCAGGTGTGGGTGGGTCGTCAGGCCCAGGTAGTTGTTGCTCGAGAGGGTGATGACCTCGCGGCCATCGATCACGCAGCGACTCTTCTGCTCGCTCTCGACGACCCGCAGGCGGCGGTAGAGGCCCTTCGCCCGAAGATCGTCGAGGGTCGCGTCCAGGAAGGCGAGCGGGTCACGCGTGCGCGCGGTCGCATCGGTCATGGGAGGAGGACCACCTTTCCAGCATGCCGGGACGCGATGAGCTCGAAGCCGCGTTCCCAGTCGGACAGGTCGAAGCGATGGGTGATGATGGGGGTCACGTCGAGCGCGCCCGATCGGAGCAGCGCCTGGGTGCGCTCCCAGGTGTCGTACATGCGCCGCCCGTAGATGCCGTACAGGCGGATGCCCTGCTGGATCACCCGCTCCGACAGGTCGACCCGCACGGGCTCGCCGAAGATGCCGAGCAGGCTGATCCGTCCGCCGCGGTCGATCACCTCCAGCGCCTGGTCCAGGGCCGGCGCGGCACCACTCATTTCGAGCACCACCTCGACCCCCTCGCCGTTGGTTGCCGCGCGAATGCGCGCCGGGGTCTCGGGATCCGCCGCGTCGAAGGCGTGGTGGGCACCCATCGTCCGCGCCAGCTCCAGCCGGTACGCCTCGGTATCGGTGGCGATAACGACCGATGCGCCGGCGGCGCGGGCGATCCCGACCGCGCACAGGCCAATAGGCCCGCAGCCGGTGACGAGGACGCTCTTGCCCTCGATGGGCTCGGCGAAGGCGGCATGGACGGCATTGCCCATCGGCTCCTGGAGCGCGACGACCGCGGGGTCGAGCCCGTTGGACTCGATGGCGTTCTCCTGGGGAATCACCACGTACTCTGCGAATCCACCGTCCACGTGCGCCCCGATGACCCGCAGGTTGCGGCACAGGTGCGGGTCGCCGCGGCGGCACACGCTGCAGGTCCAGTCGACCAGGTGGCTCTCGACGCCGACGAGATCGCCGTCCCGCACGCGAGTCACGCCCGCGCCGCTGGCGACGACCCGGCCGGCGAGCTCGTGGCCGAGGATGGTGGGTAGGGTCATGACATCCTGCGCCCACGGATCCCACGAGTAGAGGTGATAGTCCGTGCCGCAGATCGAGGCCGCCTCCATGCGGAGCAGCACCTGCCCCGGACCCGCAGTCGGAACGGGCCGCTCGACCAGCTCCGCGCCGGGCTCGGGGCGCGTCTTGGCGAGCGCGCGCATGGTGCGCGGTGGGGCGGTCGCGGTCATCTCGCTGAGTATAGGCAGCCCGTTCCGAGCGCGGAGCAGGCCGCGAGTGATTCATTCGCGCGTCGCGTGCGTATCTCCCCCGACGGCCTCCAACGGCCGCGACACAAGGAGATCACCGACTCGTGCGAACCCTGAAGGCACTCCCCCTGCTGCTGGTGGCCGTCGTGGCCCTGGCGGCCTGCAGCAACGCCGCGACCAGCTCGTCGGCCGCGCAGAGCATGACCCCGTCCAGCATGGCCCCCATGAGCATGGCGCCGGAGAGCATGGCTCCCGAGGGCATGGTCATCGACTCCGACGCCGCGAACCTGCGCGTCGATCTCGACTACCTGCTCGGCGAGCACCTCATCCTGGCCGCCAAGGCGACCGGTGCCGCGCTCGATGCGCGCAACGACCAGTTCGCCGCCTACGGCGAGCTGCTCAACACCAACGGCACCGAGCTCGGCGCCGCCATCGGCAGCATCTACGGCAGCGAGGCCGAAGATGAGTGGAACCGCATCTGGAGCGCCCACAACGGCTTCTTCGTCGACTACACCACCGGTGTGGCGACCGACGATGCCGCAGTGGCCGACAAGGCGGTCGAGGACCTGACCACCGTCTACGTCCCCGAGTTCTCGTCCTTCCTGGCCGGGGCCACCGGCCTTCCCGAGGATGCCGTCACCGACCTGGTGACCGATCACGTCCTGCAGACCAAGGCCGTCGTCGACGCCCAGGCGTCCGGTGACTTCGAGGCCGCATATGCCGCCATCCGGGCCGCGTACGCCCACATGCAGATGATCGGCGACGCGCTCGCGCCGGCGATCGCCGAGGGCAACGACATCGAGGGCGAGGCCGGCAACGCCGCGGTCGACCTGCGCGTCGCGCTCAACCAGCTCCTCCAGGAGCACCTGTACCTGGCCTCCTTCGCGACCGATGCCGCCATCGGCGGACGGAGCGACGAGTTCGCCGCTGCCGGCGCAGCGCTGAACACCAACGGCACCGACCTGGGGGCCGCCATCGGCAGCCTCTACGGCACCGAGGCCGAGGATTCGTTCAACCAGATCTGGAGCGCCCACAACGGGTTCTTCGTCGACTACACGACCGGTGTGGCGACCGATGACCAGGCCATGATGGACATGGCAGTCGAGGATCTGACCACCGTCTACCTGCCCGACTTCGCGGAGTTCCTGGCCGGTGCCACCGACCTCCCGCAGGACGCCCTCGAGGGCCTCATCCAGGACCACATCCTGACCACCAAGGCGATCGTCGACGCGCAGGGCGCCGGTGACGTCGCCGCGGCGGCCGCCGCCGACCGCGAGGCGGCCATGCACATGCGGATGATCGGCGACCCGCTCGCCGCCGCGATCGTTGTCAAGCTTCCCGACCAGTTCGCGAGCTGACCCCACGCACCCGACTCGAAGGGGCCGGCAGCCGCTGCCGGCCCCTTCGCCCTGTTCCGGAAAAGGAGGCATCCATGCCCCGTCGCATCCTGCTCATCGGACTGCTCGCCACGGCCCTCGCGGCCTGCAGCAGCACCTCGTCACCCCCCGCCGCCTCGTCGGCAGCGGCATCCGCCGCCTCGTCGGCGGGGGCATCGGTCAACCCTGGCGCCATCGAGCTGAGCGTGATGGACTTCATGCTCGACCAGCCGGCCCTCGAGGTCACCGGCCCCACGGTGACCCTGGTGGTCACCAATGACGGTCCCACCCCGCACAACGTCGCTGTCCGCACCCAGGCGGGCGAGGTGCTGATGACGACCGTCGACCTGTCGCGCGGCGAGAGCGAGACGATCACCGCCGAGCTGCCGCCCGGCGACTACGTGACGTTCTGCTCGCTTCCCGGGCATGAGAGCCTCGGGATCGTGGGGACGCTCACCGTCATCGCACCATGAGCTGACGCGCGAACGCCGAGCGCGGCGGCGGCCCGACGAACCTGGAAGAGGCGCATCAGTCGTCGGTGAAGTAGGCGCGCGCCGCCGGCCGCAGGAGACCAACCACCAGCGCGATGCTCAGCACCAGGCCAAGCGGAATGGTGAGCACGTACCAGCCCGCGGCGGCATCGGATGCCATGTGAAGGAGGGCGGGTGGCAGTCCCGCCAGGATCGGGACCGGTAGCAGGCTGATTCCGAGGGCGAAGCGGTGGGCAATCCGCTTTCGCTGCAGGGCGACCGTGACCCCGAAGATGACGATCGCCAGCTCCGCCATCATGAAGATCCCGAGGAGGCTGAACGGCGCGCGCTCGCTGAAGTCGACGAACCCGACGATCTGCGGCAATAGCAGGCCGGAGATGGCGAGCAGCGTCACCGCCCATCCAAACCACAGCAGGACGCCCAACGGGGTGCGCTCGCTCGTGTCGGGTGCCATCCGCGGATCGTAACCGAGACCTTGACATGCGGTGCTGGCCGGCCATATGCTGCGCTGGCTGAACCGGTTTACTTAACCGGTTTACGGAGGAGAGGACCCGCCCGCCGATGGCCCATGCTGGACGAGCCAGAATCGTGGATGTTGCGCGGCATGCGGGCGTCAGCAAGACGGCGGTGAGCTTCGCCTTCAACCAGCCGTCCCAGCTGAACGAGGCCACTCGGCAGCGAATCCTCGCCGTGGCCGCCGAGCTCGGCTACCGTCCGTCGCCCCTCGCTCGCCGCCTCGCCGCGCGTCGCACCGACCAGATCGGGCTCGTCGTGCCGCAGTCGACGCATGACATCTTCGCCAATCCGTTCCTGCCCGAGCTCATTCGCGGGTTCGGTGACGCATGCGACTCGGAAGGGATCGCCGTGGTCATCGTCCCGCCGATGCGCGGCTCTATCGAGCGCGCGGTCGAGCGCGCACTGGTCGATGGCCTTGTCCTCCTCGGCCTCGGCCCGGACCATCCCGAGCTGCGTCGCGTGCGCGAGGCGGGCACCCCCATCGTCGCCCTGGACACCGACGCCTGGTCGGACGCCGACGTGATCGGCATCGAGGATGAGCTCGGCGCCGAGGCAGCCGGGCGCCACCTCGTCCAGCTGGGCCACGGCGATGTGGCGGCAGTCTCCATCACGCCGCACCCGGACTTTCCCGGTGACGAGCGGACCGGCATCAGCGCCCGCCGCCTCGCCGGGCTACGCCGCGGACTCGGGCTGCCACTCGATGGTTCCGCCGACGGCACCGGCCCGCCCCGACTCCGCGTTGTGTCGACGACCGTGTCCACCGAGGGCGGTGCCGCGGCGTTCGACCTGCTGGCTGCGGACGGCCTGCCCGGCGCCATCTTCGCCATGAGCGACGTGATCGCCATTGGCGTCATGGACGCGGCACGCAACGCGGGGCTCGCGCTCCCGGACGACCTGTCGGTCATCGGCTATGACGATGTGCCCGCTGCGGCGTGGATGCACCCACGCCTGACGACCGTGCATCAGCCCATCCGCGAGAAGGGTCGTCGAGCTGCGACCCGATTGATCGAGCTCATCCGCGGGGACGGCACGTCCCCCCCGCGGCAGGATCTGCTGCCGACCAGGCTCGTGGTCCGCGGCTCCACCGCCCCAGCATCGGGGCAGCACCACCGAGGGGGAGGTGCCGTCACCGCCTGACGATGTCGACGTAAGCATCCGGCTCTCGCCCGTCGGCATTGACCGGGCGGCCGGTCACCGACAGCACTCGCGCGCAACGGCGCGCGCATCGGTCATTCGACCGCCATCCAGCTTGTTCACACGCAATGAGGTTGCACAACAACAGCAATGAATTCCGTACTTCGCAAGGGAATCCCGCTCGGGACGGTCCTCGCGCTCGTCCTCGCGGCATGCGGCGGTCAGCTCAGCTCGACCTCCCCATCCGCGTCGACGGCCGCGTCGGTCGCCCTGGAGACCCCCGCTCCGTTCCCGTCCGGGGACGTGACGATCGAGCTCTGGACGAAGGAGGGTGATCCCCAGATCGACTACGTCCAGTCGCTCGCCGACGCCTACCACGAGCTCCACGCCAATGTGACGATCAACGTCGTCAACAAGGACGTCGAGGCGCTTCGCGAGGACATGGTCAACACCGCCCTCGCGCCGGAGACCCAGCCGCAGCTGCTGTGGACCGTGGCCGATCACCTCGGACCATTCCTGCAGGCCGGCGTCGTCCAGCCCATCGGCGGGAAGATCGACCCGTCGATCTATGCAGCGTCGGCGATGGATGCCATGGACGAGCAGGGCCAGATCTGGGGCGCCCCAATCAGCAA
Source organism: Chloroflexota bacterium (assembly GCA_039932235.1). Taxonomy (GTDB): domain Bacteria; phylum Chloroflexota; class Limnocylindria; order QHBO01; family QHBO01; genus JAICQM01. The sequence goes on from JBDTQJ010000068.1 coordinate 5,689, forward strand.
CGGCAACCAGCTGATGCTGTATTACAACAAGGACCTCGTCGGTGACGCGGCCCCGGCCGATACCGATGCGCTGGTCGCCACTGCCAAGGAGAACACCGGAGGCGGCAAGTACGGCCTCGTCTTCAACCAGACCGAGTCCTTCTGGCTGACCCCGTGGATCGGCGGCTTCGGCGGCAGCGTCTTCGACACCGATGGTCGGACCCCGACCCTCAACACGCCGGAAATGCAGAACGCCCTCAAGTTCCTGTACGACCTCAAGTACACCGACGCGCTCATGCCGAGCGAGTGCGATTACCCCTGCGCGTCTGACCTGTTCACCGGCGGCGACGCCGCGATGATCGTCAACGGCGACTGGGAGCTCGCGAACTACAAGGACAAGCTGGGCGACAAGCTCGGCGTGTCCGCCCTGCCGACAGTCAGCTCGACTGGCGAGGATCCGAAGCCGTACACGGCCGGTGCCTACTACATGGTGCCGACCAACGACTCCGGCGACACGCTCACCGTCGTGCTCGACTTCATCACCTGGTCGACGAGCCTGGATAACCAGAAGCAGATGGTGACCGACCTCGGCCGCCTGCCCGGGCTCCAGGAGGCGCTCGACGATTCCATCGTGACCGGTGATCCCCTGCTCAGCGCTGCCGCCGAGGCGGTTGCCAAGGGGACCCCGCAGCCGACGAACGTGGAGATGCGCTGCGTCTTCGATGCCCTCAACGTAGCCGTTCGGGCCGCCCTCGCGGGCGACACCGGCAACGGCGACGTTGCGACGCTCACCGCGGATGCGCAGACCGCGACCGAGAACTGCATCGCGACTCAGGCCGAGTAGCGACCAGCTCCGAACCAATGACCGGTGGCGGCTCAGCCTGAGCCGCCACCGGTCGACACCCCTCGCGCCAGGAAGTCGGTAGGAGGCGGCAGGTGGATCTCGGCAACACCCTGAATGCGCTGCAGGAGGTCCTGCTCACGCTGCTGCTCATCGCGGCGGGCGTGGCGCTCCTCGAGGGGATCCTCTATCTGGTTCTCGTCCGGTGGATGAAGGCACGGCTCGCCGTGCCGCTGATGCTCATCGCGCCGGCCTTCGTGGGCCTGCTGGCGCTTGTCCTCTACCCGCTCATCTGGGAGCTGAACATCAGCTTCACGAACATGAGCCTCAACCGCTTCTGCGCGCCGCCGCTCGTGCCGCCCGCCGGCATCGGCTTTGAGTGCAAGGGCGCCGAGATGTTCGTGGGCATCAACCAGTACATCAACGTCTTCACCAGGCCGGTGCTCCAGAACGCGGGCTTTTTCCAGGTGCTGTGGCAGACCATCGCATGGACCGTCCTCAACGTCTCCCTCCACGTCGCCGGTGGTTTGGGACTTGCCCTCCTCCTCAACCGCCAGCTGCGCGGAAAGGGGATCTACCGGGCGCTCATCATCCTGCCGTGGGCGATCCCGCAGATCGTTTCCCTCGCCATCTGGCGTACCGAGTACAACGCCGAGTTCGGCGGCATCAACCAGCTCCTCGCCGTCGTCGGCATCCAGGGCCCGAGCTGGCTGAGCGACCCCAACTGGAACTTCGCGGCCATGATCATCACCAACGTCTGGCTCGGCATCCCGTTCATGATGGTCATCCTGCTGGGCGGCCTGCAGAGCATCCCCACCGATCTGTACGAGGCGGCCGATATCGACGGCGCCAGCGCCCGCCAGTCGTTCCGCCACATCACGCTGCCGCTCCTTCGGCCGGTGATGGTGCCGGCGATCATCCTGGGCTTCGTCTGGACGTTCAACAACTTCAACGTACCGTTCGTCCTCAACCAGAACGAGCTCGAGAGCTCCGACACGCTCGTGACCGCACTCTTCCGGGCCGCGTTCCAGTACAACCGCTACGGCTTCGCAGGCGCGTTCGCCTTCGTGATCTTCGCGCTGCTCCTCGTGTTTGTGATCGTCTACGTGCGCCGCAGCGGCGCCCTGAAGGGAGTCACCGAATGACCGGCCAGACCTCGATCCCCCCGCTGCCGACCGGCACGGTCGACACGCTGGGCGGTGGCGGTCGCAACGGTGGCGGCAGCGACAGCGGTCGCCGCGACTCGACCCTCAAGAAGGCGGTCATCCACGCCGTCCTCTTCATCGCCGCGCTCATCGCCGCGTTACCCGTCCTGCGCGTCCTGTCGGTCAGTCTCCGACCGGGCGACCGCGTCCTCGAGCGCAGTCTGAAGCTCATCCCCGACGGCGCGAACTTCGACTCCTACACCCACGTCCTGACCGGCACCGCCTTCCCGCAGTGGATCGTCAACTCGCTGCTCATCACGCTCACCACCAGCGTGGTCGGCCTGATCTTTGCGGCCACGAGCGCCTACGCGTTCAGCCGCTACAAGTTCCCGGGGCGCGGTGTCGGCCTCACCGCCCTGCTCACCACCCAGCTCATCCCCGCCTCGATGCTGCTCGTGCCGATCTTCCTGCTTGCCGTGCAGCTCGATCTGCTCGGCACCTACCGCGGCCTGCTGATCGCGTACAGCGTGACCGCGGTGCCCTTCAGCATCTGGATCCTCAAGGGCTACTACGACACCGTGCCGATCGAGCTCGAGGATGCGGCGCGCATCGACGGGGCGTCGCAGCTCGGCGCGTTCTGGCGCATCGTGCTGCCGCTCTCCGCGCCGGCGCTGGCGATCGTCTTCCTCTTCAACTTCCTGGCCGCCTGGAACGAGTTCGTGCTCGCGCGCGTGGTCATCGGCTCGAAGACCGACCTGTTCACCTGGCCGCTCGGCATCCTGCGCTTCCAGGCGCAGTTCCAGACCCAGTGGGGCGACCTTGCCGCGGCAAGCATCCTCGTCTCGATCCCGGTGGTGGCCCTCTTCCTCTACAGCTCGAAGTGGCTCATCAGCGGCGTGACCCTGGGCAGCGTGAAGGGGTGAGCGGGCCGACGTGACGCCTGATGTCCCGCGCTGGGTGCGCGACGCGGTCTTCTACCAGATCTTCCCGGACCGCTTCGCCGCCAGCGCCCGCGTGCACAAGCCTGGGCCCCTCGAGCCGTGGGACGCGCCGCCGACGCGCCATGGCTTCAAGGGCGGCGACCTGCTGGGCATCGCCGAGCATCTCGACCACCTCGAGGCGCTCGGGGTCACGGCCATCAGCCTCAACCCGGTGTTCACCTCGGCGTCGAACCATCGGTACCACACCTACGACTACATGGCCATCGACCCGCTCCTGGGCGGCGATGCAGCCCTGCGCGAGCTGCTCGACGCGGTGCATGCCCGCGGCATGCGGCTCATCCTGGACGGTGTCTTCAACCACGCATCGCGAGGCTTCTGGCCGTTCCACCATGTGCTCGAGTCCGGGGCCAACAGTCCGTACCGCGGGTGGTTCCACTTCAATGACGAGATGCTGGCGGCGGGCCGCGTGCCGCGTGCCTACCCGGAGCTGCTCGACGATCCAGTGCCGGCCGACTGGTCGCTCGACCATGGGTCGGGGATGGCGTCGCTCGCCAGCGTCGGCTACCGCGGGTGGTGGGACCTGCCGGCGCTTCCGAAGTTCAACACCGACAACCCGGAGGTCCGCGCCTACCTGCTCGGCGTGGCCGAGCACTGGACGCGCTTTGGGGCCGATGGGTGGCGCCTCGACGTCGCCGGCGAGATCGACGACCCGACGTTCTGGCGCGCGTTCCGCGAGCGGGTGCGATCCATCAACCCGGAGGCCTACATCGTGGCGGAGATGTGGAGTCCCAGCCCGCACGTGCTGGGCGGCGACCAGTTCGACGCGGTGATGAACTACCCGCTGGCCGCGGCGATCATCGGTTTCGTGGCCGCGGAGGAGATCGACGTGCGCGTGCTGCACCAGAACATCTTCCTGGCCTCCTTGATCCAGCCGCTCGACGCGCGCGGCATGGCCACCGCCCTGGAGCGCGAGCTGGCGCACTACCAACTGGCAACGACAGCCGCCATGTTCAACCTGCTCGACGGCCACGACACGCCGCGTCTCATCTCCATGTGCGGCGGCGACGAGGCCTCGTTCCGGCTGGCAACCCTCCTCCAGCTGACGCTGCCCGGTGCCCCGTGCCTCTACTACGGCGACGAGGTGGGTCTGCCCGGCGAAGCCGACCCGGACTGCCGCCGCGCGATGCCATGGGACGAGACACGCTGGGACGCCGACCGGCTCGCATTCGTGAAGGCCGCGATCGCGCTGCGCCACGCCAGCCCCGACCTGCGGTCCGACGGCGTGACGGTGATCGCCGCCGAGGGCCGCGCTCTGGCCTTCCGTCGCGGGGCGATGGTGGTGGCGGTCAATGCCGGCACCGTGCCGGCGTTGCTGGCGCTCCCGGCCGGCGAGGCGCTGCCGCTCCCCGGCTGGGAGGCTCCGCGCCGCGACGGGTCGAATGCCGTCCTCGCGCCGCGCAGTGCGGCGGTGATCGCGGGATGATGTGGCGCGCGACCGTCATGCTCGTCGGCGGCGCCGTGCTGCTCGCCGGCTGCGGCACCCCGAACCCGATGCCCCTGCCATCGGGCGGCGTGGCGATCGCCGACCTCGCGCCACTGGCCGTCGACGGGGCGATCAGCGACGGAGACCTGGCCCACGACAGCCGCGACGACGCGTACCGCACGCCGGGCGGCGCCGTTCCGGCCGGCACCGAGGTCACGATCAGGCTGCGCGCCGCCGCTGGCGACCTGTCCGAGGTGACGCTGCGGGTCTACGACGCGATCACCGACACCCAGCTCCTCATCCCCCTGGCGGTCGAGGCTCGCGACGCGACCGCCGGCGCGAACGGCTACGACTGGTGGGCCACGACGCTCCACACGACGAAGGTCCCGACCCTCCTCTGGTATCGCTTCATCGTCCACGACGAAGGCGAGACGCGCTACGTGGAGGACGACGCGCTCCTCGACGGCGGCCCGGGCATCGCGGCCGACACATCGGCCGATGCGTCGTGGGAGCTCGCGACCTACGACCCAGCCTTCACCACGCCGGCATGGGCGCAGGGCGCGACCGTGTACCAGATCTTCCCGGACCGTTTCGCGAACGGCGATCCGTCGAATGACCCGTCACCGGACGCCACCCCGGGGAGCGGGCAGGCCGATCGGTACCGATCTGGCGAGGTGTACGGCAACCCCGTGCTCGCCAAGGCGTGGGACGACCTGCCGGAGGGGTACTGCCGCGCCTACCAGGGACCGGCGAGCGCATGCGCCGAGCAGCCGCTTGGACGCGACTTCTTCGGTGGCGACCTCGCTGGCATCCTCGCGCACCTCGACGAGCTCGCGGACCTCGGCGTCACCGTGCTTTACCTCAATCCGGTCTTTGCGGCACCCTCGAACCACCGCTACGACACGCAGGACTACACCGTCGTCGATCCGGACCTCGGCACGAACGCCGACCTCGAGGCGCTTATCGCCGCGGCCGATGCGCGTGGCATGCACGTCATCCTCGACGGGGTCTTCAACCACACCAGCTCGGATGCGCCGACCTTTGATCGCGGCCACCACTTCCCGGAGGTCGGTGCCTGTGAGTCGGCTGATTCGCCGTATGCCTCCTGGTACCAGCTCGTGCCGGGGCCCCCGGCGAAGTGCTTCGACAGCCAGAGCTACGCCGACTGGTTCGGATTCGACACCCTGGCCGTCCTCTCGGAGACCCCTGCCGTGTACGCCGCCTTCTTCGGCAGGGACGGCATAGCGCCGCGCTGGATCCGGGCCGGCATCGGCGGGTGGCGGCTCGATGTCATGAACGAGATCAGCCACGGCTTCCTGCAGGCCCTGCGCCGCGAGGCGAAGGCCGCCAACCCCGACGCGCTCATCCTGGGCGAAGAGTGGAACGACGCGTCGGCGTGGCTGCTCGGCACGGAGGCCGACAGCGTCATGAACTACCGCTTCCGGCGCGCGGTCATTGGGCTCGTTAATGGCGACACCGCAGATAGCGATGGCGCGATCGCCGGCCTCACGCCGAGCCAGTTCGCCTCGGTCATGGACGGCGT
>JBDTQJ010000069.1:0-11497 GCA_039932235.1 Chloroflexota bacterium
ACCGCCGACTCGGTGGCCCTGGCCGCCCACGCGGCCGAGGCGGGAGCTGACGCGGTGGCGGTCATCGCGCCGCCTTACTTCGCGCTCGACGCCGATGCGCTGACCGCGCATTTCGTTGCAGCGGCACGCGCCTGCGCCCCGCTGCCGTTCTTCTGCTACGCGTTCGCGGCGCGCTCCGGCTACCCCCTGCCGGTGGAGGTGATCCGCCGCATCGGCGCCGAGGTCGACAACCTCGCCGGTCTCAAGGTCAGCGAGTCGCCGTTTGAGAAGGTGGCGCCGTACCTCGAGCTGGGGCTGCCCGTGCTCATCGGCAGCGAGCCGCTCATCCCGGCGGGCATCGCCGCCGGCGCGCTGGGCACCGTGTCCGGCATGGCTGCCTCCTTCCCCGATGTGGTGCGCGCGGCGCTCGACGACCCGACGCCGGCCGCCGAGGTGCGCCTGCGCGAGCTGCGCTCGGTGCTGGAGGCGGCGGGCCAGTTCATCGCGGCGGGCAAGCGCGCACTCGGCCTTCGCGGCGTGGCCGTCGGGCCGGAGGTGCGGCGCCCGCTCCGTCCGTTGCAGCCCGACGAGGTGGCCGCTCTCGACGCCGCTATGGTCCCGCTCCTCGGGTAGCTGGCAGATGCTCCGCGGCCGTTGACCCGCCACGGATCCTGGGTGCATGCTGCGGGTCGGCGCCACCGGGGAGGATGGAGAAATGACCTACGAAAGCTGGCCGACGTACGTGTGGGCGGCCACCGTGTTGCTTGCCATTGCGGCCGGCGCCTGGACCGCCACCAACCGCCCGGGAGTCCGGCCGGGCGTGCCGTTGCAGCATGTCGCAGGGGCGACGCTGCTCGCCTACTTCGCGTGGGAGATGCTGGTCAATTTGCCGGGGCCGGTGGTGAGCTACTGGGTCGCGGTGGATGGATTGGGCGACACGCGAGCCTTGGCCGGACAGCAGGCCTACCTCGCCGGCCAGGCGGCGTTCGTCGTGGCTGGCGCCCTGTCCGTGGTTGGCATCCTGCGCGGGCGGACATGGGCGGCCGTGATGGGAATCGGTCTGGCGGTGGCGGTCGTCGTGGCGCGCCTGGCGATCTTCGCGTCGACCCTCGCAACGTTCGGCGATGCACTGGGCGCCGACGACAGCCTGTACCTCAGCATGGTCAACGGCACGATCCTGCTCGGGGCCGTCCCGGCCTTCGTGGCGGCCGGTCTGCTGGCGCGACCGCTGCTGCAGCGTGCGAGCCCGCGGTCGGGGGCGAGTACCGCCGAGCCAGCCACGCGACCGGGGTGAGCTAGCCGGTCGCCAGCTCGGCGGCTGCCTGCTGGGCGCGGAGGGTCGCGTACATCGGCTTGATCTGCTCGTTGATGATCCGCAGCCGGCCGTCGAACGGCCAGAAGGCGGACTTCATCGCGTTCAGGGTCAGCCACTCCATCTCGTCCAGCCCGATGCCGAACGCGCGACCCAGGGTCGCGAACTCGCTGCTCATCGTGATCCCGCTCATCAGCCGGTTGTCGGTGTTGACGGTGACCCGGAAGCGAAGGCGCCGCAGCAGGTCGATCGGGTGCTCCTCGATCGATGCCGCAGCCCCGGTATGCACGTTGCTGGTCGGGCACATCTCGAGTGGCACGCGGCGATCGCGCACATAGGTCGCCAGGCGCCCCAGCGTGACGCGACCGTCCGGGCGGACGGTGATGTCGTCCACGATCCGCACTCCGTGGCCGAGCCGCTCCGCGCCGCACCACTGCAGCGCCTCCCAGATGCTCGGCAGCCCGAATCCCTCGCCGGCGTGGATCGTGAAGTGAAAGTTCTCGCGAGCGATGAGGTGGAACGCATCCAGGTGCCGGGTCGGGGGGTAGCCGGCCTCCGGGCCGGCGATGTCGAACCCGACCACGCCTTCGTCGCGGTGCCGCACCGCGAGCTCCGCGATCTCGACCGATCGCGCCGCCTGGCGCATGGCAGTGATGATCAGCCCGACGGTGATGGGGCGCCCCTCGGACCCGCGCCGGAAGCCGTCGAGCATCGCTGTCGTGACTTCGTCCAGGCTCAGGCCACCATCGGTAAGCAGCTCGGGCGCCATGCGGACCTCGGCGTATACGACGCCGTCGTCCGCCAGGTCCTCCGCGCACTCCGCCGCAACCCGCTCGATGGCGTCCCGCGTCTGGAGCACCGCCACGGTGTGGCGGAACCCTTCGAGATAGAGCTCCAGCGACTTGCGGTCCGCCCCGCGGGTGAACCACGCCGCCAGCTCGTCGGGGTCAGTGGTGGGAAGGTCGCGGTAGCCAGCATCCGCGGCGAGCTCGAGCACGGTGCGCGGCCGCAGCCCGCCGTCGAGGTGGTCGTGGAGCAGCACCTTCGGCGCGCGCCGCGCCAGGTCCAGGGGCAGGGCGCTGCCGGGTCGCTGCATGCCGCGAACGGTAGCACTCCCCTGCGGGCGTTCGATGTATCGAACGGAATGCGCGCGCCGTGTGATCCATGCGGCAAACGTTCGATATATCGAACATGACCGAGCTTGACGGCGACGGCCGGCGCACCCCACGCGGCACGCCTGTCGAAATTTCGAACAAACGCAGCGGGGTTCGCCGTCCTGGCGCGATCCGGCCGATACATCGAACGCCGACCGCAGGGCTAGCCGCTCTCCCCGGTGTCGGCCACGGTCCCCATCCCGACGCTCGCCCCACGGACATGGCCGCCGGGCGCCGTGGCGGCGTCCTTCATCTCGAATCGCGAGGGCGGCGCCGCGGCCGCGTACCCGGCGATCGTCTCGGGCGTCAGCTCATAGCCGAACCGGATGGCCGCCAGGTTCTCGTCCACGTACCGCCGCGGCAGCGACTCGCGGATCGAGGCCTCGTCGAAGTCGATCTCCGCCAACCGCAACAGCCGGCCCATCGCGATCATGTTGCCGAACAGCTCCTTGCCGAAGTGCTGCGAGCCGAGCGAGGCGAACGGGATCTGCTCCTGGCCCGGCAGGCCGAGGCCGAGGTCGGTGACGACGATGCGGCCGGTGATGCGCAGATGCCCGCGGTCCGCGAGCCTGAGCATGATGTCCGCCTCCTCGACCACCGGGTTGGCGATCGGCTGGTCATCGAAGATGAGGAAGGCGTCCGACATCGACCCACGCACGCTCGAGTCGTAGTCGAGCAGGACGGTGACCTCCTTGCCCATCCGGGCGAGGAGCGCGCCCATCACCCCGGCAATGAGGCGCACGCCCTGGCCGCCGACCCCGTCGAGCGCGATACGGGTGGTCATTCAGGTTCGATCCCGGCCTCGCGCATCGCGTCGTCGAGCGTGATCTCGCGCTTCGCGACCCGCAGCTTCAGCTCGGACGGAAGCTTGCCCATCAGCCCAGCGCGCCGCAGCGCCTCGGCGCGCTTCGCATCGACACTGACCGATGGCGGCGCCGCGTCGGCCGGAGTGCGCGGCGCGACCGGCTGAGTATCCGGACCGATGTTCCCGCCCACCAGCTCGCGCCCCTCGGCGGCAGCTTCCGCCTTCTGCGCGTCCAGCTCCGGCTTGCGCTGCGATTCCGGGTCCGCGCCGCTCGCCGACGGCTCGACATCACCCGGCGGCTGCATCACCCCGGCGGGCGCGCTCGCCCCGGTGCGCAGCCACTCGGGAATCTCCAGCCCGGCATCGGTCAGGGCTTCGACGAGGGTGACCTCGCGCTGCGCGACCCGCATCTTGACCTCCGCGGGGAGCTTCCCCATCAGCGCCGCACGTTCCTGGGACTCGGCGCGGCGACGCGCCTTTTCGTCATCCGATGCCGGCGGCCGGGCAGCACCGGGCGATGCGGTCGCCGAGGCCATCGGTCCGGCGGGCTGCTCGGGCAGCGCCGGCGGGCGCTGCGCATCGGTCTGGTCGTGCCCGTTGCGGGAGGGATGCTCCGCGGGATACACGATCCCGATCTCGAACGGGTTGAGCTGGGTCGCGTCCTTCGCCGCGCGCTTGTAGGTCTTGCGGTAGAAGGTGAGCATGTCGTTGGCATTGCCGAAGCCGATGCGCCGCCCGTTGTTCTCGATGCACTGGCTGGTGATGTCGACGAAGCTGAAGCCGTCCCACTCGATTGCCTCCCTGATGGCGTTGCGCAGGTGGAGCTGGTGGTAGACGGTCGACTTGGCGTACAGGCTGTGCGGCGAGGAGCGGACCAGGCCCTGCAGGTTGATCGGCGTGTTCGGGTTGCCGCCCGGCGAGGAGAGGGTCTTCGTCCCGGTGGGCGTGGTCGGGCCGGTCTGGCCGCCGGTCAGCCCGTAGATCTCGTTGTTGTTGCACAGCACCGTCACGTGCGCGTTCCGGCGGATGGCATGGATCAGGTGGTTGCCACCGATGCTGGCCGTGTCGCCGTCGCCGGCGACCACGATCACGTTGAGCTCCGGACGCACCGTCTTGATGGCCTCGGCGATCGGCATGGTCCGGCCGTGGAGGGTGTAGACCGCCTCGTGCTTGAGGTAGCCGCCCATTCGTCCGGTGCAGCCGATGCCGGTGACGATGACCGTGTTCGTCTCGTCGAGGCCCATCTCGTCGAGGACCATGGCGAGCTGCATCATGATCGTGCCGATCCCGCAGCCCGGACACCAGATGGTCGGGAACAGCTCGACCTTGAGCCGGTCCTTGTAGGTCATCTCGGCCATTACCAGCTCAGGCATGCTCAGCCCACTCCCAGCGGCGCGCGCGGCCCGGCCTCGGTGGGCTGTGGCGGGATGGGCGGCTCGGACGGGCCGCCCGCCAGGACGCGCGCCAGCCCCGAGCGCACCGCCTCCGCGCTGACCCGTCCGCCGAGCAGCGGCACGCGCTTGACGGGCCGATGCAGCGCCAGCTCGACCATGTCCGCGTACTGGCCGTCGTTCGCCTCCGCGACCACGATCTCGTCATAGCGGTCGGCGATGGCGCGCAGCTCATCGGTCAGCATCGGGTGGATGCGGATCGGCCGGAAGAGGGCGACCTCGTCGCGCAGCGGCGCGGCGACGCGCGACACGATCCCGTACGCGATAAGGAGCGTCTTGGCGTCCACGTTCCAGCCGTGCTCGTAGAGCGCGTAGCGCTGCGCCACCTCCAGGTGGCGGTGCTTGGCCGCGTAGAACTGGCGCAGGTACTCGTCCGCGTCGGCGGTGGCCGGCTCTCCGGCGTTCGGGCCGGCCTCGTACATGAGCACGCCGGCGAAGAAACGGGGGCTGCCCGGCTGGTGACGGGCGAGCGGGGCCGCCTGCCGCGGCACGATGCTGATCTCAGCGGCAGCCGCGTCGAGGTCCACCACCTCGTTGAGATGCGCAACGAAGGTGTCAGACAGCAGGATCACCGGGGACCGGCTCTCCTCCGCGGCGTTGAAGGCCTGGACGGTGATCCGAAACGCCTCCTCCACCCCGTTCGGGTAGAAGGCCAGCGGGGTGTAGTCGCCGGTGCTGCCCCACTTGACCTGCATGATGTCGCCCTGGCCGGGCATCGTCGGCATCCCGGTCGCCGGACCGACGCGCATGACGTTGACGAAGACGCATGGCACGCCGACCTTCTGGGCGTAGCCGACCGCCTCCTGCATGAGCGAGAAGCCGGGGCCGGAGGTCGCGGTGAATGACTTTGCCCCGGCCAGGCTGGCGCCGATGATCGCGTTGGCGCTGGCGATCTCGTCCTCCGCCTGCAGGAACCCGAAGGCGGGGTCCTGTGCCGCGTGGCCGGAGGCGATGTTGAGGATCTCGGTCGATGGGCTGATGGGGTAGCCGGCGTAGTAGTTGGCCCCCGCGGCCACCGCGCCGCGGAAGACCGCCTCGTTGCCCTGGCTCAGCTTGCGGACCACGCTGCTACTCCCCCTTGGCCTCGTGGGCGGCCACGGCCGACGGGATCATCTCGATCGCCAGGTCGGGGCAGTAGCGCTCACACAGGCCGCAGAGGATGCAGTTGTCCTCCTCGATGATCGCGTCGTTGCGCAGCACCAGGGTGTTCTTGGGACAGATGTCGACGCAGATGTCGCAGCGCTTGCAGAAGACCGGGTTCCAGCTGATGTTCGCGTAGTCGACCCAGCGAATGCCGTCGTGGTGGTCGGTTGACGTGCCGCTCCCGAAGTCGAGGGCGGTGGCGGCACGCTGGTCAGCGTCGGTCATGGGGAGCCTGATTGTAGACCGATGCAGCGCGACCGCGGTGCACTGCGGGCCGCGGTCGCCTGTCCGTGCTGCCGGCCGCTCGTCTACCATCGGGCCGATGGATGCCGCTCCCCTGCCGCTCGTCTCCGTCCTCCCCGCGCGGCTGCTGGCCGTCATCACCGGCGCGAGCATCCGCTCGGCGCAGCGCTGGCGCGGCGGCACGGTGCCGCGCTCGGCGAGCGTCGCCCGCCTCCGCGAGACCGATGCCATCCTCGACCTCCTGGGTCGCGGCTCGTCGTCGAATGCGCGGCGCGCCTGGCTCGAGGCACCGAACCCCATCCTGGACGGCGAGCGGCCGCTGGACCGGATCGCGCGCGGCGACCTGGTCTCGGTGCGCGGCGCGGCGACCGGCTACGGCGCCGGAGACATCGTCTGACGCCGCGCCTCACCGCCTTCAGCGGTCGCGTCTTCCGGCAGACCGGCGTCGGGATCCCCGCCCTCCCCCCACCGATGCCCGCCCCGGCGCCCGCACGGTGGCATCGCGCCGGCGATCCGTGGCCGCTCTATGCGACGCTGGACGAGGAGACCGCCTGGGCGGAGTGGCGCGCCTCCACCGGCGGTGCCATCGATCCGGCCGACGAGCAACGTCGCCTCTGGTCGATGCAGGTCGACGGGCTCCCCGTGGTCGATCTGCGGGACGCTGCGGCGCGCGAGGCGCTGGGCGTCGACGTCGAGGACCTCACCGGTGAGCGGGCCGCGCCGCAGGCACTCGCGCGGAGGCTTGCGGCCCTCGGCGCGCGAGGAGCGGTCGTTCCCTCCGCCGCCCACCCTGGCCACTGGAACCTGGTCGTATTCCCCGTTGGGTTCACGCACCTGCGCGTCGGGCGCGGCCGGACGATGCATCCGGCCCCGCCCGCCCCTCCGCTCACTGGTGAGGCGCCAGGCGGCGCGCGACCTCCGACTCGTAGTCGCCGAAGAAGCGGGTGATGATCGGCAGCTCGAAGCTGCGCATGATCGACTCGCGCGGCTCACGCGCCAGCAGGAAGCGGAAGGACGCGACCAGCAGCTCCTCGGGGGTCGTGCCGGTAGGGGCCAGCCTGGACACGGTGTCGTGGTCGAGGGTCACTGCGTGCTCCGTGGCGCCGGGATCGTCGCCGACCTGGACGACGCAGCTCCAGCCATCGTCGGTCGCGGCGCAGTCGATGACGAGCGGTGGTCGGCCCTCGTCGCGGAGCGTGGTCATGCCTCGGTTGCCCCGGCCGGGGCGGGGGCGGGCTCCCCACGCGGCCGCCCGCTGACCATCGCCACCACGGCGCCGATGATGATGGCGGCCGCCAGCAGGGTGCGGAGCGTGATGGGCTCGGAGCGAAGCCAGGCCCCGAGCGCCACCGCGACGATCGGGTTCACGTACGCGTAGGTGCCCACGGTGCTGACCGCGGCATTGTTGAGGAGCCAGATGTAGGCGCTGAACGCGACCAGCGAGCCGAAGACCACCAGGTAGACGAGGGCCACGATGCTCTCGCTGGAGAACGACTCGACCGCGGTGCGCCCCGGCTCACCGGTGAGCGTCCCCACCAACACCAGCGCGACGCCGCCTGCGGCCATCTCCATGCCCGTCCCGATCCACGGGCTGCGCGGCAGGGGCGCGCGCCGCTGGTAGAGCGAGCCGATCGCCCAGCTCAAGGTGGCGAAGACAACCATCCCCACGCCGAGCGGGCTGATCTCGGCGATGCCGTCGGCCGGCAGCAGCAGGATGACGACGCCGACGAACCCGGCGGCCACGCCGCTCAGGACCAGGCCGCTGGGCCGGCGGCGATGGAGGATCGCGTCGAACAGGTTGAGCCAGATGGGCACCGTCGCCACCAGCACGGCGGCCAGCCCGGACGGCAGCAGTCCGGGCTGCTCGGCGAGCACCACGAAGCCGTTGCCGCCCAGGAGCAGGAGGGTGCCGATGATGGCGGCCGAGCGCCAGTGCGCGAAGGTGGGCCGCTCGCGTTCGCCGGCGGTGCGACGGGTTCGCCCGTGGAGCCACAGGAAGGCGAGCATGATGAGCCCGGCGGCGAGGTAGCGGGCACCCGCCGACAGGAACGGCGGCATCGTGTCGACCATGTAGGCAATCGCCAGGTACGTGCTGCCCCACACGACGTAGACGATGAGGAGCGCCACCGCGGTCGGCAAGGCGGCGGCAGGGGGTCGGGCAGCTCGGGACATCGTTGTCATTGTGAAGAGTCCAACGCCGGCGCGCCATGGAACGTGAGGCGCCGGGTCGATAATCGGCGCGGCCAGGCGTCGTATCGGTAAACAAGCGCAGCAGCGGAGTGGACGCATATGAAGTACATGGTGCTGATCGCCAGCGACGGTGAGACGTGGGCGGGCATCGACGAGGCGGAGCAGGGACAGATCTACGGGCGCATCCTTGCCTGGTGGGAGGAGCGCAGCGCCGCCGGCCAGATCCTGGAGGGCCATCAGCTGCAGCCGGTCGAGACCGCCACCACGGTGCGCGTCGACCGCGACGGCGGGGCGACGGTGACTGACGGGCCGTTCGTCGAGGCGAAGGAGATGGTGGGCGGCTACGCCATTATCGACGTGCCGGACCTGGATGCCGCGATCGCCCTCGTCCGCACCTGGCCGGCCCCCGACCTGCTCGAGATTCGGCCGCTCGTGGTCAGCGAGGGGATGGGCACGTAGCATCGGCGGGGTGACGAGTCGCGCCGAGGTCGAGGTTGCCCTGGCCAAGGCGGTGCGCGAGGAACGCGGCCGCCTGGTGGCGGGGCTGGTGCGCATCCTGGGCGACTGGGACGCGGCCGAGGAGGTGGCGCAGGACGCTCTCGTCAGCGCGCTTGAGCACTGGCCGCGGACCGGGCTGCCGGGCCGCCCCGGAGCATGGCTGACGACCACCGCCCGCCGGCTGGCGATCGACCGATTGCGCCGCTCGTCACGCTACCGCGAGCGTCTGGCCCGCATCGCTACCGAGACGCGCGAGATGGACACCCGACCCGCAACCGGCGGACCGCTGGATGCCGACGACCGGCTGCGGCTGCTGTTCACCTGCTGCCACCCGGCGCTCGCCGAGGAGGCGCAGGTGGCGCTGACGCTGCGCACGATCGGCGGCCTCGACACGCCGGCGGTGGCGCGCGCCTTCCTGGTGCCGGAGCCCACGGTGGCACAGCGCCTGGTGCGAGCCAAGCGCAAGATCCGCGACGCCGGGATCCCGTACCGCGTTCCCGAGCCGGCCGAGCTGCCGGCGCGCCTGGATGGCGTGCTGCGGGTCCTGTACCTCATCTTCAACGAGGGCTACCTCGCCTCCGACGGAGCCGTCCCCGAACGGCGTGACCTGGCGCGGGACGCCGCCTGGCTGACCTCGCTGCTGTGCGAGCTGATGCCCGACGAGCCGGAGCCGATGGGCCTGCTGGCCCTGATGCGTCTGCACCTGGCACGCGCCGACGCGCGCTTCGGGACCGATGGCGGCCTGGTGCTCCTGGCCGACCAGGACCGCTCACGCTGGGATGCGGCGGCCATTCGGGACGCGGACCGGCTGCTCCGCGCCGCGCTGCGCCGCGGCCGTCCGGGGCGCTACCAGCTGCAGGCGGCCATCGTGGCGGAGCATGCCCTGGCGCGCGACTATGCCGCCACCGACTGGGCCGAGATCGTGGGCATCTACGACCGCCTCCTGCTGATCGAGCCGACCCCGGTGGTGGCGCTCAACCGGGCGGTGGCCCTCGCCGAGCGCGACGGTCCAGCGGCGGCGCTGGCGGCCATGGAACCGCTGGCGAGCCGCCTCGCGGGCTGGCACCTCTTCCGTGCCGCGCGCGGCGAGATGCTCAGGCGGATGGGGCGTCTCGACGAGGCGCGCCACGCGACACGGGCCGCACTGCCGCTGGTCAGCAACCCCGCCGAGCGACGGGTGCTCGAGGAGCGCCTCGCTCAGCTCGGCAGCGGGCGCTCGGAGGGCCCGACGTAGCGAACGTCGGGACGGATCAGGCGGTTGTCGGAGGCCTGTTCCAGGCAGTGGGCGGTCCACCCGGCGTGGCGCGCCAGGGCGAAGATCGCCGGATACAGGTGCGGCGGCAGCCCGATGCCCTGCAGCACCGCGGCGGCGTAGTACTCGACGTTGGTCTTGATCACCCGGTGCGGCTTCAGCTCGGCAAGCACCCGCAGCGCGATGTCCTCGACCGCCACCGCGGTCTCCAGCCAGCTCGCCGCACCGGCCAGCTGCTCCGCCACCGTGCGCAGCGCCGCCGCCCGCGGATCGTAGGCGCGGTAGACGCGGTGGCCGAATCCCATCAGCCGCTCCCCGCGCCCCACGGCGTCACGGATCCATGCCTCAGCGCGCTCCGGAGAGCCGATCTCGTGGAGCTGGCTCACCACCTCGGACGGCGCCCCGCCATGCAACGGCCCCTTGAGCGCCCCGATGGCGCCGGCCACCGCGCTGGCGAGGTCGGAGCGAGTCGAGGTGATCACCCGGGCCGTGAACGTCGAGGCGTTGAAGCCGTGCTCGGCCGCGACGACGAAGTACGCATCCAGCGCGCGCGCGTCCGCCTCCGCGGGTCGCTGCCCGGTGAGCTGGTAGAGGAACCCCGCGGCGAGCCCCAGCGCCGGGTCCGGCTCGATCGGCTCCAGCCCATCGCGCAGCCGGGCGACGGCGGCCAGTGCCGATGGCGCCACCGCGGTGAGGTCACGCGCCTGCTCGACGGTCGGCGGGTAGGTCGCCCCGGTGGCGGCGCCCCATGCGGACACTGCCGTGCGCAGCGCGTCCATCGGTACGACCTCGCGCGGGAGCGCGCGGAGGACACCGAGCACCGCCGCGGGCAGCGGCGCGCAGGCGAGGGTCGCGTCGGGCCGCCAGGCATCGGTCCAGAGGAGCTCGGCGACACTCGCGAACGAGCCGCCGACGACGAGCGCACCAATCGGGTAGCCGCGGTAGAGGAGGCTTCCCTTCGCGCCGTCGACCCGGGAGAGCGCCGTCTCACCGGCGAGGACGCCCTCGAGGCCGGGCGAGTAGGGCCTGCTGTCCAGCTGGTCGGTCATCAGGGCCCGAGTGTACCGGCCCTTCGCGTAACGTCGGGTGACGCCTCAGCGTCAAGAGGTTGGCCGCGTACCATGCGCGGCGCCATCATCCACGCCCCTGGAGAGCTTCACCCATGAACCGACGACACATCGCCGGCGCGCTCGTCAGCCTCGCCGTCCTCATGTCCGCCTGCCTCGGCGGCGCCGGCAGCACGCCAAGCGGCACGGACGCGTCGTCCTCCGACGACCCGACGCCGACGACCGCCGCCAGCGGGACCCCGGTCGAGGTGCCGTCGCTGAGCGCCGCACCCAGCGCCGAGCCGTCGGAGGATGCGCTCCCAGCGTTCGCCTGCGACTTCCCGCTCGTCTCGGACGGCACGGTGCCGCGCGCGCAGCTGACCGATGTCCGGGTCGGCACCCACGGCGACTACGACCGTATCGT
>JBDTQJ010000070.1:0-10688 GCA_039932235.1 Chloroflexota bacterium
GCCTGGGCGAGGCGATCCAGAATGCCAAGGCGCTGGATGCGGCGGTGGGCGATCTCACGATCATCACCGGCCAGAAGCCGATCGTGACCCGCGCCAAGCGCAGCATCGCCCAGTTCCGGCTGCGGACGGGGATGCCGATCGGCGCCAAGGTGACGCTGCGCGGTCAGCGCATGTACGACTTCCTGGAGCGCACGATGTCGCTGGCCCTGCCACGCATCCGCGACTTCCGGGGGATCCCGACCCGCTCGTTCGACGGGCGCGGGAACTTCAGCCTCGGCCTGCGGGAGCAGCTCGTGTACCCGGAGATCGACTACGACAAGATCGATCGCCTGCGCGGGATGGAGATCAGCATCGTGACCACGGCCAAGACCGACGAGGAGGGGCGCAAGCTCCTGGACCTCCTCGGGATGCCGTTCCAGGCGAGTTAGGGAAGCGAGTAGGAAATGGCCAAGAAGTCCAGCATCGCGAAGGCGGCACGCACGCCGCGCTTCGGCGTCCGTCAGCACAACCGATGTGCGGTCTGCGGTCGCCCGCGCGGCTATATGCGCCGCTTCGCACTGTGCCGCATCTGCTTCCGGGAGCGTGCCCTCGAGGGCCTGCTGCCGGGAGTCACCAAGTCGAGCTGGTAGCTCACTGACACCAGCCGCCCGCCGGCGGCAGATCAGCGGCAGGCGCCACCCGAACCGTCGGGAGCGAACCACCGCCGAGGAGACATGAAGCACCGATGAACACAACAGACCCGATCGCGGACATGCTCACACGTGTCCGCAACGCCAGCGCGGCACGCCACCGCGAGGTGTCGCTCCCGTCGAGCAAGGTGAAGCGCGAGCTCGCGCGGATCCTCGCCGAGGAGGGCTTCATCGACTCGTTCGCCACCGTGCCCGGCGACGTCCAGGAGCAGCTGACCATGCGGCTCAAGTACGTCGAGGGCAAGACCCCGGTGGTGAGCGGGCTCAAGCGGATCAGCAAGCCCGGCCTGCGCGTGTATGCGCGCAAGACCGAGATCCCGCGCGTCCTCGGCGGACTCGGGATCGCCGTCCTCTCCACCTCCCGCGGGATCATGACCGGGTCGCAGGCCCGGAAGCTGAATCTCGGCGGCGAGGTCCTCTGCTACGTCTGGTAAGGAGCGAACGCATGTCCCGAATCGGTCGACTGCCGGTCGCACTGCCCGACAACGTGGAGATCACCCAGTCCGGGCAGCGGCTCAGCGTGAAGGGTCCGCTGGGCGAGCTGTCGCGTGAAATTCACCCCGAGATGACCATCGAGCGCGCCGACGGCGAGCTGCGGGTCGTCCGCCCCAGCGACGAGCCGAAGCACCGTGCCCTGCACGGCCTGACGCGGAGCCTGGTCGCCAACATGGTGACCGGCGTGACGACGGGCTTCACCAAGAACCTGGAGATCGCCGGCGTCGGGTATCGTGCCCAGCTCCAGGGCGAGAAGCTGGTGCTCGCACTCGGCTACTCGCACCCGGTCGAGGTCAACCCGCCGACGGGGATCGAGTTTCGCGTCGACACCCCGACCCGGCTCGCCGTCTTCGGGGCGGACAAGGAGCTGGTCGGGCAGACCGCCGCATACATCCGCCAGCAGCGCAAGCCGGAGCCGTACAAGGGCAAGGGCATCCGCTACGCCGGCGAGCAGATCCTCCGCAAGGCCGGCAAGGCCGGCAAGGTCGGAGGCGGGAAGTAGCACATGATCAAGAAGACATCTCGCGACGCGCTGCGGCGCAAGCGGCACGAGCGACTGCGGCTCCGGATCTCCGGCAGCACGGAACGACCGCGCCTCTCCATCTTCCGCAGCAGCAAGTTCATCTACGCCCAGGTGATCGATGACACCACGGGGCGCACCCTGGCCGCGGCTTCCAGCCGTGAGTCCGATCTCGCCGCCGGTCCCAAGGTGGACACGGCGCACGCGGTCGGGAAGGCCCTCGCCGATCGGGCGAAGGCAGCCGGCGTGAGCACCGTGGTCCTCGATCGCGGCGGGTATCGCTACCACGGGCGGGTTCGCTCGCTCGCCGAGGGTGCCCGCGAGGGCGGCCTCGACCTGTAGGGCGAAAAGGAGCAGTTATGGCAAGGATCGATGCCTCGAAGCTCGCGCTCGAGGAGAAGGTCGTTCAGATCAATCGCGTGGCCAAGGTCGTCCGCGGTGGCCGCCGCTTCAGCTTCAGTGCTGTGGTGGTCGTCGGTGACGGCAATGGCGTCGTGGGCGCCGGTCTCGGCAAGGCCAACGAGGTCCCCGAGGCCATCCGCAAGGGCGTCGAGGACGCAAAGAAGAACCTGATCCGCGTGCCGCTCGTCGGCTCGACCATCCCTCACGAGGTGACGACCAAGTTCGGCGCCGCGAAGGTGATGCTCAAGCCGGCCGCCGCGGGAACCGGCGTGATCGCCGGCGGCAGCGTCCGCTCGGTGGTCGAGGCGGCGGGGATCCGCGACCTGCTCAGCAAGAGCATGGGCAGCAACAACCCGATCAACGTCGTCCGTGCGACGGTCGAGGCGATGCGCGGCATGCGCTCCGCCGACGACATCGCCGGCGTCCGTGGCAAGACCGCCGAGCAGCTGCTCGGGCGGCAGGGCGCGGAGCACGCGCGTCGACCGCACGAGATCCCGGAGCGACCTCCGGCCCCGGCGTTCGGCGGACCGGGAGGTGGCCGTGGCCGCTAAGCGCACCCCCAAGAAGCAGAAGAGCGGCGATCTTCTCCGGGTGACCTGGGTCAAATCGACCATCGGTCACAAGGAGGCGGCGCGTGGCACCATCCGCGCGCTGGGCCTGCATCGCCTGCACCAGACCGTCGAGATCGCCGATACCCCGGAGAACCGGGGCATGCTGCGTCGCGTGGCCTTCCTCCTCTCCGTTGAGGAGCCGGCGGGCACCAGCAGCACGGCCAAGGAGGAGCAGTCAGCATGAAGCTCCACGACCTCCAGCCCACGCCCGGCTCTCACAAGCCGTCGCGCAGGGTGGGCCGCGGACACGGCTCCGGCCGCGGGAAGACCGCGGGCCGGGGGACGAAGGGCCAGAAGTCTCGGGCCGGTGGCGGCATCCCCGCCTGGTTCGAGGGCGGCCAGACGCCCCTGCACGTTCGCACCCCGAAGCTGCACGGCTTCAAGAACCGCTTCCGGGTCGAGTACCGGGTGATCAACCTGTCCCAGCTCAGCGAGGCTGAGAAGGGCGTCCTGATCACCCCGGACACCCTCGCCCACGACCAGCTGGTGCGCGATCAGAAGACCCGCCAGATGCCGCTCAAGATCCTCGGCACCGGCGACGCCCCGAAGGGCGTGACGGTCCACGCCCACGCCTTCACGCGCACCGCGCGCGAGAAGCTCGAGGCCGCCGGATCGACCATCCAGCGCCTGTCGTGGCCGGATAACGCACCGATCGACGACGAGACCGATGCCGCCGAGGCGGCTGCGACCCACGCCAAGACGAAGGCGGGACGAGCAGAGGCTCGCGCGCTCGCATCCGGGGAGCAGCCCAGCGCGGCCGGCGCGCCGGTGACGAGCGAGCCAGCGGCGGAGGAGCCGGCAGACGCCGCCGACGACGCCGAGAGCGAGTCCTAACCAGTGTTCGAGTCGCTCGTAACCGCATTCCGCGCGCCGGACATCCGGCGCAAGGTCTTCTTCACCCTCTTCATCCTGCTGATCTTCCGGATCCTGACCAATGTCCCGGTCCCGAACGTCAACCAGGCGCAGCTGCAGAGCCTCTTCGAGTCCAATCAGCTGCTCGGCCTGATCGACCTCTTCTCGGGCGGCGGCCTGGCCACCGCGTCGATCATCGGCATGGGGGTGAACCCCTACATCAACGCCAGCATCATCATGCAGCTCATGCAGGGGGTCATCCCCAGCCTGGGCGAGCTGGCGCGTGAGGGCGAGTACGGGCGCAACAAGATCAACCAGTACACCCGTCTGCTGACCGTGCCGCTGGCCTTCGCCCAGGGCTTCGGCTTCAGCATCATCCTGCAGAACGCCGGCGTGCTGCCGGCGGCCAGCTTCTTCAGCTGGGAGACCTTCTCCCTGCTGCTGAGCTTCACGGCCGGCACGATCCTCCTGATGTGGCTCGGCGAGCTGATCAGCGAGCGCGGCCTGGGCAACGGCATCAGCTTCATCATCTTCGCGGGCATCGTGGGTCGCATCCCGCACCAGGCGGGGGGCATCGTGACCGGGCCGGACGGGTTGACCCGCATCATCCCGTTCATCATCCTGGCGGGGCTGATCATCGCCGGTGTCGTGTTCATCAACGAGGGCCAGCGCCGCATTCCGGTGCAGTACGCGAGCCGCGTCCGCGGCCGCCGCATGTACCAGGGCCAGACGCAGTACCTGCCCCTCAAGGTGACGATGGCCGGCGTGATCCCGATCATCTTCGCCATCAGCCTGCTGCTCTTCCCGGCCCAGATCGCGACCTACTTCGCCAACAGCAGCATCGACTGGGTGCGCGGCGCCGCCTCGTTCATCTCGAACAACCTGAGCCCGCAGACCAACCCGTGGCTGTATTCGGGGCTCTACTTCACGCTGGTCGTGTTCTTCACCTACTTCTACACCGCCTTCCAGTTCCGGCCCGACCAGACGGCCGACTACCTGCGCAAGAACGGCGGCTTCATCCCCGGCATCCGGCCGGGGCGTCCGACCGAGGAGTTCCTGTCGCGGATCACGAATCGCATCACGCTGGGCGGTGCCCTCTTCCTGGGCATCCTGGCAGTGCTGCCCACCATCATCTCGACCCTGATCCCGGGCACCAGCGCGCTCCAGCT
Source organism: Chloroflexota bacterium (assembly GCA_039932235.1). GTDB lineage: Bacteria > Chloroflexota > Limnocylindria > QHBO01 > QHBO01 > JAICQM01. The sequence continues at coordinate 4,739 of JBDTQJ010000070.1, forward strand.
CGGAGGGACGAGCATCCTCATCGTGGTGACCGTGGTGGTCGAGACGATGAAACAGCTCGAGGCGCAGATGCTGATGCGCCATTACGAAGGCTTCATGCGGTGACCGAGTCCGGCATGCTGCCGGAGCAGCTGGGGCGGGAGATCATTCTCCTCGTCGGCGCGGTGGGGGCCGGCAAGGGGACGCAGGCCTCCATCCTGTCGCAGCAGCTCGGGCTGCCCCACGTGGCGAGCGGCAACCTCTTCCGCGAGGCGCTGCGCGACGGCACGCCCCTCGGCGAGGAGGCGCGCGGCTACATGCAGAGCGGCGAGCTGGTGCCCGACGAGCTCACCATCGCGATGGTCATGGAGCGCCTGGCGCGCCCCGATGCCAGCGCCGGCGTGATCCTCGACGGCTTCCCGCGCACGGTCCGCCAGGCGCAGGCGCTGGACGAGACGCTCGCTGCGCAGAACGAGCGCATCGACCGCGTCGTCTTCATCGAGGTCCCCGTCGCAGAGCTGGTGCGCCGCGTGAGCGGCCGCTGGGTCTGCCCGACCTGCGGTACGCCGTACCACGTCGACACCGATCCTCCGCGCGAGCCCGGCACCTGCGACCGGGACGGGACGCCGCTCGTCCAGCGCGACGACGACCGCCCCGAGGTGGTCAGCGCGCGAATGGCGAAGCAGATTCCGCCCATGGAGGCGGTGATCGCGCACTACGACCACCTCGGCAGCGTGACCCGCGTCGACGGCATGCGGCCCATCGCCGAGGTGACCGATGCGATCCGCGGCGCCCTGCGCGAGGACATCAGCAGCTCCTGATGGGCATCCCGCTCGGACGTCGCAGCGCGACGGTCACCATCAAGCGCCCGGAGGAGATCGCGACCATGCGTCGCGCCGGCCTCGTCCTGGCCGGCATCCTGGAGACGATCGAGGCGGAGCTGCGTCCCGGCGTCACGACCGGCGCGCTGGACCGGATCGCCGAGACGATGATCCGCGACGCCGGCGCCGTGCCGTCGTTCAAGGGCTACGGCAGCAACCCGCCGTTCCCTGGCTCGATCTGCGCCAGCCTCAACGACGAGGTGGTGCACGGGATCCCTTCCCCGCGGCGGGTGATCGGCGACGGGGACATCGTGAGCATCGACATCGGCTGCATCGTGGACGGCTGGCATGCCGACTGCGCCCGCACCTTCGCCGTCGGCCAGGTCGCCGACGAGCTGCGCCAGCTGGTCGCGGTGACCCGGCGGGGGATGGAGGCCGGGATCGCGGCCGCCGTGCCTGGCAACCGGCTCGGCGACATCGGTCATGCCGTCGAGAGCGTCGCGCACGAGTACGGCTACGGCGTGGTGCGCCCCTTCGTGGGCCACGGCATCGGGACTTCGATGCACGAAGAGCCGCAGGTGCCGAACTACGGCCGGCCGGGCACCGGACTGAAGATCGAGGCGGGCATGTGCTTCGCCATCGAGCCGATGTTCAACCTGGGCGATGACGAGGTCGGGGTCCTCGACGACGGATGGACCGTCGTCACCCAGGACGGGTCACCATCGGCCCATTTCGAGAACACGATTGCCGTCACCGAGCACGGTGCCCAGGTCCTCACCAGCCGATGAGCCACGCGTTGTACGTCGTTCGGGGGCTGGTGTATACTCCTCGTTCGGGTCGCCCTGAGCGGCGGCCTTTCCGTGTGTTTTCCCATTTCCCATTGTCAATTCATGGCTTGAATGAGGGTGCGTAGCGCTTGGCAAAGAAGGATGCGATCGAGGTCGAGGGCGAGGTGATCCTCCCCCTTCCGAACGCGATGTTCAAGGTGAAGCTGGAGAACGGGCACGAGGTGCTCGCGCATATCTCCGGCAAGCTTCGCCAGAACTTCATCCGCATCCTGCCCGGCGACACGGTCCGCGTCGAGCTCAGTCCCTATGACCTCACCCGGGGTCGGATCACGTACAGGATGAGATGAAGGTTTCAGCGTCCGTGAAGCCTCGCTGCGAGCGCTGCAAGGTGATCAAGCGTTCCGGCGTGGTGATGGTCATCTGCGTCATTCCCAAGCACAAGCAGCGACAGGGGTAGCCGAAGCAACGTGGCACGTATCGCTGGTGTCGATATCCCGCGCGAGAAGCGCGTGGAGATCGCCCTCACCTATATCCACGGCATCGGCCCGTCGTCCGCCCGCAAGGTGCTGACCGCGACCGGCGTCTCGCCGGACACGCGCGTCCGCGACCTCAGCGAGGACGACGTCAACCGTCTGCGCGAGGTCATCGACAAGGGCTTCAAGGTGGAGGGCGACCTGCGCCGCGAAGTCAGCATGAATGTGAAGCGCTTGATGGAGATCGGGTCGTACCGCGGCCTTCGCCATCGGCGCAACCTCCCGGTGCGCGGACAGCGCACCAAGACCAACGCACGTCAGCGTCGGGGCGTTCGCAAGATCGTCTCGGTACGCCGCAAGAAGTAACGACACATCGACCAGACCGCCGATCGGATCGGCGTGACACAGGAGTTCCATGGCTGAACGGAAGCGCCCACAGCAGCGCGGCAAGAAGCGCGAGCGGAAGAACGTCCCCGTCGGGCATGCGCACATCCAGTCGACGTTCAACAACACGATCGTGACGATCACCGACACGAGCGGGAACGCCATCAGCTGGGGCAGCGCTGGCCTGGCCGGCATCAAGGGCTCGCGCAAGAGCACGCCCTACGCCGCCTCGCAGACGGCGGAGATCGCCGCGCGCAAGGCGATGGAGCACGGCATGCGCCAGGTCGAGGTCTACGTCAAGGGACCCGGCGCCGGCCGCGAGCAGGCGATCCGCTCGCTCCAGACCGCCGGCCTCGAGGTGACCGCGATCACCGACGTCACGCCCATCCCGCACAACGGCTGCCGCCCGCCCAAGCGGCGCCGGGTCTGAGGGAGAAGAGATGGCACGATACAACGACGCGGTCTGCCGCATCTGTCGCCGAGAAGGGCTGAAGCTCTTCCTGAAGGGCAGCCGCTGCTACACCAAGAAGTGCTCGTTCGAGCGCCGCAGCACCCCCCCGGGGATGTATGCGCAGCGCCGCCGCAAGGTGAGCGAGTACGGTCTCCAGCTGCGTGAGAAGCAGAAGGTCCGGAAGAGCTACTCCGTCCTCGAGAAGCAGTTCCAGAACTACTTCGAGAAGGCGGAGAAGCGCAAGGGGATGACCGGCGAGAACCTGCTCCGCATGCTCGAGATGCGCCTCGACAACGTGGTCTTCCGGATGGGCCTCGCCTCCAGCCGTGCCCAGGCGCGGCAGCTGGTCAGCCACGGACACTTCGCGGTCAACGGCCGACCCACCAACGTGCCGAGCTTCGGCGTCGCGGTGGGCGACAAGGTCGAGGTCCGCGAGGGCCGGCGCAGCCGGGAGATCTTCAAGACCACCGCCGAGCTGATGAAGTCGGCTCAGACTCCTGACTGGGTGAGCCCCGACGCGGGCAAGCTCAGCGGAACCGTCATCGCCGAACCGGCGCGCGAGCAGATGCCGCTTGAATTCAACGAGCAGCTCGTCGTCGAGTACTACTCGCGCTAGCACCTAGGGGCACCAACGACCGCTCATGATCGATCTCGAGACCACGACCATTGAAATCCCGACCCCTCGCATCGAGGAGGTCTCGTCGGACGGCAACACCAGCACCTTCGAGGTGCAGCCGCTCCAGGACGGCTACGGCGTCACGCTGGGCAATGCCCTGCGTCGCGTCCTGCTGAGCTCCCTGGAGGGGTCCGCCGTCACCGGCATCCAGATCACCGGCGTCTTCCACGAGTTCAGCACCATCGAGAACGTCAAGGAAGACGTCACCCAGATCGTCCTCAACATCAAGCAGCTGCGCCTTCGTTCGTTTGCGCGTCACGCGGTGACCCTCAAGCTCATGAAGCGCGGCTCCGGCCCGGTCACCGCGGCCGACATCACCGAGTCCGCCGACATCGAGGTGGTGAACCCGGATCTCGTGCTGCTGACCCTCGACTCCGATGACGGGGCCATCGAGATGGACCTGACGGTGGAGACGGGGATCGGCTATCGACCCGCGGAGCACACGGAGGAGATGCCCATCGGGGTCATCCCGGTCGACGCCATCTTCTCCCCCGTGCGGCGCGTCAACTTCACGGTCAGCGACACTCGCGTCGGCCAGATGACGAACTTCGATCGTCTCCTGCTCGAGGTCGAGACCGATGCGACCACCACGCCGCAGGCGGCGGTGGCGCAGGCGGCGACGATCCTCGTCAACGAGCTGTCGCGCTTCGCCGACATCGGTCGCGCGCCGCGCGCCGGTGGCGAGGAGACGAACGGCACCGGTGCCGTGGCGGCCAACCTGCTCGACGCGCCCATCGAGGAGCTCGACCTCCCGATGCGTGCCTACAACAGCCTGAAGCGCAACAACATCACCAAGGTCGGCCAGGTGCTCGCCCTCTCGGACGACGAGTTCCTGCGCATGCGCAACTTCGGCAAGAAGAGCCTCGACGAGCTGAAGGAACGCCTCGCCCTGCGCGGCTTCATCAGCCCCGAGTCGAGCGACGGCGCCGCCGACGAGTCGGACCTGCCGGCCTCGGCCGAGCTGGACGAGGCTGTCGCCGCCGAACTGGACCGCGAGGCCTAGGCACCGATGCCGCACCAGATCACCGGACGTCGACTGGGTCGCAAGGGCGACCACCGGGCGCATATGCTCTCGAACCTGGCCGTCGCGATCCTTCGCTACGAGAAGGTGAAGACCACCGAGGCCAAGGCCAAGGAGGTCCGCGGCCTGGTCGACGGCATGATCACCACGGCCAAGAAGGGCGGCCTCGCGGCGCGCCGCTCACTGGCCGCCCAGATCCCGCACGAGCCGCTCATCGTCGAGAAGCTGATGAGCGAGATCGCCGGCAAGTACGCCGACCGCGCGTCGGGCTACACCCGGATCGTGAAGATCGGTCAGCGCCTCGGAGACGCGGCGCCCATCGTTCAGATCGAGCTGGTCTAGGCGCGGGCCGCCAATTCAATCCGCCCGATGCCGACGCAGCACCGATGTGCCCGCGCCGTCATCGAGTACGACGGGACGGCCTTCATCGGCTCCCAGGTCCAGCCAAGCGGCCGGACCGTCGCGGGAGTCCTGGAGGAGGCCCTTAACAGACTGACCGGGGAGACGGTGCGAATCCGTCTTGCCGGGAGAACCGATGCCGGGGTGCATGCCACCGGACAGGTGATCGCCTTCTGCCTTCCGCGGCGACGCGGAGGGCCAGGGCTCGCCTGGCCGGAGCTGCGACGGCGGCTGAATGCCGCGCTTCCCCCGGACGTGACGGTGCGCGCCCTGCGCGCCGCGGCGACGGGCTTCGACCCGCGCCGCGACGCCATCTTGCGCGTGTACCGCTACCGCATTCGGCACGATGGCGCACGGGCGCCACTGGACCGACATCGGACGCTCGAGATCGACGACCGGCTCGACGTGGCGGCCATGCAGGCCGCGGCGTCGCGCTTTCCCGGACACCGCGACTTCGCGGCGCTCGGGAGCGACCGGCAGGGCCGCACGGTGCGGCGCCTCGTCGAGGTGGCGGTGACCCGGCGCGGGAGCCTCATCGAGGTTCGCGTGACGGCAAACGCCTTCCTGCGACGGATGGTGCGCAGCATGGTGGCGATCCTGCTGGAGGTGGGGCGGGGACGCCTCACCGCGACGCAGGTCGACGAGCTGCTCGCTGGCGGTGCACGGGCCCTTCATGGGCGCGCGGCGCCGGCGCGCGGGCTGACCCTCGAGCGGGTCGTCTACCAATCGAACACATGACGCCGGCAGGAGATGGTCGGTGCCGCACATCACACGTAACGCAGACCGGAGCTTTCGAACCGTGAAGACATACGCCGTCAAGGCGAGCGAGATCGAGCGAGGCTGGTGGGTGGTCGACGCAAGCGACCAGACCCTCGGCCGCCTCGCCACGCGGATCGCCACCCTGCTCGAAGGCAAGCACAAGCCGATCTACTCGCCGCACCTCGACACCGGCGACCACGT
>JBDTQJ010000071.1:0-10649 GCA_039932235.1 Chloroflexota bacterium
CCTACGAGACCGATGGCAACGTGTACTTCGATGTCAGCGAGTTTCCCGGCTACGGGAAGCTCTCCGGCCAGAAGCTCGACGCGATGCGGACCGGCCACCGTGTCGAGGCCGAGGCGGACAAGCGCGACCAGGTGGACTTCGCGCTATGGAAGCGGGCCGAGGAGCATCGGCGCATGCGATGGGACTCGCCGTGGGGTCCGGGCTTTCCCGGCTGGCACATCGAGTGCTCGGCGATGAGCCTCGAGCATCTCGGGGAGTGGGTCGACATCCATACCGGCGGGATCGACAACAAGTTCCCCCACCATGAGGACGAGATCGCGCAGTCGGAGGGTGCCCTCGGACACGAGGTCGTCAAGGTCTGGATGCATGGCGAGTTCCTGACACTCAGGGACGCCAAGATGGCCAAGTCGGCGGGGAACATCATCCGGGTCACCGAGCTGCCGGCCAAGGGATTCGAGCCGCTCGCGTTCCGCTACCTGGCGCTGCAGGCGCACTACCGCTCAAAGCTCGACTTCACCGAGGACGCCATGCGCGCCGCGACCGCCGGCCTCGCTCGACTCCGCCGCGCGGCCTCCGCCGCCTCCGAGACCGATGCCGGCGCCATTGACCTCACCGCCGAGCCCCTCCCCGGCTACCGGGAGCGGTTCACCGCCGCCATCGCGGATGACCTCGCGACTCCCCGTGCGGTGGCCGTGGCCCACGACGTGGCCGCTGCGCCCGACCTCTCGCCAGCGCAGCGTCGCGCCCTGCTGGTCGACTTCGATCGCGTGCTGGGAGTGGATGTCACCGCTGGCGCTGTCGCGCCTTCCGGGGAGCTTCCGGCCGGCGCCGCCGAGCTGCTCGAACGACGCGCCGCGGCGCGAGCAGCGCACGACTTCGCCGCATCGGACGTGCTGCGCGATGCGTTGGCCTCGCTGGGTGTCGACGTGCGGGATACCGCTGATGGGCAGGAGCCGTCGTTCCGCGGTCCGCGGTAGCGACCCGCGCTACCGAGCGTGCGCTAGGGAGCGGGGGGCACCGGGTAGATGCCGAAGACGGCGCTGAGACCATATTTCTCGAGCTCGATCTGTTGGAGGCACTCCCCCGATTCGAGGTCATAGAGTCCGATGTGGGTGCCGATGTCACGCCGGAAGCCGCGCGCAACCCAACCCACGTTCTCGCGGAACTTGGTCGGGCGGATGCGCGAGAAGCCGACCCATGCATGCCTGTCGTCCACCGGATAGATGCTGCGTGTCCAGCCGAGGACAGTTTCGCGTGGGTGGCTCTTGGTCAGGTCGACCACGCGGTCGACCGTGAGCGACTGGGCGTTCGCGATCGCGACGTGGCCATCGACGGTGGTGAAGTAGATGCGCTCGCCGCGGACCACGCCGTCGTGTACTCGTTGCACGCCGATATCGATGCGCCTCGAAGGGTCGACAACGGAGACCGCGTCCCGGTGCTCGAAGCGCGTCGCCCAGATCTCATCCCCGAGGCGGAACACATAGTTCGGATGGGCGGCATGCGGCTTGGTGGTGGCCACCTTGCGGTAGTCAGTGTCGCGGGAGAATCGATGCCAGAGGCCGTTCCCGGTGACGTCGTGCTCGCGCAGGATCGTCCCGTCCAGGTCGATCTCGAAGACCATGTCCATGCCGGTGGCCGCGACGACCAGCGATCCGTCCCTGCCGAGGATGACGTGGTGCAAGTCATTGAACTGTGGGATGGAGATGTGGCGCTCGAGGACGAAGTCCGGCAGCCGATAGATCAGGACCTCGGTCTGGGTTGTCATGTAGAGGTGGTCACCCGCCAGGGAGCCGGACTTGAAGAGGATCGTTGCGCCTTCGTCGGGGATCACCTCCGGTGGCGACACGTACTCCAGCTGCCGCGTCGCGGTCCCCTTCTCGGCGTCGACGCGCAGGAGCACGCCAGCCTCATATTGGTACCAGTCCAGCGCCGCGGTCAGGGGACGTAGCCCCCGCTGCCGCCCTCCGGCGACATATAGGTGTTCTGCCATACTCGCCGCTCGATGCTTCGAAGGTTGGCGCGCCGGGCGGCGCGAGCGAGGACCATAGCAACAAAACCCGTCGCACGGAAACGAGCCGAGCGGTATGCCGCGTTCGACCTGGCTCCCATCCGCATCTCGGCGGCACGCCGAATCGCGATCATCGGGCCTGCCGGATCCGGCAAGACGTGGCTCGCCACGCGCCTCGCCGGCGCACACGGCTGGCCAGTCCACCATCTGGACGACGTGGGGCACGTGGCAGGCGGTGGCAGCCCGCTGCGGGACGCAGGCATCCTGCGTACGTTCACCGATCAGCTGGCGGGCGGGCCGGTGTGGATATGCGAAGGCGTCGACATCGGATGGACCGAGCCGGCATTCGCGCAGGCCGATCTCATCATCTGGCTCGACGAGGGCGGCATCCGTCCAGCGCTTCGCATGGTGCGGCGATTCGTCCAACAGGGCGTCGCCGAGGCGGGTCACCAGCGAGGGTGGCGTCGCTTCCTCCGGTTCCGCGACTACGCTCGACGGCTCCGCCAGCTCATCGGCACACTCGGGACCTCGACGCGCTACGGGCGATCCCCCCAAACGGGGATCGAAATCGAGACACGCGCCTCCGTTGCGGCAGCACTCACCCCGCACGCCGATCGGGTGCTTCGGCTGCGCTCCCCGCGCGAGCGAGCGCGTGCCATCCGGCTGCTGGTCGGTCCCGGGGGATAGACCTTTCCCGACGCCCTTCAGTCTGCCGCGGGGTCTCCCAACCAGAGCTCTTCGAGGTCGCGATCGAGCAGTGCTCCCAGGCGACGGACGTCTGGCCGCAGCTCTTGGACGAGCGAGCGGCGTAACGCCGGATCGAGCGCTGTCCGTCGCTCGGGCGCAGCATTCAGGCGATCCATCAACGGGCCGACGTGCGGCCGGAGAGTCCGCGGGATGATCTTCCGGCCAAGGCGGATCACCCACGGCGTGAGAATGGCCCGCTGGAGCGTCTCGCTCCGCCGGCGGGCGGCCGCGTTGACGACTGCCGCTTCGGTCATGGGGATGGCCGGCAGGCCCAGGAAGCCGAGGACGGACGCGTAGGCGGCGCGCGGATCCGATCGGAAGTCGTCGAATATCGTGATGTGGACCTGATCCGGTCCGAACCGATCGAGGTATCGCTCGACCTGCTCCGCGTACCGCGCCACGTCGCGGTAGAGAAGGCCCTTGACGTTGCGCGGGCGGCGCGGGAGCCGGCGGCCGTGGCGTCGGTCCTCCTCGGCAGCGAGCGCCTCGGCGAACGGAAGCTCTTCCGTTCCGCCGAAGCGGCGACGTCCGTGCAGCGAATACATCATCTCCACCGGGTCGCGAAGCATGATGAGGATCCGCGCGTCGGCTCGCGCGGCGTGGATGTTGGCCGAGGCGTCCCGGGAGTACAGGTACCAGGTGGACGCCTCGCCGGCCAGCTGTCGCTCATCGGCCTCGGCGAACAGCATCCGGTACTCGTCGCGGTCGCGCATGAACGACACCGAGTCGAGAAAGCTGCCGGAGTCCAGATCGGTGCAGAAATGGTTGGGCTCCTTGTTGGGCGGCACGTACACGCCAGGGTGGCGGCCCAGGTAGTCGAACATGTACGTCGTGCCGCAGCGAGGTGCGCCGACGATGAAGAACTCCGGGATGCGACCTTCAGGCATCCGATGGCCGCCCCAGCTCCTCGACGATGGCCGGGCGATGAAGGCTCCGCGGATGAAGACCGAGCGCAGTGGTGTCGATTCCCAGCTCGCGACGGGCGACGAGCGCAAGCCAGATGTTCCAGGTGGTCAGGCTGAGCGCGCCCGCCCACGCCGCGCCCACCACCCCGAGCCACGGGATCAGCGCCACACTGACGACGACCGTGACCGCCGCACCCACCGTCACGCCGAGCGCCGCCTGGCGCTCACGCCGGGCCATCGTCAGCAGGGTACCCGCCGAGCCCATCGCTGCGTTGACGAGCTGGCCAAGGCTGAGGATGGCGAGCGCCGGGGCAGCCGCGGTGAACGGCGGGGGGAACGCGAGGTCAAGGAACCACGACCCGAAGAGGATGAACCCAAGGGCCGGCGGCAGCGAGCAGAGCAGCGTGACGCGTGCGCTGAGCGTCACCAGCCGGCGCAGCTCCTGGGTCCGCCCTGCATCCCAGAGGCGTGCCGCGGTCGGTGACAGCACCGCGTTGACCGCCGTCAGCGCGAACGGGATGAGCAGCACCAGCCGCGCCGCCGCGCCGTAAAGGCCCGACTGCTCGGTCGTGGCCATCAGCCCCAGCAGGACGATACCCGCCTGATTGTTGATGACGGCAGCCCCTCCGAGGATGGCGAACGGCAGCGCGTGGCGCAGCGAGGGAAAGGTTGCGCCTCGCGCCGGCAACGCGCCGGGAGTCGACATGGCCCGGACGAGAAAAATGGCACCGAGTCCGACCGCTGCCGCGAACGAGACGGCGAAGAGGACCAGCACGACGGGAGCCGTCAGCGGAACTCCCAGGACCGCAGCCGCGAGTCCCACCAGGATGATGAAGGCCAGCGGGCGGATCACCATCTCCGGGGCCTGGGCGGCCACGATACGCCGCATCCCCAGGGTCGCGCCCTGCTGCACCCGGTTCCACGTCGCCAGCGGCAGGGCGACCAGTCCGATCCACACCGCCACAACCGTCTCCGAGGCAACGCCGCGCGCGACGACGATGCTCACCAGCGCTGCGACGAGCCCAATGGCGATGGCCGCCGAGAGCGTCATGAGCCGGGACCCCGAGACGACGGCGCGGGCTGCACCAAGTTCGCCGCGCCGATCATGGACGGCCACTTCGCGCGTGAGCAGGCGGTCCAGGCCCAGGACGCCTGGGATCGCCAGAAGCATCACCAGCGCCATGACGAAGACGACGAGGCCATAGCCACTCAGGGTGAGGACCCGTGTCAGCACGATGGCGATCAAGAAATTGAGCGCGCTACCGGCGATGTTGAGGGCGAACGTACCGGCGGCGCCGCGGGCAATGCGCCGCGTCAGCCCCGCGTCGTGGGTAGGCGCCCTAGGCGCGGTGTGCTGGTGGTCCATGTCGGATGCATGGTACTCAAGTCGTGCCGGGACGCCCTTCCCTGTCGGGTTCGGTGATGTTGCGTGCGGTCCAGAGTGCGGTGCGCGTTCGCGCCGGATCTGCCGGCGCGCCAGCCATGAACCGATGGCGAAACCAATGGCCCACAGACATCTCCAGCCCAGCCGCGTAGCGTCCGCTCATGAGATACAAGGCGCTCCCGATTTCGGTACGAACCTCCTCCCCCCCGTCCAGCGCTCCCCCGGCTGGACGCGGCGGAGGCGACCGACCTGGTGGCGCGCATCGTCTCAAGGACATCGTGGCGCTGATCATCATGATCGCCCTGGTGCCGGCAGTGGCGCTGCCGATGATGTCCGCGTCCGCCGCCAACCCGACCCTCACCACCCTCGGCGTGCTACAGCCCGGAGTGGTGGCCCGAGTGGCGGGCGCGGGATTCACCCGCAACACGCCACTCGTCGTGTGGTGGGACGGCGCACAGCTGGCGCCGGCGCGCAGCAATCAGAAGGGCGCCTTTGACGTCCCCGTCACGGTTCCCGTGGCGGCGGCGGCCGGCGGCCACGTCGTTGCGGCCTCCTACTTCGGCGCGGGAAAAAATCCAAAGAACTCACCGGCCCCGACGGCGATGGTCGTCAGCATCACCGTCACCGTGACACCTGCGTCGACGCCCGTGCCGGTGCCGACCGCCGCACCGCCGACGCCCCTGCCGACAACGCCACCGTCGCCTCCGGCGCCGACCACGGCGCCCAGCCCCTCGGTCGCGCCGCTCCCATCACCGACCGTCACCGCCACGTCGACGCCCGTCGTGACGCCGTCACCGGCGCCCATCACGCCACCCGCCATCGATGGATTCGTCGTATCGACGACCGGCAGCGACAGCAATCCTGGGACCGCCAGCGCTCCGTGGAGGACGCTGCAGCACGCGGCGTCCACGGTGCCGGCAGGTGCGACCGTGCTGATTCGTGCCGGCATGCACGCCGGGTTCCGCATGACGCGTTCGGGCACGGCGGGCGCACCGATCACCTTTGCCTCCTACCCGGGTGAGACGGCCGTCATCTCCGGGTCCGCGACCACCGTCAATGTCATCGCGCTCGCTGCGGTCCACGATATCGTCCTGCGCGGCCTGATCGTCCAGGGCGCGGCCGCCGACAAGTCGGGGGCCGGGGTCCGCGTGGACGGCGGCTCCACCCGCATCCGCGTCGAGTCGAGCATCCTGCGCGAGAACCGCAGCTATGGCATAAGCATCGTGGATTCCACGTACGTGACGGTATGGAACAACGAGATCACCGGCAACGCCGAGGGCGTGTACATCCTGCACGCCGGCACCGGGGTGGTTGTCAGCAACAACAGCATCCATCACCAGGATCGAATGGTGGTCGCCACCGTCGGTGGCGGCGACGATCATGGGGCGGTAGGCGTGTCGTTCGTGCGCACCACCGGCCCGGTGCTGGCCACCGGGAACCGGGTGTGGGGCAATCGAGCGCCCAGCCCTGACTACGGCTACGACGGTGGCGCCTTCGAGATCTACGCGGCCAGCCAGGTAACGATCACGGGGAACACCGTGTGGGACAACCGCAACGTGCTCGAGACGGGGAGCGACGGGGCGGCCTGCAGCGGCAACCGATTCACTCGAAACGTCGCGTACGGGGCCACCACCGTCGACGTCAGCAAGGGGATGATCCTGCGGTGTGCAGAGGGTATGCTGATCGCCAACAACACGTTCTACCAGCTTGACATGTTCGTCTTCGACATCCAGACCGGAGGGAACTTCGGCACCTCCATCAGCGGCCTCACGCTCCTAAACAACGTGGCCGTCATGCGTGCCGGGAAGGTGTACGGCATCGCGAGCGGCCTGGCGCCTCTTGTCCGGGCGGACTACAACGTCGTGTACCAGCAATCGGGTGGCGCCCTCGGCAGCTACGGCAGCTACGGCTCGACATCCAGCCTCAGCACGTTCCGTTCGTGGACCGGATTTGACCTTCACAGCATGAACGTCGATCCTTCATTCCATCAAGCGGAGACCCTCGATTTCCGGCTTACCGTGGATTCACCCGCCATCGACCGCGCCGTCACCGTGGCCGGAGACACAGACGGGGTCATCGGCGCCGCACCCGATATTGGACGTTATGAATCGCATTGACCATCACCGTCGCGGCGTGCTGCCGCTGGCCATCAGCTTCGTACTCACCGCCCTCCTCCAGGTAGGCATCGCGAGCCCCGCGGCCGCTGCCACGAACTACTACGTCAGCCCGCGCGGGAGTGACACGAACCCCGGCACCGCCTCGCAGCCGTGGCGCACCCTGCAACGCGCCGCGGACGCCGCCCCCACTGGGGCGATCGTCCAGGTCCGGGCCGGCACCTATGGCGGGTTCGTGGTGAAGCGTTCGGGCACGAGCACGAGCCCGATCACGTTCCAGGCTTACCCCGGGGAGGTCGTCACCGTAGCCGGCTCATCCACCACCGCGGATGTGATCAAAGTGAGCCGCGCACATGACATCGTCATCCGCGGCCTCAGGGTGACGGGGGCGGCAGCGAGCCGGGGTGGCGCAGGGATCAGGATCGAGAATGCATCCACACGTGTTCTCGTCGAGGCGAACACCATCTACGACAACCGGAGCTACGGCGTCTCGGTCGTCGACTCGTCCTACGTGACCGTCTACAACAACACCATCAGCCTCAACGCCGAGGGCGTCTTCGTGCTTCGCGGCGGCGATGGCGTCCGGGTGACCTCCAACCGCATCCACCACCAAGACCGGATGGTGGTGGCCACCCAGGGCGGGTCCGACGACCATGGCGGCGTCGGCGTCTCCGTGGTCCACAGCACGGGCGACGTGCTGGTCGCCAGAAATGCCATCTGGGGGAACCGCGCCGTCAGCCCGGACTGGGGCTACGATGGAGGAGCAACGGAGATCTACGCGTCGAGCAATGTGACCATCGAAGGCAACACGATGTGGGACAACCGCATGGTCATCGAGACCGGGTCGGACGGGGCCGCGTGCAGCAACAACATCTTCCGTCGCAACGTGGCCTACGGTGCCACGACGAAGGACGTCAGCAAGGGCATGGTGTTCCGGTGCGCCGAGAATATGCTGGTGGCCAACAACACGTTCCACCAGCTCGACGTCTTTGTCTTCGATCTCAAGCAGGGCGGAACGGCGCACGCGACCTCGATCGCCGGCCTCCGGATCATGAACAACATCGCCTACCAGAACACCGGCAAGATCTATGGCATAGAATCGGCGCTGCCGACATCTGTAAAGATCGACTTCAATCTGCTGTGGCACCGGTCAGGCGGCACGATCGCATCCAAGGTTGGGTCCGGCTCGACCAGCAGCATGGCAACGTGGCGCTCGTGGGGCTACGATCGGACCGGCGCCTTTGCCGACCCGCGGTTTCTGAACCCGAGCACACGAGACTATCGGGTCACCAGCGCGTCCCCGGCGCGGGATCATGGGACGTGGGCCGTCGGAGGCTTCACCGCCTACCCGATCGTCGGCCCCAACCCGGATATCGGGCGATGGGAGTACGGGTGGTGAGGGGACGCTTCGTCCCGGTCACAGCTCGAGACTAACCTCGCGGTACGGCGTGGTCTCGCTGCCGAGGAAGAGCTGGGCCTCGATCCGCTGGGCCCCGTCCGGCGCCTGGATCCGTAGCGACCACGACTCGCCCGGGGCCAGCTCCAGCACGTGCTCGTCGGACTCGGTGCTGATGACGAGCCGATAGCGACTGTGCGTCAGCTCCCGGCTATCGACGGTGATATTCACCGTGTCCGACAGGCGCTCGATTGACAGTTGCGTGAATCCAGGATCTGTGCGCACCGTGGCCCCGAGCACTGCGACGATGAGCGCCAGCAGCATCAAGACAGCGCCACCGATCAGCTCCAGGCCATCGGCTCGCTCGACCGGGCGCAGGCTGGATCGCTCGGGATAGCTGCGGCCGGGCTGTCGGACGCGCACCAGGACGGCGGCCACGACCGTGCTGACGCCTCCCAGCAGGATTATCCACGAAAGCCCAGAGATCCCGCTCGGCAACAGGTTGAGGACCTGCGCTCCGATGATGATCAGCACCATGCTCAGGCTCACGGCCAAGAGCGCGCGCTCAACGCGGCCGACGTCGTCGCTGCCGAGGTCGAGCTCGATGACGAGGAACCCCGGAATGGCGTAGACCGCCGCCGCAACCAGCCAGACCGGCATGAAGCCCAGGGCTCCGGCGACGATGAGGACCAGGAGCACGCCCGCAAGGAGCGGGTAGCCGAGCTGACCGCGCTTCACTTGGTGAGTTCCTGCACGTCGTAGATCTGCAGATCCCCGCTGTCGAAGATCCGGCTGCTGCCGCGGACCACGTCGAAGTTGTCGAGCTGGCTCGGCTGCATCGGCTCCTCCGACGCGCGTCGCAGCCGCTCGGCCTTTTCGTAGTAGTAGCCCACGTAGGGCGGACCATCGGCCAGCCGACGGTCGATAATGGTGTACTCGACGCCGCCACGGCGGAGAACGTTGATCTCGGCGGGACCGATGACATCGGTGATGAAGACTGGCCACTCCGCCGTCCCGGCGCCGTGCGCGAAGACGACGCGCTGATGGCCGTACGCACCCACCATCAGCCGATTGAACCGATCGGCGGCGAAGGCCCGATTCGGCCCGAGGTGTTCCACCGTCCACTCCGCCATGGCGAGGCTCTGGAGGTTGAGCGATCGCGAATCCGCCTCGACGAGGTACGGACCCGGTAGCCGCTGCCACGAGGGGGAGCCCACGATCACGCCGCCCACGAGCAGCAGGCCCGCGGCACCCGAGAGCAACAGCCGCCGCCGAACGGGCCGCCAGCGCACGAGGTCCGTCGAGAGGACCCATGCGACCGCCAAGGCGATGGCGAACGAGACACCGATGAACACGAACGCCGAGGATCTCGCCGCGAGCTCGCCGCCCGCACGCGTGGAGCGCACTACCAGGATCGCGGGATAGGCAACCGCGATGGCAGTGAGGGCGATGGCAAGCGGGTTGGTCCGATACCGACGCCAGGCGCCCACGACCCCGAGCCCGATGCCGCCGAGGGTGATCGCTGTTGCCGCAATCGCGCTGATCCGTTCCCAGAGCGGCGCGACCAGGCCAGTCTCGGCGGTGAAAAGCGGACGTGTCACATCCTCGCCGAGGAGCAGGCCGACGAACTGGCGGACGGCATCGACGATCGGAGGACCGAGGTACGCGACGGTCGCCTGCGCCGCAACGACCAGCCAGATGAGGAACAGAGTCGCGAGCAGTGCCGCGCCCTCTGCCGCACGGCGCGCGGCGACGACATGTCGCCCGAACAGCAGGTTGGTGACGGCGATGACCACCAGGATGCCGATGGTCGCGAGGGTCGTCACGTGATGGGTCAGCACCAGCGCCACCGACGTGACGAGCACGATCCCCGCATAGACCACCTGCGCGCGGCCGGTGGCATCCTGGCGCCGGACGGTGGCAAGGATCAGGACGGCGCTGATGGCAATCGCGAGTGACTCGTAGACAAACGTGGAGCTGAAGAACACGTAGCTCGGATTCACCATGTAGATGGCCACCCCGACACCGGCCAGCCAAGCTGACGCGAACGCGCGCTCGTAGATGAGGAAGAGCGCCACGGTGAGCATGGCGCGCG
>JBDTQJ010000072.1:0-10631 GCA_039932235.1 Chloroflexota bacterium
TGGTCACCTTGGAGCCGAGGTTGCCGTCGACCCATTCCATGACCGCGTCCTCGTGCGCCACGGCGCGCTTGGTGACGAGGTTGTAGACGTTGTGGCTCCAGTTCTGAATCGTCGTGTAGCGCACCCGCGCGCCCTTCTTGACGATGATCTCGACCACCGCGCTGTGCAGGCTGGCGGTCGAGTAGGTCGGGGCGGTGCAGCCCTCGACGTAATGGACCGATGAGCCCTCGTCGGCGATGATCAGCGTCCGCTCGAACTGGCCCATGTTCTCCGTGTTGATCCGGAAGTAGGCCTGCAGCGGCAGCTCGACGTGCACGCCCTTGGGCACATAGATGAACGAGCCGCCCGACCAGACCGCCGTGTTGAGGGCGGCGAGCTTGTTGTCGTTGGCGGGAATCACCGTGCCGAAGTGCTCGCGGAACAGCTCAGGGTGCTTGACCAGCGCCTCATCGGTCCCCAGGAAGATGACGCCCTGCTTCTCCAGGTCCTCGCGAATGTTGTGGTACACGACCTCGGAGTCGTACTGGCCGCCGACCCCGGCCAGGTACTTCTTCTCCGCCTCGGGGATGCCGAGCTTGTCGTAGGTGCGGCGGATGTAGTCCGGGACGTCGTCCCACGACTGGACGGCCTTGTCGGTGCCCGTGACGTAGTAGTAGATGTCCTGGAAGTCGATCCCGTCGAGATCCGCGCCCCAGTTCGGCATCGGGCGTGCCTCGAAGTGCCGGTACGCCTTGAGGCGCAGCTTGGTCATCCACTCCGGCTCGCCCTTGATCCGGCTGATCTCGGCAACGACATCCGCGCTGATGCCCTTGGCGAAGGTGGTGCGTGGCTGCTCGGCGTCGTGCCAGCCGTACTTGTAGCTGTCGGGGATCTGGCCCAGGGCCGGGTTCGGAATCGCCATGCGCTCCTCGTGGGCTCGCGCCGGGACCGCCGCGGGCGAATCCCGACTGAATTGGTCGGTGTTGCCGCCCATTGTCCCGCTCGGCGCCCGAACGGTCAACCGCGCATGGTCGCGCTCGAGGGCCCCTAGTGGCTCACCACCTTGGGCAGCCGCTTTGCCTGGTCGATCCAGCCCTGCACCTCGGCCGCGCTGGGCATGCGGCGCGTCGTGCCGCGGGCGGCATTGAGCTCGCCAAAGGTCGCGGCAAGGGCGGTCGCATTGCGCTGCGCCAGCTCGGCGGCGGAGTCGACGCCGGCGGCCTCCAGCAGGTCGGAGAATTGGGCGCCGATGCCCTTGATGCGCATCAGGTCCGCGGCATTGACCCATTCGAGCAGTAGCTTGCCGCTGATCCCCGTTGCCGCTGCGAGGTCGTCGCGACCGCTCTTGGGACCTGCACGCTCCAGCAGTCCCTCACTCGTTCGTACGCCCGCCGCCTGTAGCTTCGTGGCGAAGGCCGGACCGATGCCCTCGACGTCCTCGATCTTCATGATGCTCCTCCGTTGCCGCGCGCCAGCCGCGCTCCAGGATCCGATGCTACACCGATCCGACACCGATTCGACGCCCGGGTGCCGGCGGGATGCTCCCGCCACGGACGAGAATGGTCGGCGCGCCGCGCAATGCGGCCGCCGGATCGTCACCGCTCAAGCGCCGCGACGACCGCAGCATGGGGTTGACCGATCAGCGATCGCGCGGCCTGCGGCGCGATCGCTCCGCCCAGCACGGCGAGGCCAACCGTCCGCCCCTCCCGTGACGAGACCACGACCCGCTCGTCCGCCAGCCACGCCTCCTCGTCGCCGCTGGCGGGGGCACCCATCACGTCGAGCGTCGTGCCGGCCAGCTCGGAGAAGACCCATGGCACGGGCACGTCTGCCACGGCCTGACCCAGCATCGATGCGGCCGCACGCTCCCCCGCCTCGCGGGCGGCATGCCAGTGCTCGACCCGCTGGCCCCCGACGCGGGTCACGTCGCCCGCCGCCCAGATCGCGGAGTCCGAGGTGCGGCCCGCCTCGTCGACGAGGATGCCGTCGTCGACGGCGAGTCCCGCCGCTCGCGCCAGCTCGTCGCGCGGGACGACACCGATGCCCGCCACCACGAGGCTTGTCGGCAGCAGCTCGTCACCGATCCATGCCCCGCCGGCATCCAGGCGCGTGACGGCCGCCCCGAGCCGGACCGTCACGCCGGCGGCGGCGAGCAGGTCCCCGGCACGCGCGGCGAGCAGGCGCCCCAGCTGACCGCCCCACAGGGTGTCGCCGAGCTCCACCACGGTCGCCGAGAGGCCCCTCGCTGCCAGCGCGGATGCCACCTCCAGGCCGATGAACCCGCCGCCGACCACCACCGCGGCGGCGCCGCGATGCGCATCGATCGCCCCCCGCAGGATGCGCGCATCGGTCACCGTGCGCAGGAGCAGCGCCCGCTCACCGCCGGCGATGCGCAGCGGGCGCGGCGCGGCACCAGTGGCGATCAGGCAGCGGTCGTAGCCGACGCGGGTTCCATCGGTCAGCGTCGCGGTGCGCGCGTCGAGGTCGAGGCGGGCGACCGTCGCGCCCCTGGCCAGCAGCACGCCCCGTCGTGCGTACCACTCCTCCGCCTCGGCCAGCAGCAGCTCGTCGGGCGGCGGGTCATCGGTCAGCAGCAGCTCCTTCGACAGCGGCGGCCGGTTGTAGGGCGGGAGCGACTCGTCGCCGACCAGCAGGATGCTTCCGCGGAACCCCTGCCGGCGCATGGCACGCACGCATCTCGCGGCAGCGACGCCGCCACCCACCGCCAGCAGCTCGACGTGTGGCGGCAAGGGAGAGCGGGATGCGAGATCGTCCACGGGCATCGAGTGTAGGCGACCGCTCGTGGAGTGCCGGCAGGTGACGCCATGCGACACTCGAACGACCGATGCAGATTCGCCATGCCACGCCCGCCGATCTTCCCCACGTCCGCGCACTCCGCGACGCCGCCGAGTGGAAGACGCATCCCTGGGCCGTGTACGAGGCGATGCGAGCGCCACACGCCCGCTTCTTCCTGGCCCTTGATGGCGACGGCGTTGCGGGCATGGGCTCCGGGATCAGCTATGGCCGGCTCGGCGTCGTCGGCAACATGGTCGTTGCGCCGTCCCGACGGCGCGAGGGGATCGGCTCGGCGATCCTGGGCGAGGTGCTCGGCTTCCTGGACGAGCGCGGCGTCGAGCGCGTTGAGCTGTTCGCGACGCCGGCCGGCAGACCGCTCTACGAACGGCACGGGTTCACGGGCCAGGAGCCTGGGACGCTGGCCGAGATCCCCGTCGCTGCGGGCGCGCTGCTGCGAGAAGAGGGCCACACCGTTGTGCACACGTCCGAACCCGCGGCCCTGGCCCGGCTCGCCGCCTATGACGGCCCTCGCTTCGGCGGCGATCGCTCCCCGATCCTGGCTGCCGCGCTCGCCGACCCGGCGCGTTCGACCATCGTGGCCACGCGCGTGGGCGTCCTCGTCGGCTACGCGGTCGTGCGTGACGAGGGAACGCGCCTGGGGCCATGGCTCGCGGACGACACCCGGGCCGCAGCCGCTCTCCTGCGCGCGACCCTCGACGCGAGACCGCCGGAGCTCGACGCTCCGGTGCTCGCCATGATGCCGGCGGAGAACGCGAGCGGCCGAGCGTGGCTCGCCGGCATCGGCGCGCGGCTCTCCGGCTCGGACGGCCGCATGGCACGCGGACCGGCGGTCCCTCGGCGGCTCGAGGCGGTGTACGGCAACGCGGTGGGGGCGCTGGGCTGACGCGGCATTGACACCCGCGCCCACCCCGGTCTAGGGTGCGGCCGACAGCCATCTCATCCGCAGGCGAAAGGAGCGACCCCGATGACCACCCGATCGGCGACCCGCGTCCGCCTGCATCCCGCCGCTCGCTGAGCTGAGCGGCTCCTCGCGGCCCACGAGCCGGCGAGCACGGCGGACGCTCTCACCGCCACCTTCGACGACCGATACCGACGCCGGCGCTCCGCGCCACGCCGGTCCAGCTGGAGAGCACACCACCTTGACCACCGGTACCGTGCTGCGCGCGCGCAGCGGTTTCTACACCGTCCTGGCCGACGACGGCGCGACCATCGAGTCGCGCATGCGCGGCCGCATCAAGAAGGATCGCCAGAGCTCCGACCTCGCCGTCATCGGTGACCGCGTCGCGGTTGCCACGCTTCCCGACGGGACGGGGATGATCGAGCAGGTCGAGCCGCGGCGCACCCGGTTCAGCCGCCGTCAGCCCGGTCCGCGCGGGGTGTGGCGCGAGGACCTGCTGGTTGCGAACGTCGATCAGGTGCTGGTCGTCTTCGCGTGCGCCGACCCGCCGCCCCACCTGCGCCTGGTGGACCGCTTCCTGATCGTCGCGGAGGCGAACGAGGTGGAAGCGGTGCTGGTCGCCAACAAGGTCGACCTGGTAGGCGAGGAGCAGGCGCGCGGGCTGTTCGGAGAGTACGAGCGCATCGGCTACCCGGTCGAGTACGTCTCGGCCCGGGGCGCAATCAACGTCGACCGCCTGCGGGAGCGCCTGGCGGGACGGGTGAGCGTGGTCACCGGCCCGTCGGGGGTCGGCAAGTCGACGCTCCTCAACGCCGTCCAGCCGGGGCTGCAGCTGGCCACCGGCGAGGTCAGCGAGGTGCTCCACAAGGGCCGCCACACGACCGTCTCGGCGGAGCTGATCCCGGTGCAGGGGCCGGGCGGCGGATGGGTCGCCGATACTCCCGGGCTGCGTGAGCTGGGCCTCTTCCAGATTCCGACTGACGAGCTGGCGATGTCGTTCCCCGAGATGCGCCCGCTTCTCGGCGCGTGTGCCTTCAACGACTGCACCCACGTGCACGAACCGCGCTGCGCCATCCGTGCCGCGGTCCAGCGCGGCGAGATCAGCGAGGAGCGCTACGAGTCGTACCGGCGCCTGGTGGCCGGCGAGGACTGACCCGGGCTCGTGTAACGACCGCCGCGGCTGGGCCGTTCTCATGCCGTCCCGCACCGACGGCGCGACCGATGCGCACGGAGGGGCCGCACTCGAGGACGCATCGATCATGTCCAGGCGCACGCTTCTCGTCATCGCCGCCGGCGCCATGGTGGCCGCTCTCATACCCGCCGCCGCACTGGCCGGACCACCGGAGGGCTACCGGGTCATCGACTATCGCCATGCGGACGGCGGCACCAGCAGCGTCGACGGCTGCATCGGTACCGACGTCTATTTCGGCAGCACGGACGCCGTCTACGGCGGCCGTCCCGGGACGGTCAACAAGCAGGCCGGCCCAACCGACGTGCTGGTCATCGTCTCCGACCTGTGCGGCGAGCCGGTCGGCAAGGGCTACCCGCTGCTCGCCCTCTGGCAGGGCCAGGCAATGGTCGGCCTGCAGAGCAACGCACGGTTCACAAGTGCGTCGGTGGATGCATGGATCCCCGTCAGCGATGACGTCTCAGGCGCGACCGCCACCGCCCATCTCGTCGTTACCTGGACGTCCAGCGGCCGTGCCACCCTTGACCCGACCCATCTGCACGTCCGCTTCCCCGGCATCGCGGTCGTCAACAGCCACGACAACGACACGATGGTCGACGCGACGGCGACCGGCTCGGTGAGCATCGGTTCATGGTCGACCGAGATCGCCACCGGCGACGCTCACCTCTCCAGCGTGAAGGCCGGCTGCCAGGCGATGATCCATCCCGGGATCGAGGATCCGGACATCGGCTGCATCTGATCGCGACCCGACGGACCGATGGCCCCGGCATACGCCGGGGCCATCGTGGTATCTGCCTGGCGACACCCGGCTACAGGATGTCCCGGGCCTCGAAGGCGACGCGCGCAGCATCGGCGTCGACGTCGCCGTACTGGGTCTGCACCTGCGCCACGATGTCCGCCGCCAGCGACGGCATGGTCGGGCCGTCCTGGCCGAACTGCGCGAGCAGGATGGCGGTGTTCGCCTTCGTCGGTCCGATGGCCTGGCGCATCTCCCACAGCGCCTGCGACCAGATCGTGCCGTCGTAGTGCACCTGGTTGCGCCGGTCGGTGAGGTAGCTGCGATTGCTGTCGAGTCGCCGCAGGCAGTGCGGGGCGGTCGGGTCGTAGGAGGTGGCGTCCCAGTCCATGATGCAGGCGGGGTCGGGCGTATCGGTCAGGATCTCCACGACGTTGGCCGCCCAGTAGTCGCCGAAGCCCTCGCTGATCGCGCCGCCATCGCCGCCGTTGAAGAAGGTCGCGGACTGGCTGAAGTGCATCTGGTGGCCGTACTCGTGGAGCAGCACCTCGGCGTCCTCGGCGTCATCCACGCCCCCCTTGCCCATCCGCATCTCGTCCTTGGGGTGATCGGTCGCGTAGCTGTTGTCGACGCCCCACTGGTTGATGCGGATCGCCTGGCTGTCCATGTTGATGCCGGGGTACCTCGAGCCGAAGCCGAGCGACTGGATGTACTTCTGCGACTCGGTGATCCAGTAGTAGCCCATCACCTGCTCGAAGCGGTCGTCATGCCGGTCGTAGAGGAACGTCCCGTCCGGCTCGTAGGCCGGGTTGCCGGTCTCGCTGACGACGCACGCCCAGCGGCCGCAGAGGAACCCGGTGCCGTCAAGGTCGGTGAGGGTGACGTTGACGTAGGCGGGCGCCAGCGCCGGGTAGTCCGCGTCCTTCTGGTCGGTGAGGGTCTGGTCGTCGAGCGACGCGACCGGGTTGGGCATGAAGACGCGGGCGGCGGCGGTCGAGCCGATGCCGGCCGGCTGCTTGGCCACCACGGCCGAGGGCAGTGCCACCAGCGCGGCCAGGGTCGCGATCAGCAGGAGCGATCGCGTGCGGGGTCGGTTCATCGGGGAGTGTCTCCTCATTTCGTGCACGGGCCGGGCGCGGCGCCGCGGGAGTCGGCTCAGTCCGCCTCCAGCAGGCGGAGTGCCACGGCCAGGGTCGCGTCGGCAAATGTCGCGGCGCGCGCAAGGTCCACGTTGGCGGCATCGTCGCACGGCAGGTGATAACACGCATCCATCGGCTCGTTGCGCGTGGCGCCGAAGCGTTCCCCCTGCTCGGCGGTGACGGTCTCATTGGCCCCGGCGAAGAGGCCGCCGGTCGGGATGCCGACCTGCTCGAACCAGTGGTGGTCCGAGGCCCCGCCCAGGTCCTCGCGCTCGGCGGGCAGGTCCCGGCTCTCGAACCACACCTCGTAGTCGATGGTGATGGTGCCCGACCCACGCGGAGCGCCGTGGTCGTCGTAGATCAGGGTCGTCCCGTTCGGCGAGGCGACCATGTCGAGGTTGATGTAGGCCGCCATCGCGGTCCGCTGCGCATCGGTCAGGCCGTCCACGTAGGCCGATGAGCCGAGCAGGCCGAACTCCTCTCCGCCCCAGAAGCCCAGGCGCAGGGTCGATCCGTCCGGGAGGCCGAGCTGGGCCGCGCCGCGCGCGATCTCCAGCAGCGCGGCGACCCCGGATCCGTTGTCATTGATCCCCGGCCCGTCAATCACCGAGTCGAGGTGCGCGCCGAGCATCACGACCCGCTCCCCGTCGCCGAGCTCGGCAACGACGTTGCGCAGGCTCCCCGGCTCGCGCGCTGTGGATATCGAGAGGTGCGCCTCCTCGCCGTCTGCCGCCCGCAGCGCCTCGCCGGCCTCCCCGGTCACCGCCGCGGCGGGAATATCGATGCCATCCGGGCTGATGAGGGTCGGCCGCAGGATCTCGCCGGGGCCGCGGTCCGGGTAGACCATCAGGATCGCCACCGCGCCGGCCGCATCGGCGTTCATCACCTGGGTCCGCCGCAGACAGCCGCCGACACTGGTGACGGCAATGGCACCGTCCGGGAAGCCATCGAAGTCGGCGCGCTCGCAACCGGAGGCGCTCATCATCTCGATGGGGCCGCTGACGTCGCCGCTCGCCGAATAGATGAGCGCGTGGATCTCGTCCGGGCCTTCGAAGGTCGCATCATCCACCTCCAGTCGTGCCGGCGCTGTCTCGCGGAAGGTGGTGATCGGCACTGTCGGCGTCTGCACCCGCCATCCGAGCTCGCTCAGCGCGCCAGCGACGTAGTCGACCGATGCCTCGTAGCCCGGTGTGCCGACGGTGCGCACCCCGTCGTTCGCCTCGGCGACCGCCATCAGCGCCTCCAGGTGCTCCCCCAGGCGTCCCTCGTCGACCGCGAAGCCGAGCTCCGGGAACTGGACCACCGGCTGGAGCGAGCGGCCGCTCGCCGGAGGCGTCGAGGTCGCCGCCCCGCAGCCGGTCATGGCCACGGTGCAGGCGAGGAGCGCACAAGCTGCGGCGGGGAGCCTCAATCGGGCCATCTGCAGACCGATACTCGCGTGCTGTCGGCGTCGTTCAGTAGCATCTCGCAGCGGTGAGCCATCGCCTGTCGGGCATGTGACATGCGCGGGATACCCGCGCTATCATCGGCCTCCGCGATGCGGGAGTAGCTCAGTTGGCAGAGCGTCACCTTCCCAAGGTGAATGTCGCGAGTTCGAACCTCGTCTCCCGCTCCACCTCCCTCGACGGCCGCCCTACGCCGGGCCCACGTTCTGGTTGCGCCGGAAGAGGTTCTCCGGATCCCAGTGCCGCTTCGCCGATAGCGCCACGGACAGCACGAGGGCCCGGGCAATGTGCCCGGGCCCTCGCATCGGTCTGCGTGGGAAGAAGCGCGAGCGCTACTTCTTCTTGTTGCCGGTATTGGTGAGCTGGAACGAGTAGTCCGCGTCCAGGAAGGTCAGGTCTCCGGTCGGAAGGTTGCTGATCACGACCGCGATGCGGCCCTGGCCACCAAGGCACTTCGTGCTGAAGCCGGCCTCCTCGATCAAGTCACCCTCGAAGCGGTAGACGAAGCCCGCCGTGTCGACGATCTCGCCGAACGAGTCGACGCCGGGCGTCAGGTCGCACGGGGAGATGATCTGGATGACCCAGTTGTTGTCCTGCTCGCCGGTCGATTCGACCCAGTTGCCCGGCTCAGAACTCAGGGTGGCGGCAGTGCCGTCCACGGTGACGTCATCAACGAACCAGCCGGTGTCGAGATAGGCGGCATCTGTCGAATAGCGGAAGCGGACATCGGTTGCGCCTGCCGGCAGAGTTGCCTCCAGGTTGATGTACGCCGGCTCGTCGACGAAGTAGGCACCACCAGAGGTACCGGTCAGACCGTTGCCCTCGGTGTTGTTGCCCTGTGGGTCGTCGTTCGTCGTGACCTCGGCGCCGGTGGTGGCGTCGGTCAACGGAACGGTGACCCAGTCGGTGCCCACGAGGGCCTCGACGAAGCCGTAGTCCCAGCCCTCTTCGATGAAGTACCAAGTCCAGAAGTTGACCGTCTCACCGCCCGTGATCGCCGGAGCGTCCACGTTCAGGATGCTGTCGAACTGGCTCTGGTAGCCCGCGTACCAGTGCGTGTCACCGGTATACGGCTTGACCTGGGTCGAGTCCTCGCCGTCCATCACGAAGCTGAACGTCGGACCCGGGTTGCGGAACGTCTCGTAGCTGACGCCGAACGGCAGGGCGGTCTGGCCCGGCACGTTCTTGTTGTGCGCCCAGCGCGCCGGCGGCATTGAGCCGTTGTAGATGCCGCGGTCACCGAAGAACAGCTCGTTGGCGATCTCGATGGTCCAGCCCCTGGTGATGGCGTCGCCGAAGTCGATATTGGCGAAGTCGAACTTGGTGCCGTTCACCTCGGCGTCCAGCCAGATGGCGACCGCCCAGTCCTTGAAGAAGTCCTCCGCGGACTCGAGGGCCGTCTCTCCCGGCTGTAGTGTGGCGTTGTAGGTGTCGATCGCGCCCTGCACGCCCGCCATCCCATCGGCGGCATTCTCGAAGATCAGCTTGATGAGCCGATCGCCGCTGGTGCCGCTGTAGGTGAGGTCGGCCGTCAGGTCGCCGCCGCCGTTACCGCCCGCCTGCTCCCAGAGGTAGAGGAAGTAGGTGTAGGAGGCACCGTAGTTCTCGAGTCCGCCACCCCACCGGGTGAGGCTCGTCTCGCGGTGGAAGACCTGGTGGTAGAGGATGTGGCTGTCGTTCGTGTCGCCCCACCCGTTGAAGAAGATGGCCATGTCGGCCAGCCCTTCGTCGACCCAGGAGAGCTCGCCCGGATCCGAGTAGTTCATGAGCAGGTGCTCGAGCTCGTGGGCGATGACGCCCTCGTAGACCGGATCCGCGCCACCGACTCGGTTGGCCCAGTCGAACGTGTCGGTCACGATCACGTTCATGCCGTAGTCGGCGATGAAATTCGGGGCGAAGAAGCCGGCGGTGTACGTGTCGGCCGCGCAGTCGTAGAAGAAATCGTCAAACACGTTGTAGGCCAGCAGCACGATGGCGTCACCACTGTCGCCCGCGCTGCCGACGAACCCGTAATGCTCCTCGTCGACACGCACAATCTGATTGGTCAGCTCGTCGCCGAGGGCGGTTACCTGGGCTTGGGTAATGAGGTAGTCACCGGCATCGAACTTCTCCGGGCAAGGGGTGAACTCGTCGGCGGGATTCGGATCGATCGCGGGGCTCATGCCAAGCACATCCTCGTTCCCGATCGAGCCCTCCGGTACGTAAACATAGACAGGGGTTCCATCGACGGTCACGTTCGCGTACGCACGCTCGAAGGTAAGGATGACCTCACCTCCGGCGGCACTGTCGCCAACGTCGAGGGTCAGGGTCGGGTCGCCGGCGACGCCGCCGACCTCGTCAGCGGCTAGGGTCGCCGCCGGGGCCACGACCCCGAGCATCGCCAGGGCGACGAGCAGGGACATGAGTGGCCGGAAGGTTGAATGTCGCG
>JBDTQJ010000073.1:0-10515 GCA_039932235.1 Chloroflexota bacterium
AGCGACCCGCCGCGTATCGTGATCGACCTCGAGCACTGAGCCTGGGAGGAGCTGCCGATGAGTACGCGCGTCGCAAGCGGTGAGCTCGTCGCCGCACCCGCAACGGTCCGGCCGCGGCTCCGCGGCGCGGGTCGCGTGGCCGCGGTCGCAGGCATCCTGGGCATCGTTGGCCAGCTCCTCTACTTCGGCGTCGCGGTGGGGATCAACTACCCCCTCTCGGTGGGGCTGGCGCTCGGAGCGGCGTGGCTGCTTCGCCCGCGTGGGGCTCGCTTCGACGTGATTGATGCGTGGCTCCCCGCCGTCGCGTTCGCCCTCGCCGGCTTCGTCGCACTGCGCGGCGACCCGGTCCTCGTCTTCTTCGACATCCTCGCCTCGCTCGGTCTAGCCGCGGGCGCGTTGGCCGCTATCGGCGGCCACCAGGTCACGCGGCGCCTGCTTCCCGGCGTCCTGGCCCTCATCGGGAGCCTGGCCGGCTGGACCGTCTTCGGTGGGGCGCGCGTCGCTGCTGATGCCGCGGCGACCGCGCGTCCGTCTCCGCGCGCACGCGGCTGGCTGACCGCGGCAGGCCCCTACTTGCGGGGCGCGCTCATCGCCCTGCCGGTCGTCGCCGTCTTCGCTGCGCTCTTCTCGTCCGCGGATGCGGTCTTCGCTCGCTTGATTGGCGACCTGTTCGGCGTGCAGCTCGACTTCGGGGAGCTGCCCGGACGGCTGGCGGCGACCGTCGTGGTCGCATGGATCGCGGCTGGTGCGCTTGCCTTCGTCGCCGAGGCGCCACCGCGCCAGGATCCAGCTATCGGGAGTCGCTTTCGTTTCCTCGGCACACCGGAGACGCTGATCGTGCTCGTGGCCGTCGACGCGGTCTTCGCCGTCTTCGTCGTCCTCCAGGCGGCGTACCTGTTCGGCGGCCTCGACACGGTGGCAGCCTTCGGGCTGGGCTATGCCGAGTACGCCCGGCGGGGCTTCTTCGAGCTGCTTGCGGTGGCCGCGCTCGCCGGCGGCCTGGTGCTCGCCACCGAGGCGGTCGTGCGTCACCGATCACGCGCCTACGTTGCGGCCGCCATCGGCCTGATGGTGCTGACCGCGGTCGTCCTCGCCTCCGCCTTCCTGCGGCTCCGCCTCTACCAGGACGCCTTCGGCTGGACGGAGCTGCGCTTCTACGTGCTGGCCAGCATCGGCTGGCTGGCGATCGGCATCGGCATCGCGATCGTGTGCCTCGCCGACGACCGCTCCCGCTGGCTGGTACACGGGCTCGTGCTCGCTGCCGCGATCGTGGGGCTGACGATCAACGTCATCGGCCCGGTGCGCTACGTGGCGGAGCAGAACCTGGCACGCGTCACCAACCCCTCGCTCGTCCCCGTCGGGGGCGAGACCGGCATTGATGCGAGCTACATCGGTAGCCTGGGCGATGACGCGGTCCCGCTCATCGTGGCCGCACTGTCGGGCCTGCCGGAGGATGCGCAGGTGCAGATCGAATACGCGCTCCGCGAACGACGCTTCGAGCTCATCGTCGCTGAGACGCGGGCGTGGCAGGCGTGGAACCTCGGCCGGGAGGAAGCGCGAGCTGCGCTCGGAGATTGAGCCGCCTGCGACATCCGTCCCGGCGGTCTAGCATGACTGCATGCCAGAACGACCCACCGCTCCGCGCGGCGACCTCGACACCTCGAAGTCCTACCGCGCCCGATTCAAGACCGCCAAGGGCGACATCGTCGTCGAGCTGTATGGCGACCGCGCCCCGAAGACGGTCGAGAACTTCGTCAACCTGTCGCGCGCCGGCTTCTACGACGGCACGACCTTCCATCGGGTCATCCCCGGGTTCATGGCCCAGGGCGGCGATCCGACGGGGACCGGCACCGGCGGCCCCGGCTACCAGTTCGGTGACGAGTTCCACCCGACCCTGCGCCACGCCGAGGCCGGCATTCTGTCGATGGCGAATGCCGGACCGGGCACCAACGGCAGCCAGTTCTTCCTGACCTTCGGGCCGACTCCGCACCTGGACGACAAGCACAGCGTCTTCGGCAAGGTCACCGAGGGAATGGACGTGCTGCGCTCCATTCGCGAGCGCGATCCGCAGCGCGACCGCCAGCCGGGCGACGCGATCGAGACGATCGAGATCGAGGAGGCCTAGGCCTCAGCTCCCACCCGGTGCCGCGCTCGCCGACGAGATGACCAGCTCGTCGATCGGCGTGTCGCGGTAGCGGGCCACCCAGTCCAGCACCTCGTCGGCATACGCGCCGGAGGCGTTATACGCGACCAGCGCACGGCGCAGCGCAGCGCGATCGGCATAGTCGCCGGGCTCGCGCAGGCACAGATGCGCCGCTGCGGTGAGCGCGGCGTCGTAGATGTTGTCCGGATCTGCCACGCCGTCGCCATTGCCGTCGCGCCCCAGCTCGGCCCACGTCGTCGGCAGAAACTGCAGGGGTCCCATCGCCCGATCCCACTCCGCGTCGCCATCGCCCGCGCCGCCATCGGTGTCGAGGATGCGCTGACGGCCGGAGCTGCCATCGAGGGCCAAGCCGCGGACCGGCGGTCGCACGTCTCCGTTCGCGGCGATCGTCCGCGGGCCGTCGCTCCGTCCGTGGTTCGACTCCACCCGTCCAAGCCCCGCCAGGACCTGCCAGTCCACACGACAGCCGTCCGTGATGTCGGGCGCCGCGGCAGCGGCGCGCTGGTACGCATCCAGGGCGACCTCGGGAATCCGGCGCCCGAGCAGGTCGGGGACGCCTCCCGAGCAGGCAGCGAGGACGGCCACGACGAGGAGGGCCGTCGCGAGCCGGGAAGATGAGTGCGGCATGGGCGGCCAAGTGTGACGCACGCTCGTCCGGTTCGCAGATCCGGCCGCCGTTTACCATCGGAGCCGATGCGCCCCACCATCTCGCTGGCCGATCTCCATGCGCTGCCGCTGCCCGGAATGGATGCCCCGGATAAGCTGGCCTTCTCGCGTGACGGCGCTTGGCTGGCGTTCCTCCATGCCGGCGACGGGACGATGTCGCGCTCGCTATGGGGCGTGGAAGTCGCATCGGGCGAGCGACACCTCCTTGCCGGGCGGGAGGGGGGCGTCCGCGAGGAGGCCGCCGTCGGGCGCGCCGAGCAGCTTCGTCGAGAACGCTCGCGGGAGCGCGGGCTCGGCATCACCGAGTTCCACTGGGCAAATGCAGCCACCAGCCCGGTCCTGTGCGCGCCGGTCACCGACGGCGCGATCACCTGGCGGCCCAGCGGACCCACGGCGCCGCTCACCCTCGACGGTGCCACCGATCCGCGCCTCGCACCGGCGGGCGACGCCATCGCCTGGGTGGCGGGCGGCGACCTGTGGGCCGCGTCATTGTCCGCGGACGGGTCGCTGGGTGCGACGCGCCGGCTGACCGACGATGCTGCCCCGGGAATCACCAACGGACTTGCCGAGTATGTCGCGGCCGAGGAGCTGGACCGGCACCGGGGATTCTGGTGGTCGGCGAGCGGCGAGGCGATCGCCTACGCCCACGTCGACGAGCGCGGGATCCCGCCGTTCCACATCCAGCACCTCGCGGGCGAACTCCCCGAGCTGGAGGAGCATCGGTATCCATTCGCCGGCGGGCCGAATGCGCGGGTCTCGCTGCGGGTGACGGGCCTCGACGGCGCCCAGGTCGAGGTCGATCTCGGCGCCGCCGAGGACGACTACCTGGCACGCGTCGTTGCCGAGCCCGGTGGCACCTGGCTCGTCGCCGTGCTCCCGCGCCGGCAGACGAGCCTGCGCTGGCTGCGGGTCGATGCAACGGGGGGTGCGCGAGAGCTGTGGAACGAGCGCAGCGACCCGTGGATCAACCTCGACAACGACACGCGCGTGCTCGAGGACGGGCGCATCCTGCGCACGACCGAGGCCAGTGGCTTTCGTCACCTGGAGCTGCGGGCCGCCGACGGGACGCCCGAGCGCACCCTGACCAGCGGCGAGTGGATGGTGACCTCGGTCGCCGGCGTGACCGAGAGGGACGGAGCCGCCGCGGACGTCCTCTTCCACGGCACCCGCCACGGCGTCCTGGAGCGCCACCTGTACGCCGTTCCGCTGGAAGCGCCAGAACCGGTGAGCAATCCGCGCCGCCTGACGCAGGAAGCCGGCTGGCACGAGGCCACCGTCGCAGCCGACGGCGCCTGGGCGGACCGCTGGTCGAGCCTGGCCGCCGCCCCCCGCGTCGTGCTGCACGCAGGCCCCGAGCCGCGCGTCCTCCATGATGCGCCACGAGTCGAGGGTGTCCACCCGCCGGACCTCCTCGAGGTGACCGCCGCTGATGGAACGACACGATTGCACGCGGCCCTCTACCGGCCCCGATTGCGCGACGACAACCAGCCGCCGCCGGTGGTGCTGTGGGTCTATGGCGGCCCGCATTCGCAGAAGGTCGCCAACCAGTGGGAGCTCAGCGTCATGCCGTGGCGGCGCCTGATGACCCACCTTGGGGTCGCCGTGCTGGTCGTCGACAACCGCGGCACCGCGCATCGCGGACTGCGCTTCGAGGCCGCCCTCGATCGAGCGCTCGGCGAGGTGGAGGTCGCCGACCAGCTTGCGGCGATTGACGAGCTCGCGGCCCACGGCCTCGTTGACGCCTCGCGGATTGCACTCACGGGCGGCAGCTACGGCGGCTACATGACCATCCGCAGCATGCTGCGCCACCCGGACCGCTTCGCGACCGGCGTTGCCTGGGCGCCCGTGGTCGACTGGGAGGGGTACGACACGGCGTACACCGAGCGGTACCTGGGACGCCCCCAGGAGAACCCGGATGGGTACGCGAGCTCGTCATTGCGGCCCGACGCGGCACGGCTCGCCGGCGCACTCCTCGTCCAGCACGGGCTCATCGACGAGAACGTCCACTTCCACCACACCGCCCGGCTGCTGGACGCATTCACCCGCGCGGGGGTGACGTGCGACCTCCAGCTCTTCCCAGGGGAGCGGCACGGCGGTCGCGACTCAGTCGCCCTGGCGGCTCGAGATCGGCGTGCCATCACCCACCTGGCGGATGGGCTGAGGGTGGCGCTGCCCGAGGACTGGGAGTCCGGGGTGTGAGGCGGTCAGGCCGCCTCGTACAGCAGGTTGTAGGTGGTGGACGGATCCGGCGCGAAGTGGGTTCGCGTCCCGCAGCCGTCGCAGACGAGCTCGTCGCTCGACTCGTCGACCGCGAAGGCGACCTCGTCCTCGCACCAGGCGCAGATAAGAAGGACTGTCATGCCGCGCAGTGTCGAGGGCACTCGTGACACCTAGCGTGTCGCGATCGCCAGACCGTAAGCGCCGCTGACCAACTGACCTCGAACAGGTTGGGTTGCGTGATTGCGCAAGTACGTGAGATACTGCACGCACCGATGGATGTCATGTACTCACTCACCGCCGACGGGCAGCGTGCCAGGTCCGCGGAGATCGCCCACGCACTGGCAGATCCTAAGCGGATCTGCGTCCTGGAGCAGCTCGCGAGGAGCGAGCGGAGCGTCAGTGACCTGTCCCGCGACGCGGGCTGCCAGGTGCCCAACATGAGCCAGCACCTTGCCGTCCTGCGTGGGGCGGGGCTGGTCATCAGTCGCCGCACGGGCAGCACCGTCCTCTATCGCCTCGCGGACGATCGCGTTCGCGAGCTCACCGAGCTCCTCGGGACCCTCGCGGGTCGCCGCGGATCCTTCACCCTGTCTGGAAAGGACTGATTCACCGATGTCCACTGTTCAAGAAGTCACCGACGCCACCTGGGAGGCCGATGTCCTCGAGAGCGACAAGCCCGTGGTGGTCGACTTCTGGGCCGCCTGGTGCGGACCGTGTCGCATGGTCGCTCCCGAGATCGAGAAGCTGGCGGAGAAGTACGCCGGCGCGGTCGAGGTGCGCAAGCTCGACGTGGACGCCAACCCGCAGACGGCCATGAAGTACGGGATCATGAGCATCCCCACCGTCGCCATGTTCCAGAAGGGCCAGGCACCCCGTGCCGCAGTCGGCTTCCGACCCCTCGAGGCGCTCGAGCAGGCCTTCAACCTGGAGGCCGTGGCTCCCCAGCAGGGCTGACCACACCACACCGCCGAGGCCGCTCCCCGATCTCCGGGGGGCGGCCTCGTTGTCTGTGCGTGCCGCATACTGCGGGCGAATGCGCCGCCCTCAGCACCTGAGCACCGGATCGCTCGTCGCGGGGATCCTGATCGCCGGGCTGCTCGCCTCGATCGCCGTCCCCCAGCCGTCGCATGCCGCCGAGGACGGGCTGCGAATCGTCACCGACGCCACCTACGACGTGCGCCCCGCCGACGGGGTGGTGCGGGTCACGATCGATGCGACGGCCACCAACACCACCCCCGACGACGCCTCGGGCCGCACCTACTTCACCGGCCTGACCTTCGTCGTGCAGCCGGGAGCCGCCAACGTGCGCGCGATATCGGGCGACGTGACCCTGCCGCTCATTGTGCGCGAGCGGACCGATGAGTTCACCTCGGTCGACCTGACCTACCACCAATCGGTCTTCTTCGGACAGGTCTACCACTACACGGTCAGCTACGACCTGCCCGACGCGGGCGACGCGCCGGATCGCGACGTGCGAGTCACCCCGAGCGTGGTCGCGTTCCCGGTCTGGGCATTCGGGAGCTCAGGGGTCAGCGGCAGCAGCGTCAGCGTGCGGATTCCGGCCGGCTACAACGTGAACGTCGAGGCAGGCCCGTTGAACGCGACGACCGCCGACGCCGGGACGACGCTGTCGGCCATCGACCTGCCCGACCCGTTCTCCTTCTTCGCGTACGTCTCTGCGGACCGGCCAGGCGCCTTCGTCGAGACGCAGGCCAGCGTCGACATCGGGGATGGCAGCGCACCGCTGGTGGTGCGGTCCTGGGAGGACGACGCCGCGTGGGGCACGCGCACGACGGAGCTGATGACGCGTGGCATCCCGCAGCTGATCGACCTGATCGGGCTGCCCTACCCGGTGGTCGGACGGCTGCGGGTGGAGGAGGCGGCGACCTCCCGCCTCGGTGAGTACGCGGGCACGTACAACGACGTCACCGAGCTCATCACGGTGCGCTATGACGCGGACGCCATCGTGAGCCTCCACGAGGCGGCCCACATCTGGTTCAACGAAACGCTCCTGCGCGGCCGCTGGATCGGCGAGGCGTGGGCGGAGTGGTACGCCGTCCAGGCCGCCGACGCCATCGGCGAGACCGGCGACATCTACGAGCTGACCGACACCCAGCGCGAGCATCGCATCCCGCTCAACGACTGGGGCGCCTTCGGGGTCGAGGACCTGTCCGTCGAGGACTACGCCTACGCCGCCACCTACGCGGTGGCGAACCTCATCGCCGACCAGACCGATGTCGACGGCCTGCAACGCGTCTGGCGCGCTGTTGAGGCCAACGAGATGAGCTACCAGCCGGCGGCGCAGCGCGACGACGCGCGCCCGGAGACCGGCATCGATGCCTCACAGCCGGACTGGCAACGGCTCCTCGATCTGCTCGACGAGCGCACCGACGGGGCGTACGACGACATCTGGCGAGAGTGGATCGTCAACGACGCGGAGGGGTCGCTGCTCGACCGGCGTGCCACCGCGCGCGCCGCCTTCGCCGCCACGGTCGCCCGCGCCGACGGCTGGGAGCTGCCGCACGACCTGCGCTTCGCGATCGGTGCCTGGCGCTTCGACGAGGTCGACGCCGACCTGGTGACGGCCGGCGAGGTGCTCGACCAGCGCGCCACCATCGTCCGGCGCGCCGCGGCGCTCGAGCTCGAGCCATCCGACGCCCTGCAGCGCGCCTTCGAGGGCAGCGCCGGCGTGGATGCCGCGCAGGCCGCGGGCAGCGCCGAGCTGGCGACGCTCGATGCCCTCGAGCGGGCTGCCGCGCGGCTCGCCGACGCCCCCAGCGCGCTCGAGACGATCGGCCTCCTCGGCAGCGATCCCGCGGCCCACGTGGCCGAGGCGCGCACCGCCTACGAGGACGGCGGGCTCGACACCGCCGACGCCGCGCTCGACGACGCGGAACGCCAGCGGAGCGGGGCGGATGCCGCGGGGCGGCTGCGGGTGGGCATCGCCGGCGCGACGGCGCTGGGAATCGATGTGCTCGCCATGGCGGCCATGGCCGTTCGCCGCAGGGGGCGCCGCCGGGCCCGCGCCCGTGCCCTGGCCGGGGTCGGGGCTGCGCAAGGGGCCCCCCTGGATGGACGGCGGAGCGAATGGCCGCCGGAACCCCGCCCGTGAGCACGGCAGCGCGATCCCTGCGGGCCGTGCTGATCGGCACGTTCACGCTCCGCTTCAGCACGGGGCTGACCGGCGGGCTGCTGGTCTACTACCTGGCCGACCTGCCGAGCCACGGCGGCGCGGAGGTGAGCGGCTTCATGCTCGGACTGCTGGGCGCCTCGTATTTCGGCGCCGAGCTCCTCCTTTCCCCGTGGTTCGGAGTCCTCTCCGACCGGCTCGGCGCACACCGGGTCATGCAGTGGGGCCCCGTCTTCGGGGCGGTGGCCGTGGTCATGACCGCTTTCACCACCGACCTCCTGCTGCTCGGCGCGACCCGCTGGCTGGAGGGTGCCGCAGCGGGAGCCAGCATCCCGTCCATCCTGGGTTACATCGCGCTGGCCACGAGCCGCGACGAGCAGCTGCGCGGGAAGACCGTGGCGCGGTTCGAGGCCGCCACGCTGGCCGGCATCGGGGTCGGAATCGTGGCCGCGGGTCCCCTGTACGAGCTCCTGGGACGCGGCGCCTTCCTCCTCAACGCCGGCATCTACGCGCTGAGCTACGTCATCTACCGCTGGGGCGTTGGCGAGCTCGGCACCGATGACGGCGCGGAGGAGGCGCTGGCGTCGGTCCGCGAAGAGCGGTTCGACCTGGCTCGCTACCGGCGCGTGCTCTCGAACCCCGGCGTGTGGCTCCTGGCGCCGACCTGGGTGGCACTGAACGCCGTGCTGGGGTCGTGGACCACCCAGTCGGTCTTCCAGCTGGTGCGCGAGCCGGCCGGCCACTTCGAGAGTCAGCTGCTGATGGGCGGCTTCGAGCCGGTGCAGGTCAGCATCGGCATGGCGCTGGCGATGGTCGTGTTCTTCGTCGGCCTCTTCTACTGGGGGGGTCGCTTCCGGCGCTTCAGGCGGACCACGATCATCGGCATCGGCATCGCCGGCGGCCTGTTGATGATGGGCGCCGTCTTCGCCATCAACCACTCCCAGGGAGTGGGGATGGTGCTGCAGGCACCGATGGTGCTGCTCCTGCTTGTCGGTCTCTTCGTCCTGGCGGGAGCCACCCCCGCCGCTCTGGGGCTGCTGGCCGACATCAGCGAGTCGCACCCGACCGATCGCGGCGCGATCATGGGCCTCTATTCGGTATTCCTGGCGATCGGCCAGATCGTGGGTGCGCTCGTCTCCGGCTGGGCCGCCGACTGGCTGGGGATCGACGGCCTGCTCGCCGCCTCGCTCTTCCTGCTGGTGGTGGCCATCCTGCCCCTTCGCCAGCTGCGCGCCTCGGAACACCTTGTCGGGGGGTATGGCACGCGCGAGCTGCCCGACCCGATCACCGGCTGACGTACCCGGTATCCTTGGCCGCCCATGCGCCTCTCCCAGCTCTTCTTCACCAGCCTGCGCGATGACCCGGCCGAGGCCGAGATGGTCTCCCATCGCCTCCTGCTGCGCGCCGGCTACCTGCGCCAGCTGGGTGCCGGCATCTACTCGCTGCTGCCGCTCGGCTTCCGTGTCCAGCAGCGCATCGAGCAGGTGATCCGGGAGGAGATCGACGCGATCGGCGGCCAGGAGATGGAGATGCCGGTGGTGCACCCCGCCGAGCTGTGGCGCGAGTCCGGCCGCTACGCCAAGATCGGTCCGGAGATGGTCCGCTTCAAGGACCGCGGCGGGCGCGACATGGTGCTCGCGATGACCCACGAAGAGGTGGTCGCCGACCTGACCCGCGACCTCATCAACAGCTACCGCCAGCTCCCGGTCATCGTGTACCACTTCCAGACGAAGTTCCGCGACGAGCCGCGAGCCCGTGGCGGGCTCATCCGGGTCCGCGAGTTCGTCATGAAGGACAGCTACTCGATCGACGCCGACCAGGCCGGGCTGGACCGCGCCTACGAACTCCACCACGGCGCCTACGAGCGCATCTTCGCGCGCCTCGGGCTCACCGCCATCCCGGTCGGGGCCGATGTCGGGATCATGGGCGGCAGCCTGGCCCACGAGTTCATGGTCATCAACGAGCACGGCGAGGACACCCTCGTCCTGTGCGACGCCTGCGGCTACGCGGCCAACCAGCAGATCGCCCGCACGGCGGTCGCGGAGCCGGAGGCGGAGGAGCCACTCCCCAGCGAGCCGGTCGAGACCCCCGGGACCGATACGATCGCGTCGCTCGCCGAGCTGCTGGGGATCGGGCGCGAGCGGACCGCCAAGGCCGCCTTCTTCGTGGCCGGCGATGGCCGGCTCATCACCGCCATCGTGCGCGGTGACCACGACGTCAACGAGACGAAGCTGGTGAACGCGGTGAAGGCCACCGGCGGGATGCGCCCCGCCACCGCCGAGGAGATCCGCGCCGCCGGCATGGAGCCCGGCTACGGGTCACCGGTGGGCGCCCA
>JBDTQJ010000074.1:0-10320 GCA_039932235.1 Chloroflexota bacterium
CCGGCGCGCCTCGTGTTCGAGGCGTGGACCAAGCCCGAGCTGCTCAAGCTGTGGTGGGCACCGAAGTCGACGGGCGTGCCCCTGCGTTCCTGCGAGGCGGATGTTCGTGTCGGGGGCAGGTACCGCTTCGTGTTCGGCCACGATGCCTCGAAGACCACGGCGTTCTTCGGCAGGTACATCGAAGTGACACCCCACTCGCGCCTCGCCTGGACCAATGAGGAAGGTGATGGCGCGGCGGCCGTCACCACGGTGACCTTCGAGGAAGAGGGTGGCAAGACGCTGCTGGTCCTGCACGAGCTCCATCCCTCGAAGGAAGCTGTCGACGATGCCATCGGCTTTGGGGAGGGGCTGCGCGAGACCTTCGAGCAGCTGGACGAGCTGCTCGTCACACTCGGCGCGAGCGAGTAGCCGCGGACCAGTCAGGTAGTCCTCGATCGAGTCCGCGGCGCCCGGCGTGCATGACTGGCAGCTCCAGCAGCTCGCCCAACGGAGCGAGCGCCACGGGACGCCCGGATAGCGATCCGTGCTGCGGACCGCGGGACAGGTCCGGGAGCCCTCGGGTATGATCCCGGGCAATCGGTCCGCACCGTCCGTCGTCGCCTGGAGCCGCCCCGAGCCGCCAGCTTCACGGTGAACGTCGACCGACAATGCGGATCCGCGCGCCGTGGTCAGACGCACCACGGGCGGCTGGAGGAGGATCCATGAAGTATTCCCGTCTCATCGCCGGGCTGTTCAGCGTGGCGCTGGTAGCCGCCGCCTGCCAGCCATCGGGGAGCAGCGCCTCTCCCTCGGCCTCGGCAAGCAGCGAAGACTCAGGCGCCGCTGTCGAATGGCCTGACAACGTCGTCCTCGGCCTCGTGCCGAGCCGCGAGTCCAATACGCTCGTCGAGAACGCCAAGCCTCTGACCGATGCCCTGGCGACAGCGCTGAGTGAGGCCGCCGGCAAGGACGTCACCGTCGAGGGCTTCGTCCCGACCGACTACACCGCCCTCGTCGAGGCGATGGGGACCGGGCAGGCCGACATTGGCGCCTTCGGTCCGTTCGCCCTCCTCCAGGCGCGCGATCGATCCGGAGCGGAGATCATCCTGCAGTCGGTCCGCAACGGAGGCGCGACCTATCACACGCAGTGGTTCACCAACAACCCGGACAAGTACTGCAGTGACGAGCCGGTCGAGAACGAGCGAACCGTCAGCGACGCGCCGGTCACGTTCCTCAACTGCAACGGGACCGACCACCCGGCCGACGAGCCGGCGACCGGTCCGGCCGGCGAGGACGCCATCGGCCTGATCGACGCCGGCACCACGGTGAGCTTCGTCGAGGAGACGTCCGCCTCGGGCTACATCTTCCCCGCGCTGCAGCTCATCCAGGCCGGCAACGTCGATCCGCTCAGCGATGACGACATCACGCGCCTCTTCGCCGGTGGGCATGACGCGTCGGTGCTTGCCGTCCTGAACGGGGACGCCGAGGTCGGTGTCAGCTTCGACGACGCACGGAGCATCGTCGTGGGAGATAACCCCGACGTGGCGACCGACGTGGTCGTCTTCGCCTATTCGCCCGAGATCCCCAATGACGGCTGGGCCGTTCGCGGCGATCTCCCGACCGAGGTCAAGGAGGCCATCACCCAGGCCCTCCTCGACTACGCCGCGTCGGACGAGGGCAAGACGGTGCTCGACTCGATCTACGAGATCGACGACCTGGTCCCAGCCGACCAGGCGGCGTTCGACGTGGTCCAGCAGGCGGCCGAGCAGGTCACCGGCGGCCAGTAGAAGCGCTCAAGGTGGTCGAGGCGGTCCGGACTCCGGGCCGCCTCGACCGCATTCGCATCCCGAACAGGTGATGAGCCAGCCGTGATCCGTCTCGAGCGCGCATCGGTCACCTATCCCGGCGGCGTGCAGGCCCTGCGCGAGCTGACGCTGGAGATCCCGGACGGGCAGATGCTCGTCATCGTCGGGCTCTCCGGTGCCGGCAAGAGCACCCTCATCCGCGCCATCAATGGCCTGGTGCCGCTCACCGGCGGCGACCTCACCATCGACGGTCGCAGCGTGGTCCGGGCATCCACCCGCGAGCTGCGCGAGATTCGCTCGAAGATCGGGATGATCTTCCAGACCTTCAACCTCGTGCGCCGCACGAGCGTCCTCAACAATGTCCTGATGGGACGCCTTCATGACGCCGGCACGCTGCGGTCGCTGCTCGGCGCCTACCGCGCCGAGGATGTCGAGCTCGCCATGCGCGCGCTTGAGCGGGTGGGGATCGTCGACAAGGCATACGTGCGCGCCAGCAACCTTTCCGGCGGCCAGCAGCAGCGCGTCGGGATCGCGCGGGCGCTCGCGCAGGAGCCGAAGATCATCCTCGCCGATGAGCCGGTGGCCAGCCTCGACCCGCCGACCAGCCACGTCGTCATGCGCGACCTGCAGCGGATCAACCGGGAGCTGGGCATCACGACCATCGTCAACCTCCACT
Source organism: Chloroflexota bacterium (assembly GCA_039932235.1). Lineage (GTDB taxonomy): Bacteria > Chloroflexota > Limnocylindria > QHBO01 > QHBO01 > JAICQM01. Next base: position 2,461 of record JBDTQJ010000074.1, read on the forward strand.
TCCTCGACCTGGCGCGGCGCTACGGCGATCGCATGATCGGCATGCGCGGCGGCGAACTGGTGTACGACGGGACCGGCGAGGCTGCGGACGAGCAGGTCTTCCGCGACATCTACGGCCGCTCACTGACCGCCGACGACGTGCTGGAGGCCCAGGCGGCGGTATGACCGCGACTGCGCCGGCGGCCCCGGGGCCCGTGGCGCGGCCCGCCCGGGCGCCGCGCTCGCCGTGGCTCCCCGTGGCCCTGGTCCTGGTCGTGGCCGCCACGTGGTGGGCGGCGGACGGGATCGGCTTCGACGTGGTCGAGCTGATCGCATCGCTGGGCCGTGCCAATCGCATCGTGTCCGAGGCATTCCCGCCCAACTGGGGCTTCGTGGATCAGACCATTCGACCGTTGATCGAGACGTTCCAGATGGCGGTCATCGCCACCGTGATCGGCTGCGGCATCGGTCTGCCGGTAGCGATGCTGGCATCCGGAATCAGCAACCCCAACCGCCCCCTGCTGTGGATCGACCGCTCCGTCCTGGCGGTCGTCCGGGCGGTGCCGGACATCATGTATGCGCTGATCTTCGTGTCGGCCCTGAGCGTCGGCCCGCTGCCCGGTGTGCTGGCGCTCATCCTGTTCAACATCGGCGTCATCGGCAAGCTGCTCTCGGAGACGATCGACGGCATCGACCCCGGTCCCCTGGAGGCTGCCACCGCCGCCGGCGGCTCCCGCCTCCTGGTCAACCGCTGGGCGGTCCTGCCGCAGGTGCTGCCCAACTACGTGGCATACGCGCTGTACAGCTTCGAGCTGAACATCCGCGCCTCGGCGGTCATCGGCCTCGTGGGCGCCGGTGGTCTCGGCCAGCTGCTGCAGACGCAGCGGCGCTTCTTCCACTACGACAACCAGCTCATGATCATCGTGGAGCTGTTCGCGCTGGTGGTGGTGATCGAGATGATCTCGGTCTGGCTGCGCCGGCGGCTGGTCTGACCGATGACCGCCAGCGTCAGCCAACGACCAAGGCGCCCCGCGGCGCTCGGACGAAACCTCGCCTTCCTCGGCGTGCTCCTGCTGCTCGTGGTGGTGGTCGCCACCATCGACCTCAAGCTGGCGCGCCTGGTGGACCTGCCCGGCCAGCTCGCCTCGATCCTCGGCAAGATGCTGCTCAGCCCGGACACGCCCTACTTCGGCGACGCGGCCGCGCTGATGGTGCAGAGCATCCAGATCGCCTGGATCGGCACGATCATGGGCGCCATCCTGTCGCTGCCGCTCGGCTTCCTGGGTGCCAAGAACGTGACCGGTGGCCTGATGGCCAACGGCATGCGCCAGCTGCTCAACGCCATTCGCGCGTTCCCGGAGATTGTCCTGGCGATCGTCTTCGTGGCCATGATCGGCCTCGGCCCGTTCGCCGGCACGCTGGCGATCGGGATCCACTCGATCGGCACGCTGGGCAAGCTGACCGCCGAGGTGATCGAGGGGATCGATCCCGGGCCGGTCGAGGCGGCCCGCGCCACGGGCGCCAACCAGGTGCAGACGCTGCGCTGGGGCGTCTTCCCGCAGGTCGCGCCCGAGATCGTGGCCTTCTGGCTGTACCGCTTCGAGATCAACGTGCGCGCCTCGGCGATCCTCGGCATCGTCGGCGCCGGTGGCATCGGCGAGGCGCTCAGCCAGGCACTCGTCTATCGGCGCTACGAGCGGGCGGGGATGCTGATCATCGTCGTGGTGGCCGCCACCATCCTCATCGACGTTGCCTCCGGCTGGCTGCGGCGGCGGATCATCGAGGGCGGCACGAAGCGCGGCGGCACCGCCCGCCGCCAGCCGGAGCTGATCGAGGTCGACCCGAACGTCGCCTGAGGCGGCGCTCAGCCGCGCTCATCGGTCAGGGCATCCCGACGTCGCGAGCCAACGACCTGGACGAACGCCGCGCCCCCGGCGGCGAGCAGCAGGCCCCCGACCTGCAGCGGTGCGAGGCGCTCGTCGAGGACGACCCACGCCATCCCCGCGACCATCACCGGCAGCAGGTTGACGATGACGCTCGACTCGACGGCGGTCAGCACGCGCAGCACCGCGTTGTAAGCGGTGAAGGCGAACGCCGTGTTGACCACCGCCAACCACGCCACGATGGCCCAGCCGCGCCCGTCGAGCGGGGGCCACCCCTCCAGCATCAGCCCGACGCCGAGCAGCACCACCGCGCCGATGGCCATGCTCGCAGCGGTGAGCCCCACCGCACCGCCGAGCCGCGACTGCGCGTCGCGATTCAGGTCGCGCGACAGATGCGCGCTCGCGGTGCTGGCGACGATGCACGCGCCTGCGGCGAGGATGCCGGCCCAGCCCGTGTCCGGCAGCGCGGATGGGCCGAAGTAGAGGCCGATCCCCGCCAGCAGCACCCCGATGCCGGCCAGCTGCCCGACCGAGGCGGCCTCCTCGCCGCGCAGCCAGGCGACGCCCGCCACCCAGACAGGGATCGACGCGAGGAGGACCCCGACCGCGGCTGCCGGCAGGGTCGAGAGGGCCGCGAACTGCGCGCCCTGCGCGATCGCGTAGAAGACGATGCCGAGCACCGCGACGCGTCCTAGGAGCGGGGCATCGAGCGCCAGATGGCCGCGCACATGCGCCCCCCGCAACGCCCGCCACCCGAGCGGCGCGAGGAGGAGTGCCGCCAGCGCGTAACGCAGCCCCGCGAAGCTCACCGGTCGCAGGTCGAGGTCGTCGAGGCCGATCTTGATCAGGACCCAGCTGGTGGCCCACAGGAAGGTGACCAGCAGGCACAGGGCGATGGCGCGACGTCGTGCGCCGGACGATCCGTGGAGCGATGCGTCAGTCGTCAAAGCCCGTCACCCTACCCGATGGGGCATCATCGGCGCATGCAGGACGACCCGTTGATGCTCAAGCGCCGCGACCGCGCGGCACGCGAAGGTGCCGAAGCTGCACTCTCGGCCATCGCCACGCGCTCCCGCGATACGCGCGGGCGGGAGCGGCCGGAGGAGCCGGATGCGTTTCGCACGGCGTTCGAGCGGGACCGCGATCGGATCGTGCATGCCAAGGCCTTCCGTCGCCTCAAGCACAAGACCCAGGTGTTCCTCAACCCGGAGGGCGACCATTTCGTCACCCGCCTGACCCATACCCTGCAGGTCGCCCAGATCGCGCGGGCACTCTCCGCGGCCCTCACCCTCAACGAGCCCCTGGCCGAGGCGATCGCACTGGGTCACGACGTGGGTCACACGCCGTTCGGGCACACCGGCGAAGAGGCGCTCGATCCGTACTTCGCGCCCGATGGCTGGCACCATGCCGCGCAGAGCGTCCGCACCTTCGAGGTCCTCGAGGACCTCAACCTGACCTGGGAGGTGCGTGACGGGATCCGGGCCCACTCGTGGAAGATTAAGCCGCCCCCTGCGACCCCGGAGGCCCTGACGGTCCGCTACGCGGATCGGATCGCCTACCTGTCGCACGACGCGCTGGATGCCGTCCGCGCCGGAGTCCTCACCGCCGCGGACCTGCCGCCCGGGGTGCTGGATCTCTTCGGGGAGCCGGGGCGCGGCTGGATCGGTCACATGATCGACGCCGTGGTGGACACCTCGCTGCGGGTCGGCCGAGTCGAGATGGACGCCCCGACGCTGGCGGTGATGAACGAGCTGCGCGACTTCATGTTCGCGCATGTCTACCAGTCGCCCGGACAGCGTGCCCAGCAGGCCGACGTGGTGCGCGTGCTGCGCGACCTGGTGGACTGGCACCTCGCCCATCCCGATCAGCTGCCCGACACGTTCCGCCAGCACGAGGCCTCGCCGATCGTGCAGGTCACCGATTACGTCGCCGGGATGACCGATCGCTTCGCCCTGCGCCTGCACGATGAGCTGTTCGGCGGACCGGGGCCCGCGCTGGTGGGCGCCCGCGACTGACGGTCACGGACGGAGTTCAGGGACCGAGTTCAGGGACGGAAGAGGCGCAGGGCGCCGGGATCGACCCGGAAGGTTGCGGGCGTCATGCCGGCCGAGCGGCCGTCCACGTGCACCGGGTGCTGGCGGCGCTGGCCCTCCACGTCGACGTCTCGTGCGCGGCGGATGATGACCCGCGGCTCACGCGCCTCGCGATGGCGTGCCACGCGCACGAAATGGAGCAGCACGTCGAGGCGGGTCATGCCGGCGAAGATCGCCACGTCGAAGAGGCCGTCCTGGGGATCCGCATCGGGCGTGAGCGCGAAGCCGAAGCCATGGTAGGGGCCGTTGCTGATGGTGATCGCCGGCGACCCGGTCCGATACCGCTGGCCATCCATGGTGATTCGCATCGGGCTGCGACGGCGACGGAGCGCCCGCCAGGCGCGAACGAGCATGGCGATCGGGTTGCTGCGCTCGCCCTCCTCGACTGCCCCGAAGCCGTCCGCGTCGAGGCCGACGCCGGCGGCTTCGAAGAAGCGCTCCTCACGCCCCGCGACGACCGCCACGCCGGCGTCGATCGCGCTGCTGGCCCCGGAGCCGATGGCGTCGAGCGCAGGGTCGAGCTCGAGCGGCACGCCCGAGCCGCGCGCCACGTTGTTGAAGCTGCCGCGGGCGAGAATGCCCAGCGTCGCGTCCGAGTTGCAGAGCGCGGCGGCCACCGCGCCGACGGTGCCGTCGCCGCCGGCGACCACGACATCCATGCCCCGTCCGGCGGCATCGGTGGCGAGCGCCGGTGCGTCGTCGTCCTCGGCCAGCTCGTGGAGCTGGACCTCCAGGCCGCGCTCGCGCAGCGCCATCGCGAGGGCCTCCGGCTCGAGCTCCGCTGCGTCGTCGGACAGGTCCGGGCCGGAACCCAGCTTGCCGCCGGCCGCCGGGTTGACGATGAGGAAGATGGGCCGCCGGTTGTTCAACGTCCGGCACTCGGCGGGACGCCGCGGGACGCCGCGGCCTGGTAGCTCTGGAACGTCCCGTCGCCGCACTCGACGGCCAGCTGCGCGGGAAGGTCGTTCGTGCCGCCGGCCACCGGCGCGCTGCCGGCGGGTCCGTAGACGCGGCGGCTGGTCATCCCGATGAGGGTCGTACCGATCTCCACCGGTGCGTCGGTGCTGCTCCCGATGCGCGGAGCGTCGGTCGGTCCGCGGTCCGGCTCCCACGCCTCGTCCTGCCAGACGAGCCGTGCCGGGCATCCCGCCTGTGAGGTCGCCATGTTGAGTCCCAGGACCCCGATACCGATGAAGAGCACGATTCCGATCCCGAGACAGCCGAACGCACGCCAGTTCATTGCCGGTGGATCTCGAAACCGCGGTGCTCGCCGCTGGCCGGCGCACGGACGGATTCCACATCCTCGACCCGAGCCCCGTCAGGACCGCGGCGAAGCTGCCGCTCCAGGACGTCGAGGCGTTCCTCCGGGCCCTCGGCGACGACGCGCACCGCTCGCTCGTCGTCCTCGTTCATCACCCAGCCGCTGAGGCCGAGCTCCTCGGCCCGGCGGCGCACCCACCAGCGGAAGCCGACGCCCTGCACGCGGCCCCGGATGCGGGCCTCCAGGCGCCGCGCGGCCATCACCGTGCCACCGTCGGCCAGGCCAGCATGGCTACCGACATCGCGAGGCGCGGCGCGGCGTTGACCGCCACGCCGTCTCGAATGCGCTCCAGGGCGCGCACCGCCCGCGCCGCATCACGTGCAGAGACGGCGCTGCCTGCTGCGGCCGTGCCCTCGAGCAGCTCGGTCGACGGGGCCAGGTGAGCTCGCCCGGCGGCGACCATCGCCAGGTCGCGCGCCAGCCCGATCCACGCATCGAGCACCAGGATGGCCGCGGCACGCTGCTGCCCGGTCGCCGGCGCGGCCCGCGCGCCGAGGTCATCGTCGGGCGTGGCGGGCTCCGTGCCCGGCTCGCCGACGTGCTGGAGGGCGTCTGCCACCAGCTCGCGGGCCACCGCGATCCGGTCGGCGCGGCCACGGGGAAGCAGGCCCAGCAGCTCCCCCTGAACGCGGCGGCGCCACTCCAGGAGCTGCGAATTGCGGGCGAAGCCGATGGCGGCGCCGGCCATGCCGTCGGCGATGCGCGCCACCGCACGGGCCTGGTCATCGGTCAGGTGCTCACGCTCCACCAGCCAGGCCACCAGCTCGTCACGCGGCACAGGCCCCAGGCGCAGCGACTGGGAGCGCGAGCGGATCGTCGGCAGCACCCGCCCGGGCTCCTCGGCGGTGAGCACGAACAGCTGGCGCGGGTTCGGCTCCTCCAGGGCCTTGAGGAGGGCGTTCTGGATCTGCTCGTTCGCCCCGTCAACGTCCTCGATCAGGATGACCCGCTGCCCCGCGACGATCGGGGCGCCGGAGGCCTCCATCAGCCAGCGGCGCGCCGCCGCGACGATGCTCTCACCGCCCGACCGTGACTCGCGCCACACGGCCGGCGAGCCGATCACCAGGTCCGGGTGCGTTCGGCCACGGCCGTCGGCACAGCCGCGACACGCATTGCATGGCCGTCGTTCGAGGTCAGCGTCCGCGCACAGCAGCATCGCCAACAGGTCCTCGATGAACGCGCCCCCATCCGCCGCTCGCGGTCCGTGGACGAGCAGCGTGCGCCCGAGCCGCCCACGTCGCGAGGCACCCATGGCGATCCCGCGCGCGGTGGCCTGTCCGATGCCCTGGAAGCCCGGTTGGGTGCTTGATGGCATCCACGGAGTATAGGAGGGGGGCGGATCGGGCCCGCTAAGCGACGGGTAACCGGGACATAGCGGGTCGCCTGCCATGCTGCGACAGGCCGCGCTCCGCGGCACGCCACGGGCACAGGCGCTGGCGACCGGTTGGCAGCCGGACTCGCCCTCCACCGACGGTCGCGGAGCGTGGCCGCCTCGATCGGTCCGCCTCCGGGCAGTGGCATACTTCGTGCACCGCCAGGAGTCGAGGCAAGAGGAGGTTCCATGCGCATCGGCAGCCGGCCGGCCACCACGGCCGACGATATCTCGGGAAGCGTCAAGACATTCATCGACAAGGTCCTCGAGGCGGACATCACCGACACCGTCGCTCAGCGGAGCCGCGAGCTCGCGGCCGCCGTTGGCGACGCCACCGAGTCGGCGATGGATCGCGCCAGCGACACGTGGCGGGACAGCGCGCCCGTCCGTCACGAGGCAATCAAGAACATGCAGCGCGCCAGCCGCGACGCCGGCAGATGGGGCAACCGAGCGTGGCGCAAGGATCTACAGCCACGGGTGCGTGACCTGTGGAAGCGTCGTGCGGTCGCGCTCGGTGCGGCGGGCGCCGCCATCCCGGCCGGGCGCGAGCTCGCCGAGTCGGCGGCCGAGCGGCTCGGGCTCAAGCAGCGCGAGGAGCGTCACTGGGGCGCCTTCTTCCTTGGCCTGCTGCTCGGCGCGGCGGGCGGCGTCGTCGTCGCACTGCTGACGACCCCGAAGCGAGGCAGCGAGCTTCGCGAGGAGCTCGTCGAGCGCGCCCAGGATGTTGCCGGCGTGGTCACGGAGAAGGCGCAGGCGGTGGCCGAGTCGGCCGGCGACTGGGTGCCGCTCTTCCAGCGCGATGGCGTCGAGGGGACGGACGTCGTGCCCGCCGACGGCCCCTCCGGCACCGCGGCAACCGGCTGGCCCGCCACCGACGCGGACATCGACGCGGCGCTCGGCGACATCGACGTCGCCGCTGACACGTATGACAACGGGACCGATGCCGCCGCCGAGGTCGCCAGCGACGTCGGCGAGGCGGGCGACGAGATGATCGACGCCGTTGCCCAGGAGGTCGACGAGCGCGAGGGACTCTGACCGAGCCGCTGAACACGAAGAACGGGCCGGCCCACGTGGGCCGGCCCGTTCCGGTTATCTGGCCGCCGAGCGGTCAGCGAGTGGTCTTGCGTCCCGAGCGGAAGCGCTGCCAGATGCCCTGCTCGTTCGTGGCTCCGTCGGCGGGCGGCGGCTCGCCGGCGGTATCGGCCTTGCGGGC
>JBDTQJ010000075.1:0-10192 GCA_039932235.1 Chloroflexota bacterium
CCGGGATCGAGTGGATGAGGACCGAGCCGCCACCGGCGACCATGCCCTCCTCGACACCGGCACGCGCCGCGGACAGTGCGTCCTCGATGCGATGCTTCTTCTCCTTGAGCTCGACCTCGGTGGCCGCGCCGACCTTGAGGACGGCAACCCCACCGGACAGCTTGGCGAGGCGCTCCTGGAGCTTCTCGCGGTCGAAGTCGCTGGTGGTGTCGTCGATCTGGAGCTTGATCTGGCCGATGCGGGCCTTGATCGCCTCGTCGGAGCCCTTGCCCTCGACGATGGTGGTGGTGTCCTTGTTGGCGGTCACGCGGCGCGCCTCGCCGAGGTCCTCGAGCTGCACGCTGTCGAGCTTGCGGCCGACCTCCTCGGAGATGACCCGCGCGCCGGTCAGGGTCGCGATGTCCTCGAGCATCGCCTTGCGGCGATCACCGAAGCCCGGCGCCTTGACGGCCAGCACGTTGATGGTGCCGCGCATCTTGTTGACGACCAGGGTCGGCAGGGCCTCCCCGTCGACGTCCTCGGCGATGATCAGGAGCGGGCGGCCGGTGCTGACGACCTTCTCGAGGGTCGGCAGGATGTCCGCCACGGCGCTGATCTTCTTGTCGGTCACCAGCACGAACGGCTGGTCGAGGGAGGCCTCCATCTTTCCGGCGTCCGCCGAGGTGACGAAGTACGCGCTCAGGTAGCCGCGGTCGAGCTGCATGCCCTCCACGTACTCCTTGTCGAGCTTGAGCCCCTGGCTCTCCTCGACGGTCACGACGCCGTCCTTGCCGACGCGCTCCATGACCTCGGCGATCAGGTTGCCGATCTCCGTGTCGCGGGCGCTGATGGCGGCGATGTGGGCGATGTCCTCCTTGGTCTCCACCGGCTTCGAGAGGTTCTTGATCTCGGCGACGATGGCCTCGACGCCCTTCTCGATGCCGCGCTTGATGCCCATCGGGCTGGCGCCGGCGGTGACGTTCTTGAGGCCCTCGGTGATGATCGCCTGGGCGAGCACGATGCTGGTCGTGGTGCCGTCACCGGCGATGTCGTTCGTCTTGGCCGCGACCTCCTCCAGGAGCTGCGCGCCCATGTTCTCGAACGGATCCTCGATCTCGATGTCGCGGGCAATGGTCACGCCGTCGTTGGTGATGGTCGGCGATCCGAACTTCTTGTCGAGCACGGCATACCGGCCGCGCGGGCCGAGCGTGACCTTGACGGCCTCGGCCATCTTGTCCACGCCGCGCTTGAGCGCGCGCCGCGCTTCCTCGTTGAACAGGAGCTGCTTCGCCACGGTGGTCTGATTCCTCCTAGGTGCGCCGGTGGACCGATGCCTGCCGGCGAGCGATGTGTCGAATTGGGTCGAGTGAGCCGGATCGGCTACTCGATGACCGCCAGGACGTCCTTCTGCGAGAGGATGAGGAGCTCGTCCTCCTCCAGCTTGAACTCGGTGCCGGCGTACTTCTGGAACAGGATCTTCTGCCCGACGGCGACGTCCATCGCCTCCCGGGAGCCGTCGTCGAGGATGCGGCCGGGACCGGCAGCCAGGACGGTGCCCTCCTGGGGGCGCTCCTTGGCCGTGTCCGGCAGGACGAGGCCGCTCTTTGTCATCTCCTCGCGGGGAGTGGGCTTGACGACGAGGCGATCCCCGAGGGGCTTGAGCTGCGTCGCGGTGGCGCTGACCGTCTGGGTCATGGGTTGGTGCGTGCCTCCTTGAACGAGACGTATGGCCGTGGATGCGATGATCTGCACCCAGCGGGAGTGCTGGTACGGCCTGGCCGATGCGACCTGGCGGCCGTTGGCACTCAACCGATGAGAGTGCCAACCGATGGTACGTCCCGCCTTCTCGGCGTGTCAAGCCAGCACGACGAAGCCCCGGCCGATGGCCGGGGCTTGCGTACGGGAGCTGCGCTCGGGGCTACATGAGACCCAGGTACTGCAGCATGGCGCTGGGATTGGGGACCACGTCGTTGTTCGTGGTGTTCCCGCCGCCACCGGGGTTGAGGACGAAGAAATAGACGAGCAGCGCGATCACCACGATGGCGACCAGGATGCCCACGATGAACCCGTAGCCGGACCCATCCGACGAGCCGTCGCCGCCGGGCGTGTTTACGTTGACCTGTCCCACTTGGGGCCTTCCTCCACTGCGTGAATGCCGCGCAAGGGCGGCTCATCTCCGGTCATGCAACCGGCGTGCCAAGTCGTGAACCCGTCGCTCGATCAGTGACCGAGCGCTCGCTCGAGGTTGCGTGCCGCCGCGGCCACGACCTGCTCCGGGCTCACGTTGCGCAGCCTGGCCAGCTCGGCCGCCACGCGGAGGGTGGTGGTCGGCTCGTTGCGCTGCCCGCGCGCGAAGCCGAGGTAGGGCGCGTCCGTTTCCACGACGAACGACTCCTCAGGAATCGCGGCCGCCACGGCCCGAGGCCCGATCGCTGAGGAGAAGGCCACGGGAAGGGCGAAGCTGATCAGGAAGCCCGCACCGACCAGCGCGGCCGCCATGTTCGCCTCGCCGCTGAAGCAGTGCAGGATCCCCTTGACGGAGCGGTCGCCGGGACCAGCCCAGCCCACCAGGGCATCGGTGATCTGGGGGTGCGCCTCCCGGTCGTGGACGAGGACCGGCTTGGCGACCGTCGTCGCGAGGGCGAGCATGCGCCCGAAGACCTCCGCCTGGCGCGGAGCCGTGGTGTAGGCGTGGTGGTTGTCGAGGCCGATCTCCCCCACCGCCACGACGGCCGGGTCGGAGGCCAGGTCCTCGACCCTGCGCACGTCGTCCTCGCTGGCTGCCGCCGCCCAGTTGGGATGAATGCCGACGGCCGCAACGAGCAGGTCCGGATGGCGGGCGGCGAGCTCGATCGCCGCCGCCGACGAGGGCGCGTCCCACCCGGGCACCACGATCCGCACGATTCCCGCTTCTCGTGCGCGCTCGAGGACGGCGGGCAGGTCGACGGCGAAGGCCTCGTCCTGGAGGTGGCAGTGCGAGTCGATGAGGCCGGGGAGGCGCGCCGGCGCGCGGGAGCGGCTCAGCTCGCCGCGACCTCGTCCGGCAGCTCGACGCGCGGGAAGACCGGCGTCGCGGTCCCGGTACGCCGCGGCCCCGACTCCGCGCCGCCCCAGGCGAGCTGGGCCGCGAGTCCGGGTCCGCCCGCTCCGCGCTCGTCATAGGACACGGCGACGCCCAGCTGCTCGTGGATCTGCCGGGCGGCCGATGGCGTGAACGGCGCCATCAGGTGAGCCAGGATCCGGCACGCCTCGGCCATGGCGGCGAGCACCTGGCCGACGCGCTCCGTCTCACCGGCCTTGTTGAGCGTCCACGGCGCCTGTGACTCGGCGTAGCCGTTCGCGGCGCGGGTGAGCTCCATGATCGCCGCCAGCGCCTCGTCGAAGGCGAGGCGCTCCATCGCGTCGCGGTAGCGGGCGACCATTGCCTCGGCCGTGCCACGCAGCGCCTCGTCGGCTGAGGTCGGCGTGCCAAGGTCCGGCAGCTGCCCGTCGAGGTAGCGGGCGCTCATGCTCACCGCGCGGTTGACGAGGTTGCCGAAGTCGTGCGCCAGGTCGCTGTTATAGCGGCGGACCAGCCCCTCCTCGGTCATGTCGCCGCCGCGGTCGAACGGGATCTCGCGCAGGGCGAGGTAGCGGGTGCCGTCGATGCCGAAGAGGCGCGCCGCGTCGTCGGGGTCGATCACGTTGCCGCGCGTCTTGCTCATCTTCTCGCCTCGCAGGGTCATGAAGCCGTGGGCGAAGACGCGGTGCGGCAGCTCGATCCCGGCGCTCATCAGCATCGCCGGCCAGTAGAGACAGTGGAAGCGGGTGATGTTCATGCCGATGACGTGCACATCGGCAGGCCACCATCGGTCGAATGCGACGGAGTCGTCAGGGAAGCCGGCACCGGTCAGGTAGTTGGTGAGCGCATCGAACCAGACGTAGATGCGGTGCTCCGGGTCGTCCGGGAACGGGATGCCCCACGTCCCCCCGGCGCGGCTGATGCTGAAGTCGCGCAGCCCCTCGCGCAGCCAGGCGAGCACCTCGTTGCGATAGTGCTCCGGCTCGCAGAACGACGGGTTATCGCGGTACAGCGCCTCCAGCCGCTGCTGGTAGGCCGAGAGGCGGAAGAAGTAGTTCTCCTCCTCGATCCACTGCAGCTCCAGGCTGGGGTGATCCGGGCAGCGCCCGTCGACGATCTGCGCATCTGTCTTGAACTCGTTGTCGCCGATGCAGTACCAGCCGGCATACGTGCCCTTGTAGATGTCGCCACTGGCCATGGCGCGGCGCACCATCTCGAGCGAGGCGCGCACATGGTCGTCGTCGGTGGTGCGAATGAAGCGGTCGAAGGTGACCCCGAAGCGAGCGAAGGTGGCCTGCCAGGTCGCCGCCCAGCCGTCGATCATCGGCTTCGGCTCCACCCCGCTGTCGTTCGCCATGCGCTCGACCTGGGCCGAGTGCTCGTCCATCCCGGTCAGGAGCCGCGTGTCGTCGCCGAGCAGGCGGTGATAGCGCGCCAGCACATCGGCCCCGAAGGCCTCGTACAGCGAATGCAGCGGCGGCGCGGGGCTCGGGTAGAAGATGGCCGTGGTGATGTAGAAGGTGTCCGGACCCGCCATGCGCCTAGTGCGCCCGGCCCTTCGGCCAGTACAGCTCCTTGCGGACGTGCTGCGGATCGAAGCCGCGGCGCGCGGCGATCTCCTCCACCGCGCTCACCATCTCCGGGTTGCCGCACAGGTAGATGGTCGTGTTGTCGGCCGTGAGCTGGTGCTCGTCGAGGTGGGCATCCAGCACCGCCTCGGCGCGCCCGGTGAGGCCCTGCCAGGTGGCCGCCTCGCCGGGTCGCGAGATGGTCGCCGCGTAGTGCAGCGGGAAGCCACCGCCGGCCGCGGTGGCGGCGAGATCGCTGAGCTCCTCGCGCCACGCCAGGTCGTGCTCGTAGCTCACACCGTGGAGCAGCCAGATCTGGCGTTGCTGACCGCGCGCGCGGAGGGTGTCGATCATGCTCATGAAGGGCGCGAGTCCCGTGCCGGTGGCCACGAAGAGGCAGCGCCGGCCGTCGTCCTGGAGCAGGAACTTGCCCTTGGGGCCTTTGATATTGATCGGGTCGCCGACCCCGATCTCCCACAGCAGCGGCGTGAATCCGCCACCTGGCACCCGGCGGATGAAGAACTCATACTCGTCCGTATCGTCGGCCGGCGAGCTGATCGACATCGGGCGCTGCACCAGCTTCGTCTCGCCCATCAGGCCGAGCGTGGCGTACTGGCCCGGCTCGAAGGCGAACGGCTCGTCATTGGCGCTGACGCCCACGATGGCGAGTCCGTCGGCGACCTCCTCCCAACGGCTGAGGCGCCCGTTGTACGGGTATTGGGTGGCCATGGCGGCGCGGTTCGGCCTCTGGTGCGGCTGCGGGCGGCCAGTATACCGATGGGGCGGCGTCGTCCCCCTTGCCCCGCTACACGCAGCCGGCTGGCTCTGGGTCCAACGGCCAGCGCTCTGTCGTGTCGCCGTCGACCACGTAGATCGAGGATGGATCTGCTCGCACCACCCACAGTGAGCTGGACGCCTGGCGGTACCCGGTGTCGACGGCATCCGGCGGGAGATCTGCGTCAGGCTCGAACGCCGCTGCCGTCTGCGGATCCCCGAAGACATCCTGCGGGTCGCGCACGTACTGGGCGGTGTCCGCCTCGGTCGAGTACGGCGCACCCACCGGCCTGCCGGTGATGATCACCCGCGCGGCCTGCATGTCGCAGTGCGAGGGCCCGGGGCGGTCGGCGATGACGTCAATGCGCAGCAGGCAGCCGTCCGGCGTCGTCCATGGCGTGTAGTCGGCGTACTGCCGCCAGTCCGGCTCGCTGGCGACGTCGGTGACCGACCCCGCGCGCGCCTGGCAGGGGTGCGGCGGTGGCGGTGTGGGCGGCGGTCCGCCGGTCGGCGACGGATTCCCTGCGGCGCACGCCGGCAGCAGCAGCAGCGTGAGCATTGTCGTCCATGCGAGGCGCCTTCCCATGCCGCGAGTCTAGCCGAGCCCGTGGCCGCGCCATTGCCAGGCACCGGCCAATCTGGGTACAGTCGTCGCACGTACGGAGGACCTCCTCGTGGGCGACAAGGGACCCGGATCCAAGGGCGGCGGCAAGAAGCCAAAGGGCGGCGGCAAGAAGAAGTAGTCCCGGCGGGACTCCGCTGGACGACACGAACCGGCGGCCCGGTGCCGGAGGGGACGGCACCGGGCCGCTGTGTCACATGGCGATGAGGGCCTCGGTCGGCGTGTCCGCATGCCCGTTCGACGCCGCCGGGCCGGGGAGGGCTTCCCCTTCGCCGATCGCCGACTGGACCTCCTTGGCGTACTCCTTCTTGCCGCGCCCGGAGAGCATCTCCAGCGATCCGACGACGACCTCGGTCTTCCAGTGGCGCACGCCGGCTTCGTCATCCCACTGGCGGGTCTGGAGGCGGCCCTCAATGTCGACGAGCTGCCCCTTGGAGAGGAACTGACCACACACCTCGGCGAGGCGATCCCACGCCACCGCGTTGTGGTACTCCGTCCGCTCCCCGTTCCCGCCACCGCGGTACTCGTTGGTTGCGATGGTGAAATTGGCCACCGGCTTGCCGGACGGCAGGCTGCGCACCTCGGGATCGCGCGTCAGGCGCCCGACGAGCATCACCTTGTTCATGGTCGAACTCGACCTCCTCGTGACGACGCCAGGTCCGGGCGAGCTCGGCGGCGTCAGGGGTGCACCCTACGCCGAAGGGGGTTAGCGGCCCGTTAGCGGCGGCTTAGCGTTTGCGGCGCGACCCCGGCCGGCGACGCGGGTAGAGGTGGTCGATCCCCGGGGTGCGCAGCGACACCTTGGCCACCGGCGGCACCTGGCGCTTGTACTCCATCGCCGCCACGCGCTGCGCGACCCACTCCACCAGCTCCGCCGGCAGCCCGGCCGCGATGCAGCGCTCGATGCTCCAGCGGCGGTCGACGAGCGCGAACAGCGCGCGGTCAAGGTCCGCGTAGGACCGGCCAAGCTCGCCCTCGTCGGTCTGGCCCGGCCACAGGTCGGCCGACGGCGGCTTGGCGATGATCTCGGCCGGCACCCCGAGCGCAGCCGCAATGTCCCGCAGCTGGGACTTGTAGAGGTCGCCGATCGGGCCGAAGGCGGCCGCCATGTCGCCCCACAGCGTCCCGTAGCCGAGCAGCGCCTCGGTCTTGTTGCTCGTGCCGGCGACCAGGGCGTCGAACGACGCCGAGCGGTCGTACAGGACGATCATCCGCTGCCGGGCCATGACGTTGCCGCGCCGCACGTTCAGGGATGCATCGTCGACCGGACCGATGCGTTCCAGCATCGGGTCCACCATGGGGGTGATGTCGACCCGCTCGGTGCGACAGCCGAGCGCCTCGACCACGCGCAGCGCATCGGTCTCGGAGGAGGCGGACGAGGTGCGGTACGGCATCCGCACCGCCAGCAGGCGGTCGGGCGCCACGGCGCGGGCGCAGAGGAAGGCCACCGTCGCCGAGTCGACACCGCCCGACAGCCCCAGCACCAGGCGCTCGAAGCCGGTCTGCTCCAGCTGGGCGCGGATGAAGCGCACGATGACGTCGATCGTCCCCTCGGCGTCGATGCGCGGCAGGACCGCCTCGTCGTTCACGCCAACTCCGCCGGCGGCGGCAGGTCCGCGCGCTCGGCGATGATGCGGTCCAGCTCGCGGCGCACCAGCTCGAGGCGCTCGTCGGCCAGCAGCGGCACGGCGAAACGCTGCATGCGCAGGTCGTCGGTGTCGAGCGAGCCCACCACCAGGGCCTCCTCCCACAGCGGGGCCTGGACGATCGTCGCCCCGTTGGGCGCCACCAGCCGCGAGCCGCCCCAGAAGGTCAGCCCCTCCTCGTTGCCGACCCGGTTGCAGAACGCGACCGCCACCGTGCCGAGCAGGGCGTAGGTGTCCTGCATCTTGTGCCAGCCCTCGATCGCCGCCATCCCGGCCTCGCTGCCCGGCGCGCGGGACGGGCCGGCCGCCACGTTGACGAGCAGCTGGGCGCCGTCGAGCGCCTGCAGCATGGGCAGCGAGGCATGCCAGAAGTCCTCGCACACGCTCAGCCCGATGCGTCCCCACGGCTCGCCCGCCCCGTGCGTCCGGATGCGATCACCCGGGCGCGTGAAGCGCCCCTCGTCGAAGAGTCCATAGGTCGGCAGGTAGACCTTGCGGTGCAGACCGATGACCTCGCCGTCGCGCAGCAGGGCCACGCTGTTGCAGAACCGATGCTCGTCGGTCTCCTCGACGAAGCCGATGGCGACCAGCATGCCCGGCGCGCCGCGACTGAGCGCCGCGAGGCGCTCATCCTCTGCCGGCATTGCCACCTCGGGCACCAGGTCGCTGAGCAGATACCCGGTGAGCGCGAGCTCCGGGAAGACGGTCAGCCCCGCGCCCTCGCGCGCGGCCTCCGCCAGGCGAACGGTGGCGATCTCCAGGTTGGCGTCCACGTCCCCCAGCCGCGGCGCGACCTGCGCGAGTGCGATGCGCAGCTCCATCGGTCCGTTCGGTCGGTC
This sequence comes from Chloroflexota bacterium, assembly GCA_039932235.1. Lineage (GTDB taxonomy): Bacteria > Chloroflexota > Limnocylindria > QHBO01 > QHBO01 > JAICQM01. The sequence goes on from JBDTQJ010000075.1 coordinate 8,490, forward strand.
GGGCGCCTAGAGGCGGCCGAGCGTGCCCTCGACCGGCGGATCGGCGAAGGGATCGAACGGGCCGCCGTGGTCCTCGGGCGGGGGGCCGCCCGGACCGATCTCCTCCTCGTGGCTCACCGCCCGCCCAGAGCTCGAGGCGGCGGCGCTGGTGATGCGCTGCTCTCGCTTCTCCGGATCCGCGAGCTCCTCGGCGAAATGGCAGCTCACCTGGTGGCCGACCGTCAGCTCGCGCAGCGCCGGGCGCTCCGTGGCGCAGCGCTCCGGGTTGCCGAGCTGCTGCCGCAGCCAGCAGCGGGTGTGGAAGCGGCAGCCCGACGGCGGGTTGACCGGCGATGGCACGTCGCCGAGCAGGATGATGCGGCGCTGCCTGGCACGCTGCGCTGGCGCCGCGATCGGGACCGCCGAGAGCAGCGCGATGGTGTACGGATGCAGCGGGCTGGCGTAGATGTCGCTCGAGGAGGCCAGCTCGGCCATGGTGCCCAGGTACATGACCGCGACCCGGTCGCTGATGTGCTCGACCACGCCCATGTTGTGGGCCACGAACAGGTACGTCAGGCCCAGGTCGCGCTGCAGCTGGCGCAGCAGGTTGAGGACCTGCGCCTGGATGCTCACGTCGAGCGCGCTGACCGGCTCGTCGCAGACCAGCAGCTCGGGCTCGAGGACAAGGGCGCGCGCGATACCGATGCGTTGGCGCTGGCCGCCGCTGAACTCGTGCGGGTAGCGGCGCGCGTGGTACGGCTGCAGGCCGACCAGCTCCATCATGCGAGCCACCCGCTCGCGACGCTCCTTCGGCGTGCCGATCTCGTGGATCCGGAGCCCCTCCTCGATGCTCGAGCCGATGGGCGTGCGCGGATCGAGCGACGCGTAGGGGTCCTGGAAGATGACCTGCATCCGGCGCCGGAATGGCTTGAGGTCGTGCTCGGAGAGCTTCGTGATGTCCGTGCCGTCGAAGCGGATGGTGCCGTCCGTCGGCTCGATGAGGCGCAGCAGGACGCGACCCACCGTCGTCTTGCCGCAGCCGGACTCGCCGACCAGCCCCAGCGTCTCGCCGCGGTTGATGCTGAAGCTCACGTCGTCCACGGCCTTGACCTCGCCGACGCGGCGCTGCAGCACGCCGCCGTGAATGGGGAAGAACTCGGAGAGGTGCTCGACCTCGACGAGCGGCTGATCCGCGTTGGAGACGGTCATCGGCGTCGGGCTCCGGCTGCGTGGGCGGCCGCGTCACGCGTGGCGTGCTCGGCCTCGGCCTGTTCGAGGGTGTGGTACTGCCAGCAGCGCACGAGGTGCGCCGAGCCCTCGCTGAGCGGGAGGAGGGCGGGGTGGTGCTGTTCGGCCAGGGTGATGCCCTTCTCAACTCGCTCCGTGCAGCGCGGCGCGAATCGACAGCCGGGCGGCAGGTCGACCAGGTTGGGCACGCTGCCCGGGATCGTGGCCAGCTCATCGCGCACCTGGCCGAGTGTCGGCACCGACCCGATGAGGCCCCGCGTGTAGGGGTGCTTCGGATCCGCGAAGAGCGTCTCCACGTCCGCCTGCTCGACGATCTCGCCGGCATACATCACCGCGACCCGGTCGGCCATCTCGGCGACCACGCCCAGGTCGTGCGTGATCAGGATGATGGCCGTTCCGGTCTCCTGCTGGAGGGCGCGCATGAGGTCCAGGATCTGGGCCTGGATGGTCACGTCGAGCGCGGTGGTCGGCTCGTC
>JBDTQJ010000076.1:0-10161 GCA_039932235.1 Chloroflexota bacterium
GCCGCACCGAGTTCGACCTGCGGCGGGCGCAGGAGCGGGCGCACATCCTCGAGGGCCTGAAGATCGCGCTCGACAACCTCGACGAGGTGATCGCCACGATCCGCGCCTCGGCCGACACCGACGCGGCGCGCACCGCGCTCATGAAGCGCTTCGGGCTCTCCGAGGCGCAGGCCAACGCCATCCTGGAGATGCAGCTCCGCCGCCTGGCCGCGCTGGAGCGCAAGAAGATCGAGGACGAGTATCGAGCCGTCATCCAGCTCATCGCCGAGCTGGAGGATCTGCTCGCCAACCCGCGCAAGGTGATGCAGGTGATCCAGGGCGAGCTCGCCGACCTCGTCAAGAAGTACGGCGACGACCGCAAGACGCGCATCCAGGCGGACGCCAACCGCGAGCTCACCGAGGAGGACCTCGTCGCCCGCGAGGACGTGGTGGTCACCCTCAGCCAGCGCGGCTACGTGAAGCGCCAGGCGATCAGCACCTTCCGCAGCCAGCGCCGCGGCGGCCGCGGCAAGCTGGCCATGATCACCCGCGAGGAGGACGCGGTGCGTCACCTGCTGGTGGCGAACACCCACGACTCGATCCTCTTCTTCACGAACCGCGGTCGGGTCTTCATCACCCGGGTCTACGCGCTGCCGGAGGCGAGCAGGCAGGCCAAGGGGATCCCGATCATCAACCTCCCCGGCGTGCAGGTCGAATCGGGCGAGTACGTCAGCTCGGTCATCGCCCTGCCGCAGTTCGAGCCGGACAACTACCTGGTGATGGCCACCCGGCGGGGGATGATCAAGAAGACCTCGCTGGCCGACTACGGGCGCATCCGCGCAAACGGCCTGATCGCCATCCACCTCGTCGACGGCGACGAGCTGCAGTGGGTCGGGCTCTCCGACGGCCACAGCGACATCATCATCGCCACTCGGAAGGGGCAGGCGGCGCGCTTCCACGAGACGGAGGTCCGGCCCATGGGCCGCGACACCCGTGGCGTGACCGGCATTCGCCTCAAGAAGGACGACGAGGTCATCGGGATGGAGGTCATCCGCGACGTGGAGAATGAGCTGCTGGTGGTCACCGAGCAGGGCTACGGGAAGCGGACCGAGGTTGAGGACTTCCCCGTCAAGCATCGGGCCACCGGTGGCGTCATCGCCAACTCGCTCAACAAGGACACCGGCAACGTGGCGGCGGTGCGCCTGGTGGGTCGCGAGGACGAGGAGATGATGCTCATCACCGAGGAGGGCACGATCCTGCGGACCGAGGTTTCATCGGTCAACCGATACCGGCGCGCGAGCCGCGGGGTGACGGTCATGAAGCCGCAGGCCGGCGACCGCATCGTGAGCATCACCGTGTTCGTCGACGACCGCGAGCCGGAGCTGCTGGAAGGCGAGCCGGAGCCCGAGCCCGCCGGCTGAGGCGGCCGACCACACCGATGACGATCGAGGGCGTCTGTCCGCGCTGCGCGGCCCAGCTGCCGCCCGGCGCCCGCTTCTGCCCGCAGTGCGGCACGCCGGTGGCGGCGCCCACGACCGCCGATCGCCGCATGGTGACCGTCCTCTTCGCCGACATCGCGGACTCGACCAGCCTCTCCACCCGTCTCGACCCCGAACGGGTCCGGGAGGTGCTGGCCGCCTTCTACAACGCGGCCAACGATGAGCTGCAGTCGATGCGCGGCCGGGCGGAGAAGTTCGTGGGCGACGCGGTGATGGCCATCTGGGGCGCGCAGTCGGCGCGCGAGGACGACGCGCTCCGCGCCGTGCGGGCAGGCGTGCTCATCCGGGACCGGGTGGCGCGGCTCCACCTCGACCTGCACCTGCCGGAGCCGATGGCGGTGCGCGTCGGCGTCAGCTCGGGATTCGTGGCGGTCGGCGGCGGGCCGACCGACCAGCTCATCGTCACCGGTGCCCCCGTCAACCTCGCCGCGCGGCTGCAGACCGCCGCGTTGCCCGGCGAGGTCCTCGTCTCGGCCACCACCCGCGAGCTGACCGTGGCCAACGTCACGTTCGGGGAGGAGCGCACCGCCGAGGCGCGTGGGTTCGACGAGCCGGTGCTGGCATGGCCGGTCATCTCGCTGACCGCGCGCTCACGCCGCCGGACGATCCCCCTCGTCGGGCGCCGTGAAGAGCTCGAGAAGCTGGTCGAGGTGGCCGGCCTGGTCGCCCGCCAGCGCCGTCCGCGGCTGGTGGCGGTCATGGGCGAGGCGGGGATCGGCAAATCGCGGCTGCTGGAGGAGCTGGTGGCCGCGCTGCCCGACGACACCTCCATCCTCGCCGGGCGAGCCACGGAATTCGCCGAGGACGTGACGTACGCGCCCATCGCCGAGATGATGCGGCGTCAGCTGGACGTCAGTGCGGATACGCCACGCGACGAGGTGCACCGGCGCCTGGAGGAGCTGGTCGACGGCTGCTGCGAGATCACCGAGCGCGAGCAGGTCGCGGCGCGCGTGGGCCTGGTCCTGGGGCTGGGCCTGAAAGCCGACGAGGCGACCTCCGACGAGGGCGACGAGCAGCAGGGACGCGCCCGCGCGGCGGATATCCGCAACGGCCTGCGGCGCCTCCTGGAAGGGCTCGCACAGCGCGGTCCGCTCCTCATGATCGTCGACGATGCGCATCTCGCGCGGCCCGAGGTGCTGGAGCTGATCGACGCCCTGATGCGCGACGAGCTGCCGCTGCTGGTCGTCCTCGCCGGCCGCTCGCTGGCGGCATGGGAGCACGGCAGCTCGGGTGCCGGCGTGCCGTCGATCACCCTGCGCCTCTCGGCCCTCACGACCGAGGAGTCGATCGAGCTCGCCCGCAACGCCGGCGGCCTGGACGAGGCGGATGCCCGCGACCTCGCCGCCCATTCGGGTGGCAACCCGTTCTTCCTGATCGAGACGACCGGCCTGCTCATGGAGCGCGGCCTGACCACCGACCACCGCTTCGACGCGCATCAGCTGCCGGCGACGGTCCAGGCGGTGATCGCCTCGCGCCTCGACCACCTGCCGCCGGCGGCTCGCGAATTGGCCCGCCGCGCATCGGTGCTGACCCGCTCCACCTTCGATCCCGAAGAGCTTGCGCTCATCGCCGAGGTCGACGAGGACGTGCTCGGTGTGCTCGAGGAGGCGGAGGTGCTGGTCCGGGACCCGCGCCGCCGGGTGTGGCGCTTCCGACACGACCTGCTGCGCCACGTCGCCTACGAGTCGCTCCCCAAGCGCCAGCGCCAGGCGCTGCACCTGCAGCTCGCCGAGGGCCTCGCCGCTCGCGACCCGGACGGCTACCCCGCGTCGGTGGCGCACCACCTGGCGTCGGCGGCGCGCAACGCCCTCGATCTCGACCCGGCGGATCGCGCGCTCGCCGATCGCGCCATCGACGCCCTGACCGAGGCCGGCGACAGGTTCCGGCGGCGCACCGAGTCGCGCGCCGCCATCGAGCTCTACGACCGGGCCCTGACCCTCGCCGGCCAGCCGGACGACTGGGGCGAGCGCGAGGCGCGGATCCTGTCGAAGATCGGGGAGGGGCGCTACTGGCTGGCCGAGTTCGAATCGGCACGGCGCTCGCTGGCGCGGGCACGAGAGCTCGCCCCCGACTCGCTGTGGGTCACCGCCCACGCGGCGCGCTTCCTGGCCGACATCCGCCTCAACGTGGACGGCGACCCGGATGCCGCGCGCGCCATCTTCGCCGAGGCGGTGGCGGCGGCCGACGCGCTCGGCGATCCGAAGTCGCGCGCGCGGGCGCACCTCATGTCGGGCTGGGTGCCGTACTGGGTCGGCGACCTGGCGGGTGCTCGCGCGGCATTCGAGCGCTCCCTGGAGATCGTGCGGGGCAACACGGCCGGCGACGCGGCCGGCGAGGCGCGCGCCCTCGTTGCGCTGGCATCGGTGATCAGCCCCACCGGGACCGCCCAGGAGACACTCGACATCGCCGAGCGAGCCCTGCGGATCGGCCGTGAGCTGGGCGATCCGTTCCTGGTGGGCGTGGGCCAGGAGACTGTCGGCAACGGGCTCGCCCGGATCGGTCGCATCGGGGAGGCCGGCGCGGCGCTCGACGAGTCGGTCCGCATCTTCCGCGAGCTCGGGGCGAGGTGGGAGCTGGCAAGCGCGCTCGGCGACCGCGGCAACGTGGCGCGCCTCGACGGTCGTCTCGACGATGCGGCGACGGATCTCCGCGAGGCGCTCGCCAACTGTCGCGAGCTCGGCGAGCAGAACCTCATCACCTGGACCGCCGGCACCTTGGGGCAGGTCGAGCTGCTGCGCGGCAATCGCCGCGATGCGGATCGGATGGTCCACGAGACGGAGCGGCATCGCCACGCATCCGACCCCGGCGACGTGCAGCCCAGCCTGACCCTGCGCCTCCTCATCGCGCTCGCGGACGGCGACGCGCCCGCGGTGGACGATCTCGCGGCGCGGATCATGAAGCTGGACGAGGGATCGGGCTGGGCGAATCCGCTCGCCGCGCGCCGCTGGTGGATCGGTACCCTGCTCGGACCGCAGCTCGCCGGTGGCCCGGAGGCAGTCGCGGCGGCAGGCGCACGACTCGAGGAGGTCGACTGGCGGACCGCCCTGGCCGAGCCGAACCTGATTCGCGCGGCGCTCGAGCACCTTGCCGTCGTGGCGGCAGAGTAGACTGGCGGGGCCGATGGCCAGGAGCCGAGGAGACCGGGTGTACGCCGACGAGTTCAGCATCTACGCCGGCAACGCGAACCCCGCGCTGGCGAAGCGGATCTGCGCCTACCTGCACACCGAGCAGGGTGCCGTGGAAGTCTTCCAGTTCGCGAACGAGAACATCTTCGTGCGGGTCATGGAGAACGTCCGCGAGCAGGACGTGTTCCTCGTCCAGCCCACCAGCCGGCCGGTGAACCAGTCGATCATGGAGCTGCTGATCATGATCGACGCGTTCAAGCGTGCCAGTGCCGGGCGCATCACCGCCGTGATCCCGTATTACAGCTACGGCCGCAGCGACAAGAAGGACCAGCCCCGGGTGCCCATCACGGCGCGCCTGGTGGCCGACATGCTGACCGTCGCGGGGGCGGACCGGGTCCTCACCATGGATCTCCACCAGGGCCAGATCCAGGGCTTCTTCAGCATCCCGGTCGATGAGCTCACCGCGGTCAACCTGCTGGCGGGCTACATCAAGTCCAAGGAGCTCCAGGACATCGTCGTGGTCAGCGAGCTCGGATTCGCCAAGAAGGCGCGCAACTTCGCCGAGCTGCTCTCCGCGCCGCTGGCGATCGTCGAGAAGCGCCGCGTCGGCAACCAGGACAAGACCGAGCTGATGAACATCATCGGCGACGTGCGCGGCAAGGTGGCGGTCATCATCGACGACGAGGTCGACACGGCCGGGTCACTGATGGAGGCGGTCGGGGCGCTCGAGGCGGAGGGCGCGACCGCGATCTACTCGATGGCCACCCACGGCGTCTTCTCGGGGTCGGCGCTGGACCGCATCAATGGCAGCGCGATCACGGAGGTGGTCGTCACCGACACGATCCCGCTGCCGCCCGGCGTCGACGATTCGCGGATCACCGTCCTCTCGGTCGCGCCGCTGTTCGGCGAGGCGATCCGCCGCATCCACCGCGGCGAGAGCGTGGGCGCCCTCTTCTCCTCCGAGGTCGAGATGGTCGAGGAGATGACCTTCTGGTCGGAGGACGCGGAGGATGACGACGAGCCCTTTCGCATCGCCGCCGGCTAGGTAGCGGCGTGGGGGACCCGCGGGGCATCGGGCTATACTCGGCGTCCCCATGATGAAGTTCCTGTCGCGGATCGTGGACTCCAACGACCGCGAGGTCCGCAAGCTCGAGCCGTTCGTCGAGCGCATCAACGCGCTCGAACAAGAGATGAACGCGCTGACCGATGCGCAGCTCGCCGGCAAGACCGACGAGCTCAAGGCCCGCCTGCGCGACGAGGTGGGCGACCTGCTCATCCCGATCGAGCTGCGCGACGCACCCGAGGAGGACTCGGAGCTCACCGCCAGCAATCCCGCGCTGCTGGCCGAGGCGCGCAAGGCGCAGCGCAAGCGCGAGCGGCGGCAGATCGACGAGGCGCTGGATGGGTACATCCCCGAGGCCTTCGCGGCGGTCCGCGAGGCGATGCGCCGCGCGCTCGGCAAGCGTCACTACGACGTGCAGCTGCTGGGCGGCATCGTCCTCCACCGCGGCTCGATCGCCGAGATGAAGACCGGCGAGGGCAAGACCTTCGTCGCCCCGCTGGCCGCCTACCTCAATGCCCTCGTCGGCCGCGGCGTCCACGTGGTGACCGTCAACGACTACCTCGCCAAGCGCGACGCGCAATGGATCGGCCAGGTCTTCCATCGGCTGGGGATGAGCGCCGGCAGCATCCAGCACGACGCCGCCTACCTCTTCGATCCCGACTATCCCGCGACCGACGAGAAGCTGCGCGACCTGCGCCCGGTCCCGCGCCGCGAGGCGTATGCGGCCGACGTGACCTACGGCACCAACAACGAGTTCGGCTTCGACTACCTGCGCGACAACCTGGTCGTGGACCTCGAGCAGCGCGCGCAGCGCGGCCACTTCTACGCCATCGTCGACGAGGTCGACAACATCCTCATCGACGAGGCGCGCACCCCGCTCATCATCTCCGGGCAGGCCGAGGAGTCGGCCGAGAAGTACCAGCAGTTCGCCCGCCTCGTCCCTCGGCTCAAGGCCGAGGAGGACTTCATCATCGACGAGAAGCTCAAGCAGGTGGCGATCACCGAGGCCGGCACGGACAAGATGGAGCAGTGGCTCGGCGTCGCGAACATGTTCGACGACGACTTCAGCCTGGCTCGCCACCTGGAGCAGGCCCTCAAGGCGCACGCGCTCTACAAGCGCGACCGCGACTACGTCGTCAAGGACGGCGAGGTGATCATCGTCGACGAGTTCACCGGTCGCCTCATGCCGGGCCGGCGCTGGAGCGAGGGCCTGCACCAGGCGGTCGAGGCCCAGGAGGCGGTCAAGATCCAGAACGAGCAGCGCACCCTCGCCACCGTCACCTTCCAGAACTACTTCCGGATGTACGACAAGCTGGCCGGCATGACCGGTACGGCCGAGACGGAGGCGGAGGAGCTGGCCAAGATCTACGACCTCGAGGTGCTGGTCGTCCCGACCAATCGACCGATGGTGCGCGACGACTTCGCGGATCTCGTGTACGCCAGCGAGAAGGGCAAGTGGAACGCGGTGGTCGAGGAGATCGCCGAGGAGCACGAGCGCGGGCGGCCGGTCCTGGTCGGCACCGTCAGCGTCGAGGTCAGCGAGATGCTCGGCGAGCTGCTCAAGCGACGCGGCATCAAGCACAACGTTCTCAACGCCAAGTTCCACGAGCGCGAGGCGGAGATCATCGCCCAGGCGGGCCGATCCGGCGCCGTGACGATCGCGACCAACATGGCCGGCCGTGGCACGGACATCCTGCTGGGCGGCAACCCGGAGATGCTGGCTGGCGACATCCTCCACCGCCAGGGAACGACCGTCCTGGAGGCCACGCCGGAGCAGGTCGCGGCCGCCGAGGCGGAGGCGGAGCGGGTGACCAGCGAGGACCGTGAGAAGGTCCTCGCCGCCGGCGGACTGCACATCGTCGGGACCGAGCGTCACGAGGCGCGCCGCATCGACAACCAGCTGCGCGGCCGCGCAGGACGCCAGGGCGACCCGGGCAGCAGCCGGTTCTACCTCTCGCTGGAGGACGACCTGATGCGCCGCTTCGCCAGCGACCGCGTGAAGTCGATCATGCAGCGCCTCGGCTTCGACGACGACACGGCGCTCGAGTCGGGAATGGTGAGCCGCACCATCGAGGGCGCCCAGACGCGCGTCGAGGGATACAACTTCGACACCCGCAAGCACGTCGTCGAGTACGACGACGTCATCAACCGGCAGCGCGAGACGATCTACCACGAGCGAGAGCGGATCCTGCGCAGCGACGACCTGTCGGTGACCATCAAGGAGATGCTGGCCGAGGAGGTCGCGACCCTGGTCACGACCCACACCGCGGACGAGTACGCCTCGGAATGGAATCGCGAGGGGCTCCTCCAGCAGCTGCAGGCGCTGGCACCCACCCTCGACAGCACCGCCGCCGAGATCCTCGAGGAGATCAACGATCCGGAGCGCATCGGCGCGCTCCTCGCCGACTCGGTCGGGGATGCCTACGACCGCAAGCGCGAGGAGCTCGGCAGCGAGGGAGCGACCGTCCTCGAGCGCCTGGTCCTGCTGCGAGTCATCGACACCCTGTGGGTCGAGCACCTCACCGCGGTCGACGACATGCGGCGGGGGATCGGGCTGCGCGCCTACAGCCAGCGCGACCCGCTCAACGAGTTCAAGGTCGAGGCGTACCGCATGTTCGACGAGCTCAAGTCGACCATCCGCCACGACGTGACGCACACCATCTTCCGGGTGACGGTCCAGCGCGAGCCGGCTCCGCAGTCGCGCCTCGCGCGCAACGTGACCGAGGGCCGTGCGGCACTTCCCGGTTCCGGCGAGGAGGTCGCGGCGACCGCCAGCGCGGCGGGCACCGGCAACGGCAGCGCGCCGGCCAAGGCCGGTCCCAAGGTCGGCCGCAATGACCCGTGCTGGTGCGGCTCAGGCAAGAAGTTCAAGCGCTGCCACGGCGCCTGACCCCTTCAGCCGCGGTGGCGGCGCTCCGGCGGGGCGAGCGGCGTTTCGGTGTCATCCGACCCGCCACGGTCATAGCGCGAGGCGATCCACATGCGGATCGGCCACAGCACGATGGTCGCAATGGCGATCAGTCCGAGGATCAGCCAGAAGGGATCCGACATCGGTCTCCATCGGTTCATCCCGGTGGATGAACGCAGTACAAGTTTGTAGGAAATTGGGGGTTGGCGAGATCGCTCGAGCACGCTAGCATGGACCGATCCTCGAGCGCGGCCGCGGTGAGCCGCCGCTCCACATACGGACTTGGAGGGTTGAGTGAAGCAGCTGACGGTGCCAAGCCGGACTCCGGCGCAGATCCCCGACTCGACGGCCACCTCGCTTCCACTCGTCACCCGATTCCGAGACCCCGAAGCCCCGTATGAAGACCTCATCCAGTGCGAGCGCGACTGCATGCGCTGCTCATACGCCGCGACGCTCAACTGCGACGGCAACTGCGGCTCCTGCCCGCGCCAGTCGTACTGCCCGTGCGTCAACCCCGCCAAGCTGCGCGCCAAGGGCGTGCGCCTGAACGAGCTCGAACTGCCACTGATCACCGTTGGACGCAGTTAAGGACGAGGCGCTCCGGCTGGCGCGCCTGGTGGCCGACACGGCGGTGAGACTTTGACCTCGTTGCGAAGGAGCGCGAGCTCGAGGAGCTGACCCGCCAGAGCTCGGCACCGGATCTCTGGGACGATCCCGCCGCAGCGCAGACGCTGATGCGTCGTGCCGAGGAGCTGCGCGGGGAGATCGCGACCTGGAGTGACCTCGAAGCCCGCGCCAACGCCCTCGCCGAGGTGGCGGAGATGGCAGCCGCGGAGCCGGACGCCGGCGCCTCGATGGCGGCCGATCTCGAACGCGACCTCGCCACCCTCCAGGCCGACTGGACGAAGATGGAGGGCCAGCTCCTCCTCTCCGAGCCGTTCGACGAGCGCGCGGCGATCGTGGCCGTGCATGCCGGTGCCGGCGGCACCGAGTCCCAGGACTGGGCGGAGATGCTGCTGCGCATGTACCTGCGCTGGGCGGAGCGCAGCCGCTACAAGACCGAGATCCTGGAGGCGACCGAGGGCGAGGAGGCGGGCCTCAAGTCGGTCACCTTCCAGATCAGCGGCCGCTGGGCATACGGGCGCATGAAGTCCGAGCGGGGGGTGCATCGGCTGGTGCGCATCAGCCCCTTCGACTCCCAGAACCGGCGCCACACGAGCTTCGCGCTGGTCGAGGTGATGCCGGAGGTCCCCGAGGACGCGGAGATCGAGATCGACGAGAAGGAGCTGCGGGTCGACACGTATCGGTCCAGCGGCGCCGGCGGGCAGCACGTCAACAAGACCGACTCGGCCGTCCGCATCACCCACCTCCCGACCAAGATCGTGGTGGCGGTGCAGAACGAGCGCAGCCAGCACCAGAACCGCGAGAAGGCGATGGCGGTGCTGCGCGCCAAGCTGGTCGAGCGCCAGGAGGAGGAGCGCGAGGCAGAGCTGCTGCGTCTGCGCGGCAAGCACGTCGAGGCCGGCTGGGGCAACCAGATCCGCAGCTACGTCCTGCAGCCGTACACCATGGTCAAGGACCTGCGCA
>JBDTQJ010000077.1:0-10079 GCA_039932235.1 Chloroflexota bacterium
GGGTTGACGCCCTTGTGCGGCTCCTTGCCGCCGAACATCTTCTTGACCGCCTCGATGACCGATGGCATGCGGGTCATGCCACCCACGAGGATGACCTCGTCGATGTCACCGGGCTTCAGGTTCGCGTCGGCGAGCGCCTTGCGCACCGGGTCCTCGGTCTTGCGGACGAGGTCCGCGACCAGGTCGTCGAGCTTGGCGCGGGTCAGGCTCATCACCAGGTGCTTCGGGGTGCCCGATGCATCGGCGCTGATGAACGGCAGGTTGATCTCCGTCGAGGTGGTGCTCGACAGCTCGATCTTGGCCTTCTCGGCCGCCTCCTTGAGACGCTGCAGGACGATCCGATCCTTGCCGAGGTCGATGCCCTGGTCCGCCTTGAACTCGGACATCAGCCACTCGATGATGCGCTGGTCGAAGTCGTCGCCGCCGAGGTGCGTGTCGCCGTTGGTGGAGCGGACCTCGAAGACGCCCTCGCTGAGCTCGAGGATGGAGATGTCGAAGGTGCCACCGCCGAGGTCGTAGACCGCGATCTTCTCGTCCTTGGTCTTGTCGAGGCCATAGGCGAGGGCCGATGCGGTCGGCTCGTTGACGATGCGCTTGACGTCGAGTCCGGCGATGCGCCCGGCGTCCTTGGTCGCCTGGCGCTGGGTGTCGTCGAAGTACGCCGGGACGGTGATGACCGCCTCGGTCACCTTCTCGCCCAGGAACGCCTCCGCATCCGCCTTGAGCTTCTGCAGGATCATGGCGCTGATCTCGGGCGGGGTGTACTCCTTGCCGTTGGCCAGCTTGACGATGATGCCGTCCGACTTGGGGTCCTTGGCGACGTCGTACGGCACCAGGTCCTTGCTGCGCTGCACCTCCGGATCGTCCCAGCGGCGACCCATGAAGCGCTTGATGGAGAAGACGGTGTTCTCCGGGTTGGTGATCGCCTGGCGCTTGGCCACCTGGCCGACCAGCCGCTCGCCGCTCTTGGCGATCGCGACGACGGACGGGGTGATGCGGCCGCCCTCCGCGTTGCTGATGACCTGCGGCTCGCCGCCCTCCATGGCAGCGACCACCGAGTTGGTGGTGCCGAGGTCGATACCGATGATCTTGCTCATGTGCTGACTATTCTCCTTGCGACGCCCCGGCGGGCCTCGTCATCTGGTTCGGGTTGTTGGCGACCTTGACCATGGCCGGTCGCAGGACGCGATCGTTGAGCCGGTAGCCGCGCTGCAGCTCGGCGATCACCGTGTTGTCGGGATGCTCAGTGGTGGGCTCATGGACCACCGCCTCGTGGAGATTCGGGTCGAAGGGCTCACCGAGCGCGTCAATGGGCGTCACGCCTTCCGCCTCGAGGACGGTGCGCAGCTTGCGCTCGACGAGCCGCACCCCCTCCACCCAGCCGTCGTGGGCGTCGGGCGGCACGTTGGCCAGGGCGCGGTCGAAGTCATCGAGGACGCCGAGCATCTTGCTGATCAGGAGCGCCGTGCCCATCTGGCCGATGACGCTGCGCTCATCGTCGGTGCGGCGCTTGAAGTTGGCGAAGTCCGCCGCCGAGCGCTGCCAGTTGTACGTCGCCTCGTCGGCGCGCGTGGTTGCCGCCTCGAGGTCGCGCGTCAGCGCCTCGATGCGGTCGACGAGCTCGATGCGCGTCGGCGTCGGGACGGCGTCCGCGCGCTCTTCGGCGCGGGTGCGTGGTCTGCGGCGGGGCTCGCCGTTGGTCGGTCGGTCAGTCATGGGTCTCGCTGGGATGGCTGGTGACGAGCTCGTTCATGAGCGTCGAGAGATAGCGCACGGTGGGAATCGCGCGCGGATAGGGCATCCGGGTCGGACCGAGCACGCCGAGCATGCCCAGCGAGCCACCTGGAGCGCCGTACGGGGCGAAGACGAGGCTCACCTCGTGCATCGCGTCATTCGAGTTCTCGCGGCCGATGATCACGTGGACCCCGCCGCGCCTGGTGAGCAGCGGAAAGAGCTGCTCCAGGAAATCGCTGCGCTGGATGACCTCGAGGATCGAGCGCAGCTTCCCGCCGCGTGCGAACTCGGGCTGCTCCAGCACGTTCATGATCCCGTCGGTGAAGACCTCCTCCAGCGCCACGCCGTCCGACTCCTCGAGGAGGCCGGCGACCACTTCCCCGACGTGGACCGCGAGCGGCGGCAGCTTGGCGAGCCGGCGCCGCGCCAGTGGCGCGCTGAGGCCGGCCAGCTCCGCGTTGAGCAGCATGGCGACCGTGTCGAGCTCCGCCTGGCCGGGTGTGTCAGCTCCCAGGCGGTCGATCGCGGCGCGATCCAGGCGGCGCTGCGCCACCTTGCCGTCGCCGAGCACGAGGACGGCCAGCCGCGAGCCGTCGGCCAGCTGGACGAGCTGCAGGTGCCCGAACTTGGCGCGGCGCGCGCGGGCCGGTGTCACCACCGACGCGGAGCGGGTGGTGGCGGCCAGGATCGACGCGGCCAGGCGCAGCCACTCGTCCGTCGTCAGCTGCACCTGTGAGAACTGGTGGCGAATCATGAGCTGGTCGGCCTGGTCGAGCGACGCCTCGCGCATGAGCGATTCGACGTAGACCCGATAGCCCAGGTCGGAGGGAACGCGGCCGGCGCTCGTGTGCGGGTGCTGGAGGAGCCCCATCGCCTCCAGCTCGGCCATGGCGCCGCGGACCGTGGCGGAGCTCACCGGCATCCCGTACCGGGCCACCAGTGCCTTGGATCCCACCGGCACCGCCGTCAGCACGTAGTCCTCGACGACGGCCCGCAGGACGCTCCGCTGACGCTCCGTCAGCTCCACGTGTTCGCTGCGCTCGACCATGCTTCCTCCCGGTTAGCACTCTAGAGGGGAGAGTGCCAACGCTGTGCTGGACGATCGTACCGCCGCCGTCGGACCGATGTCAACGCGACCCGGGAGCGGCCGGCGCGAAGGCCACCAGCGCCTCGTTGGCCAGCAGCCGCCCGTTCGCCGACAGCCGCAGCACGTCGCCGCTGACCTCGACCAGGCCGCGCTCGACGCCCTCGGCGACTCCCGAGGCCATGAGCCGCGCGGCGTCCTCGCCGAACTCCGCGACATGCGCGGCGCGCGACATCCCGCTCACCCGCCGCAGCCCGAGCGCCACGGCCTCGAAGGCGCGCGCGGCCGTGTCGAGCGTCTCCTCGCCGCCGAGCGGGCGCTTCCCGGCCTCCGCCCCACGCAGGTAGGCGTCGAGGTCCCGTTTGTTCCATGATCGCTGCGCCGCCCCGTCGTACGAGTGCGCGCCGGCGCCGAGGCCGGTGTAGGCGCGGCGCCCCCAGTACGCGGCGTTGTGATGGGATGAGCGACCGGGACGCCCCCACGAGCTCAGCTCGTAGTGCTCGTAGCCGGCGTCCTCGAGCAGCTGCTCGGCGAGGCGGTACTGCGCCGCTGCCAGGCCGTCGTCCTGACGCCGCTCGAGACGCTCGCGCCAGCGCAGCGCGCCGGCCCGTGGCGGGGCCGCCCACTCGTCCGGGGCCAGCGCCAGCTGCAGGGCGTAGAGGCTGAGGTGGTCGGGCCGCGGGTCGAGCGCCAGGGCCCGGTGCAGCCCATCGGCCCAGTCCTCGAGCGACTGGCCCGGGATGCCGTAGATCAGGTCGATGCTCACGTTGTCGAAGCCGGCCGCTCGCGCGTCGGCGTAGGCGCGCTGCGCCTCTTCGGCCGAGTGACCGCGAGCCAGCGCCACCAGCTGCGCGTCGCGAAGCGACTGCACGCCCAGGCTGATGCGGGTCACCCCGGCGGCGCGCAGCCCCGCCCAGTCGGGCCGCTCGCGCCCGCTCGGATTCGCCTCCAGGGTGATTTCCTCGACGGCGGTGGCGCCGCTCCATCGGTCCATGGCGGCGCCGATGAGGCGCCGGACCGCGGCAGCGGGCAGCAGGGACGGCGTGCCGCCGCCGAAGTAGATGGTCCGCAGCTCGCCGGGCGCCGGCCGCAGCGCCAGCTCGGCGAGGAGGGCGTCAACGTAGCGCGGGATGTCATCACGGCGCCCCCCGACGGTCACGAAGTCGCAGTACGCGCAGACCAGGCGGCAGAACGGGACGTGGACGTAGAGGTGATGGGACGGCATGCCGCGAGTCAACGTGGTCGCTAGATCGGGCGCTGGCGGAGCCGTCCTCCGGCGAACGCAAAGAAGGCCATGCTCACCGCGAAGTGGCCGACGATGGCCGGGATGACCGAACCCACGTGCAGCGTCGCCAATCCGGCCGCGTAGCCGAGCAGCACGGAGCCGGCGAGGAAGTACCAGTCCCGTTCCTGCCAGAGGCGCCGGTGGGCGAGGCCGTAGACCAGCGCCTGGAGGATGAGCGCCCAGCCGGTCGGCAGGCCGGCGAAGATGAGCATCCCGAACACGATCGAGCGGAACTGGATCTCCTCCGCCACAGCGTTCATCAGCGCGCCGACGATGCGGTCCGGCAGCAGGGCGGACGGCAGCGGCAGGATTCCGCCGTAGCGCAGGTAGGCGAGGGCGGCGGCATTCACGAGCGCCACCCCGAGGAAGAGCAGCATGATCGGCAGCGCCCGATCCGGGTCGCCGCCGGTGAGGAACAGCTGCCGTCGGCCGTCGGGCAGGATGAAGGCGATCCCGATGGCGAAGATGACGACCAGCCCGTAGTAGCTGGCCGGGCCGAGCCAGTTGGAGCGGTAGCGGAAGTAGTCGGAACGCACGATGCGGTCCGAATCGAAGCGCAGCAGGACCAGGAACAGGGTCAGCCCCAGGGCGATCGCCAGGCGCAGCGATTCGAAGAAGCTCATGTCGCGTCCTCGTTCATGCGCAGCACGGCGAGGAAGGCCTCCTGCGGGATCTCGACCGATCCGATCCGCTTCATGCGGGCCTTCCCTTCCTTCTGCTTCTCGAGCAGCTTGCGCTTGCGCGTGATGTCGCCGCCGTAGCACTTGGCGAGCACGTTCTTGCGCATGGCTCGAATGGTCTCGCGGGCGATGATATGCGAGCCGATGGCCGCCTGGATCGGGACTTCGAACATCTGGCGCGGGATCAGCTCCTTGAGCTTGTCCACCAGCGCCTTGCCGGAGCGGTACGCATTGGACCGATGGACGATCAGCGAGAGGGCGTCCACCGGCTCGCCGGCGACCAGCACGTCCAGCTTCACGAGCTCGCCGGGCCGGTAGCCGAGGTACGCGTAGTCGAGGCTGGCGTAGCCCGATGTCCGGCTCTTGAGCAGGTCGTAGAAGTCGATGATCAGCTCGCCGAGCGGGATCTCGAAATGCAGGTTGACTCGCTTCTCGTCCAGGTACTCCATGTGGACGAACGTCCCGCGCCGGGTGGTGGCGAGCTCCATGATCGCCCCGATGTAGTCAGTGGGGCTGACGATCTGGGCGCTCACCCACGGCTCGCTGATCGTGTCGATCTCGCCGGCGTTGGGCATCTCGGCGGGGTTGTCGACGATGAGCTCATCGGTCCCGTGCTCGAGCTTGACGCGGTACTCGACGCTCGGCGCGCTGGCGATCAGGTCGAGGTCGAACTCGCGCTCCAGGCGCTGCTGGACGATCTCCATGTGCAGCAGGCCCAGGAAGCCGCAGCGGAATCCGAAGCCCAGCGCGGCGCTCGACTCCGGCTCATAGGCGAAGCCCGCATCGTTGAGGTGGAGCCGGTCGAGCGCGTCGCGCAGCAGCGGGTAGTCGTCACCACGCACGGGGTAGATGCCGGCGAAGACGAGCGGCAGGGGCTCCTTGTAGCCGGGCAGCGGCTGGGCGGCGGGACGGCCGGCGGAGGTCAGGGTGTCGCCGACCAGCACCTCGCGGATGCTCTTCAGGCCGGTCGCCACGTAGCCCACCTCGCCGGCGGTCAGCCTGCGTGTGGCCACCGGCCCGGGGCGGAAGTAGCCGAGCTCGTTGATGTCGCTCTCCGCGCCGGTGGCCATGAACTGGATGCGCTCGTGGTCGTGGAGCGTGCCGTTGGCAACGCGGACATAGGCGATGACCCCCTTGTACGGGTCGTAGTGGCTGTCGAAGACGAGCGCCGCCAGCGGGGCCGCGGGGTCGCCGGGCGGCGGCGGCACGCGCGCCACGATGGCCTCCAGGATCTCCGGCACGCCGGTCCCCTCCTTGGCCGATGCCAGCAGCACCTCCTCGCGAGGGATGGCGAGCGCGTCCTCCAGCTCCTCCATCACCATCTCGGGGTCGGCACCGGGCAGGTCGATCTTGTTGATGACCGGCACGATGACCAGGTTCTGGGCCAGCGCCAGGTGGACGTTGGCGAGCGTCTGGGCCTCGATCCCCTGGCTCGCGTCCACGACCAGGATCGCCCCCTCGCAGGCCTGCAGGGATCGGCTCACCTCGTAGGTGAAGTCCACGTGACCCGGCGTGTCGATGAGGTTCAGGGCATACGTCAGCCCGTCGTTGGCCTCGTAGTGCAGGCGCACGGCCCGCGCCTTGATGGTGATCCCCTTCTCGCGCTCCAGGTCCATGCTGTCGAGCACCTGGCTCGTCATCTGACGCGGATCGATGGTGTGCGTCGCCTCGATCAGGCGATCGGCGAGCGTCGACTTGCCGTGGTCGATGTGCGCGACGATGCTGAAGTTGCGGGTGCGCTCCGGGGGAATCACGAGGCGGAAGTCTACGCGACACCGCTACGATCCGCGCCATGGAAGGCCTGACCGTCTGGACCGATGCGCGCTGGCGCGCGGGCTTCGAGGGATGGATCGACGCCGCGCTGGCCGACGCCGACGAGGAGCGCCATGGTGGCTTCGACGAGGTGCACCTGCGTCCGTGGTCCGTGGTGTGGCGCCTGCAGACCGATGCGGGCGTGCGCTACGCCAAGGCGGGCGCCGCGTCGCAGCGCTTCGAGCCGGCGCTGCTCGCCCATCTCGCGACGATCGACGCCGCCCTGGTCCCCGAGCTGGTGGCGCGTGACGATGCGCGCGGCTGGTCGATCACGGTGGATGGCGGCCAGCGGGCCCGCGACCTCGAGGACAAGGAGGCGGTGCTCGCCACCCTCGAGGCCGCGTTGCCGCGCTTCGCGGCCCTGCAGCGGCATGCCGCGGATGCCGGCGTCGAGCGGATGGTCGCGCTGGGCGTCCCGGACCTGCGACGCGCCGCCATGCTGCCGGCCCTCGAACGACTCCTCGACGACCCCACTTCCCTTGCCGGCGGGGAGGAGGCGCTCACCGACGCCGAGCGGGCCGAGCTGCGCGACCGGCTCCCCGACCTCGACGCGGCGGTCGCGGCGCTGGAGTCGGGACCGATCCCGTCATCGGTGGATCACGGCGACCTTCACGACGCGAACGTCTATGTCGCGGGCGGTGGTCGGGTCTTCGACTGGGGCGATGCGTCGATCGGGCATCCGTTCGCCTCGCTGCTCATCGTGGACGTCGCGCTCGAGAACCGCTTCGACCTGATCGGCGACACGCCGGAGGCGCGGCGCCTGCATGCCGCCTACCTCGAGCCGTGGTCGGACCTTGGCGCGCGGGACGAGCTGGAGCGCATCGCGGGCGCTGCGATGCGCCTGGGCGGCGCGCACAAGGCACTCGGCTGGGTGCGGATGCTCTCCCTGATGCCCGCGCGCGAGGTGGCCGAGTGGCGCGACGCGCCGTCGATCTGGCTCCGCGAGCTGCTGGCGGCGCTGCGCGACGACGACGGCTGAGCCTCTGCGGCTCCCCCGCCTCGCCTCAGCCGGCCGGGTCGATGGTCGCGTACTTCCAGATTCGCTCGAGCACGTATGACCCGTCACCCTCCGGGTCCAGCAGGGCCGGTCGTGCCTGGAGGATCTGGACCGTCGGATGGAGCCGCACGTTGACCAGCTCGGTGCCACGGAACGCCAGCTCGAGGATGACGCCCTCCTGCGTCTCCTGCCACCAGCTCTGCCCGAACATGTAGTTGCCGGGGCTGACGAGGACGGCGTTCCACCCGTCGCCGTCCTGGCGCACCAGCAACGGGCCGGCGACGTGGGTGCCCGAGCCGATGATCTGGTCGCAGCCGGCTGCGTCGAACCAGCCGAGCTGTTCGACCTGGAGTGGCCACAGGTCGTCGTGGTACTCCGCACCGCCCCACCACTGCGGGGCACAGATCACGAGATCCGCGCCGCCGTCCCTGGCACGCTGAACGGCGGTGTCGATGTTCTCCTCGGTGATCCAGGCAACGCCCGGGGTGCCGGGAGCGGCGGCGGTCACGCCCGCGACGTCGTTGAAGGCGACCATGCCGACCGTGAGCCCGGCGACCTCGACGTAGACAGGTTCGAGCGCCTGGTCGAGATCCATGCCGAGCCCCGTCTGGGGCAGGCCGGCCTGGTCCAGGAGGTCGAGCGTGGATTGGATGCCGGCCACGCCGCGGTCGCTGAGGTGGTTGGCCGCGAGATAGAGGGCATCGAGGCCCAGGGTGTCCTGCCACTCGCGGATCACCGCTTCGGGCACGGAGAGGGACACCGAGGACCCGGTGGCCGGCTGCCACACCTCGTTGCGCATGATGGGGCATTCGTGATCGGCGATCGCCACGTCGGAGCGCTTCACTATGGCCGAGGTGACGCCCTCGTTGCCGGTCTCGACCGGGTTGACCGGATACTGCGGGCCGTCCGGCGGGAAGGGGGGAGGATCCGGCTGGTCGACCTCGGCCGGTCCTGCGTACTCCGCGGTCCCGCCATTGAAGGCCCACGGCCATCCCTTGCCCAGGATCACGGTCTGATAGGCGGCCCCACGATCGGCGCACAGGCTGCCCAGATTGGTCAGGGTCCAGACCTCCGATGCGTCATACGCGCCCCAATCGGTATCGAAGGCGGGGTCGCCGGGCATCGCGGAGCCGGTGACGGGATAGGGCAGCGCTCGCGCCTCCGGGTCACCGAACAGGTCAGGTCCGAACAGCCCGTACGGCCCCTCGCCTGCGATGCGCAGCACCTTGGTGGCGGGATCGACCAGCGCGGGCGGGAGGAGGGCGACGCGACTCTGGTCAGCCTGCAGAACGGTGGCGATCGCATCCGCCGGGGTGCACGCTGCCGTCGTGGCCAGCGACGGTGCTTCGACCGTCACGCCGCACGGCAGGGTCAGCTCGTCGGCAGTCGCGAGCGCAACCAGTTCGTCGACCGTGATGGCCGGCTTGAGGTTGGTGATGCCGGTGACGACGGCGAGTGGGAACTCCACGGGCACGACAGGGGTCGGCGAAGGACTGGCCGTGGGTGACGGCGAGGCGAGGTCGGAAGCGCCGGGCACCGACGGGATGGGCGTCGGGCTGGCGCTGCCGCACGCCGCCAGGACGGCCGCGATGGCAAGCACGGCACCGCGTTGAAGGATCGTTCGCATCTGCATGACGGTATCGTAGGTGGTGATCACCCATGCCACTTGCCCCATGACGAACGCCAGTTGATCCTCCGACCGGAATGCCGCCCGCGACGCACGCTGCGTTGCCTCGTGTTCGCCCTGAGCGCCATCGTGCTGGCGCTTGCCGCAGCGATGCCGGCGCGGACGGCCGCGGTCGGCCCGCTGCCGGAATGTCGCATCGCGGACATCCTGACGGTCCCGCGCGGCTACGACGACTGGAGCATGACGCTCGTGGACTGGCTGCTGCGCGTGGAGGAAGACTACGTCCCGCCCGACCTGGTACCGGTCGGCGACGCCGGCATCGCCGGACCGGGCCTGATCCGTGCGGTGGCGATCGATGACCTCCGAGCCATGGCCGACGCAGCGGAGGCCAACGGCACCCCGATCGCCGTCAACAGCCCCTATCGGAGCTACGCGGAGCAGCTGGCGTCGTTCAATGGCTGGGCCGCGGTGGACGGCTACGACGTTGCGGCCACCTACTCCCATCGGCCCGGGCACTCGGGGCATCAGCTCGGGATCGTGATCGACTTCCAGGCACTTGGCGGTCCGAGCGCGCTCATCGGTGACTGGGCCACCACGCCGACGGGCGCCTGGATGCAGCAGAACGCCTGGACGTTCGGGTGGGTTATGGCCTACCCCCTCGACCCGGACTGGCAGGCGGGCGACGACCTGTGGTCGGACCGCACCTGCTTCACCTACGAGCCGTGGCACTACCAGTATCTGGGTCGCGAGCTCGCCGCGGCCGTGCACGAGTCCGGCCTGACCATCCGGGAATACCAGTGGCAGCACTTCACGATGGTCGACGCCGAGACGGGTCTGCCGATCGCGACAGCCACGCCGAC
>JBDTQJ010000078.1:0-9974 GCA_039932235.1 Chloroflexota bacterium
TCGTACGGCGCGCGGCGCGGTCACCACGAGGTGATGATGCGCGGCACGTTCGCCAACATCCGGCTGCGCAACGCGCTGACCCCGGACGCGGAGGGCAACGTGACCGAGCACCTGCCGTCCGGGGAGCGGATGAGCATCTTCGAGGCGGCCATGCGCTACGCCGGCGAGGGCACGCCGCTGGTGGTGCTGGCCGGCAAGGAGTACGGCTCAGGCTCCTCGCGCGACTGGGCGGCCAAGGGGCCGTATCTGCAGGGCGTGCGGGCGGTCATCGCCGAGTCGTACGAGCGGATTCATCGGTCCAACCTGGTGGGGATGGGGATCGTGCCGCTCCAGTACCTGCCGGGCGAGAACGCCGCTTCACTCGGTCTCACCGGCCGCGAGACATTCACGATCCGCGGCCTGGCGGATCTGCGGCCACGCCAGGAGGTGCTGGTCGAGGTGCGGGGAGAGGATGGCAGCGAGCGCAGCTTCCGGGCCATCGCGCGGCTGGACGGTGCCGTTGACCAGGAGTACTTCCGCAACGGCGGGGTGCTGCAGACCGTGCTGCGCCGATTGGCGGGGGAGGGATCGGCCTGAGCGCGACCACGCTGGTGCCGCTCTCTTGCGCCTCGGCCCCGGTGGAACCGGTGGCGTTCCAGCGACGAGGGAGCGCGGCGCCGGACGGCGGTACCGTTGCCCCGGCCACTCCATCGGTCTAGACTCGCCGAGCATTCATTGCCCAACGCAAGCTCGGAGCGTGCCCCCACCGTGACGTCCACCCTTTCCGTCGACGACCTGCGCGCCAAGATCCGCGAGGTGCCCGACTTCCCGAAGCCGGGGATCCTCTTCTACGACATCACGACCCTGCTGCGTGAGCCGGCGGCCTTCGCGGCGGTGATCGACCAGATGGCGTCGCAGATCGATGACACGAAGGTCGACCTGGTGGTGGGCATGGAGAGCCGCGGCTTCATCTTCGCGGCGCCGCTGGCGACCAAGCTGAAGGCCGGCTTCGTCCCGGTGCGCAAGCTCGGGAAGCTGCCCGCCGAGACGATCGAGGTGGAGTACGACCTCGAGTACGGCACCGCCACTCTGGAGGTCCACCGGGACGCCATCGAGAAGGGGCAGCGGGTCCTCATCGTGGACGACCTGCTGGCGACCGGCGGGACGGTGATGGGCACCATCGAGCTGGTGCGCCGCCTGGGCGGCGAGATCGCCGGCCTGTCGTTCGCGGTGGAGCTCACCGCCCTCAAGGGGCGCGAGAAGCTGCGCGAGTTCGACATCCACACGCTGCTGACGTACTAGGCAGCGGCGACGGAGGCACGGATCCGACCGATGGCCGTCGCCGCCCGTACCGACTCCCGCGTCCGACCGGTGACCGACCGGGCGGAGATCGCCGCCTTCCTGCAGACCGATCGCCGCTACGCGGCGTACGCCCTCGGCGACCTCGACGGCCCTCACCGACACCGCGTGGCGTGGGCGATGGCCTACGGGAATGAGGGGGAGCCGATCGCGCTCGCCTCGCACCACGAAGGCCTGGTGCCGCAGCCGCTCTTCCTGATGGGCGATCCGGCGGGATGCGCCGCCATTCTCGAAACCGTGCTGAAGCCGCGCGACGCGTACTTCGTCGCCACCGCCGCCCACGAGGCCGCCATCAGCGGCGTCTACAACCTCGACCCGCCCATCGCCATGCTGCGCATGGTGGTCGACCGCGACGCATTCCAGCCGTTCGCCGGGCCGACGGATCGTCTCGTGCCGGCCGACATCGACGAGCTGAACCGGCTCTACCAGCTCGGCTTCCGCACCGGCTTCACCGCATCGGTCCTGGCCGACGGGATCTACCACGGGGTGCGGGTGCGCGGCCACCTGGTGAGCGCCGCCGGCACGCACGCCATCAACGAGGCTGAGGGCATCGGGGTGGTCGGCAACGTCATGACCCACGCCGACTACCGCGGCCACGACTTCGCCAAGATGGTCACCAGCGCCGTGACCGCCGAGCTGCTGGACCGCATGCCCGACGTGGCCCTCAACGTCCATGCCGACAATGCCCCCGCGGTCGCGGCCTACGCCCGGCTCGGCTACCGTGAGCACTGCGCGCTCGAAGAGCGCCTCGGCCGCCGCCATGCCGGCGGCTGGGGACTGATGCGACCGATACGAGAGGCACTCCGACTGACGTGGCAACGCGAACCGAGATGAACCATGACGTGGCCGACATCGCACTGGCCGATGCGGGACGCCTGAGGATCGAATGGGCGGATCGGCAGATGCCGGTGCTCGCCGCCATCCGCGAGCGCTTCGAGCGCGAGCGGCCCTTCGACGGCTGGCGCATCAGCGCCTGCCTCCACGTCACCGCCGAGACGGCAAACCTCATGCGCACCCTGGCCGCCGGCGGCGCCGATGCCGTGCTGTGCTCGTCGAACCCGCTCTCCACCCAGGACGACGTGGCGGCCTCGCTCGTCGCGCACCACGGCATCCCGACCTTCGCCATCAAGGGCGAGGACCGGGATTCGTACTACGCCCACATCGGCGCTGCGCTCGATCACCGGCCGCACATCACCATGGACGACGGCGCGGATCTCGTGAACGAGCTGCACACCAAGCGTCGCGAGCTGCTGGACGAAGTGGTGGGCGGCACCGAGGAGACGACCACCGGCGTCATCCGCCTGCGCGC
Source organism: Chloroflexota bacterium (assembly GCA_039932235.1). GTDB lineage: Bacteria > Chloroflexota > Limnocylindria > QHBO01 > QHBO01 > JAICQM01. The sequence continues at coordinate 2,648 of JBDTQJ010000078.1, forward strand.
CATGGCCAAGGCCGGCAAGCTGAGCTACCCGGTGGTGGCGGTCAACGAGGCGCTCACCAAGCACCTCTTCGACAACCGCTACGGCACGGGTCAGAGCGCCATCGACGGCATCCTGCGTGCCACCAACATCCTCTTCGCCGGCAAGACGGTGGTGGTCGGCGGCTACGGCTGGGTCGGTCGCGGGATCGCCGCACGGGCACACGGGATGGGCGCCAACGTGGTCGTCTGCGAGGTCGACTCGATCCGCGGCCTCGAGGCGGCGATGGACGGCTACCGGGTCATGAACGCCGCCGACTCGGCGGAGGTCGGCGACGTCTTCATCAGCGGCACCGGCAACCTCAACGTGTGGGGCGCGCCCCACTTCCCGGTGATGCGCGACGGCGCGATCCTGGCCAACGCGGGCCACTTCAACGACGAGTTCGAGCTTCCCGCTCTCGAGGAGCAGTCCGAATCCTCGCGCGAGGTGCGGCCCTTCACCCGGGAGTACCTGATGCCCGACGGGCGTCGCATCTACGTCCTGGCCGACGGGCGCCTCGTCAACCTCGGGGCGGCCGAGGGTCACCCGGCGATGGTGATGGACATGAGCTTCGCCAACCAGGCGCTGGGCCTGGAGTGGCTGCGCGCCAACATCGAGGGCCTCGCGCCGGCGGTGTACGGCATCCCCGACGACATCGATCGCGAGGTCGCGCGCGTCAAGCTCGCGAGCATGGGCATCCGCATCGATGCCATGACCGATGCCCAGCAGGCCTACTCGGAGTCCTGGGAGTCCGGCACCTAGGTCGGTTGAACGCGCGGTAGCATCGGTCCGTAGGTCTTCACATGACCGATACCACCACCGATCCGGCCGCCATCAGCTCGATCGTCAATGTCCTCGACTGCGCAGACGCCGAGCGGCTCGCCGACTTCTGGGCCGCCGCGCTCGGGTACCCCGGGCGCAGCGCGGTGACCCAGTTCGTGGTGCTCAGCCCGCCGGATGGCGACGGGCGGCCAAACCTCATCCTGCAGCAGGTGCCGGAGGGGAAGGTCGCCAAGAACCGAATGCACATGGACCTCCACGCGCCCGACCGCGAGGCCGCGCTGGAGCGGCTGCTGGCCCTTGGTGCGCGGAAGATCCAGGAGGAGCCGAACTGCATCGGCCGCTACTGCTGGTACCTCATGGCGGATCCGGAGGGCAACGAGTTCTGCCTCGCCCCCGGCTAGGCTCGCGGCAGAGCGGCAGAGCGGCAGAGCGGCAGCGCGGGTTTCGGGCCGGCCCCTGGCTGTTGCGGCCCCTCGTAGCACCAGGAGGGCTAGCGGACCGTCTGGCGGCCCGGTCGCGGGTTGCGGCGGGCGCAGCCACGCCGTGATCGCGCTCCCGGGCCAGCGTTCAAACCGTCCGTAGTCCCGCCGGCTCCCGCGTCTGGAGGTTGCTAGCCCTCCCCGTGCTACCGCGTCGTGCTACGGCGCCCTACCGCGTCGCCCTGACGCCGCCGGCGAGCTCCGGCCGAGGCGAGCGGGCAAGAGCCGGGTGGCGCTCGCATCGGTCCAGGCCATGGCTGAGCCTCTCACGGCCCGTACCCCGGGGTCCTGCAGCGAGGCGAGCATGCGAACGGACGACGCGTCGAACCTTGTCCGGAACAGTGTCGTGAGCTCGCCGACCAGTGCGCGGTTGCGGCGCGTACCCCGCAGCACGAACAGCCCGCTCACCTGGTGCGACGGGGACGACCCTTGCACCGCCTCGATCTTCGCGGCGTGGTTTCTCCAGGCGTGCCCGACATCCGCCAGCCAGTTCCAGACTTCGACGACGCACAGCTCCCGGTGGCTCGGACGCGATAGCAGGACGTCGATCGTCAGCTGACGGCCCTGCGGCGTCCGAATATCGTGCTCGGGATGCGCTCGCCATCCCCCGCGCGCCGCCGCTGCGACGACCAGCGCCTGGCGCCTGAGGTGCTCGAGGTCGACCGGCGCGTCACCCGACGGCGCGCCGTCGAAGTAGCTGACGAGCTCGAAGCCGAGGGCCGCGGCGGTGGCGGCCCATGTCTCCATGGAGAAGCTGCTGGCCCGGCCCCGCTCCAGCTTGCTCACCGCAGTCTGGCTGATCCCGATGCGCGCGCCCAGTGCCGCCTGCGTCAGGCCCATGGCGTGCCGTCGCTCACGTGTCCTCGCGCCCAGTCGCAGCGCCAGCAACCCGGCACGACCTTGCCCGCGCCGGCGGTGGGAGCTGGTGCGACGACGCGTCCGATCCGCCATAGCACCGGAAGTCTTACCCGTGGGCCATTAGCGGCTGGTTAGCGTTCGCTCATCCGCCGCGTGGCCGCCCACGGCACCGCGCCGAGCACGAACGTGGGCCGCCGGATTGCGGGTACGGATCCAGTCCCCGCCCACGCGACCACTCGCCTTGCCGGTTAGCACTACCGGTGCTTGCACCTGCGCTGTGGCCGAGTTCGCAACCACGACCTCTTGCGGCTGCGACCCGGGAACCCGGGAGCGGTCGCGCGTGGGGCGCCTCGCCCACGGCGGCGGTACACTCAGCCGCATGCCTGCACCCGCGCTCCTGTTCACCTCGGAATCGGTCACCGAGGGGCACCCCGACAAGCTCTGCGACGCGGTCGCCGACGCCATCCTCGACGACGTCCTGCACCACGACCCGAACGCTCGCAGCGCGGTCGAGGTGGCGGCCACCACCGGGTTGGTGTTCGTCATCGGTGAGCTGACCACCACTCACTACTGCGACGTGCAGGAGGTCGTGCGGCGCACGGTCCGCGAGATCGGCTACAACGACAGCCGGCTGGGCTTCGACTGGGAGACGTGCGGCGCCATCACCGCCCTCAAGGAGCAGTCGCCGGACATCGCGCTCGGCGTCGACGACGCCTACGAGAGCCGCGGCACGCAGCAGGAGCTGGGCGCCGGCGACCAGGGAATGATGTTCGGCTACGCGTCCGACGAGACGAAGGCGCTCATGCCGGCGCCGATCTTCTACGCCCACGCCGTGGCGAGGCAGCTGGCCAAGGTCCGCAAGGACGGCACCCTGCCGTTCCTGCGCCCCGACGGCAAGAGCCAGGTGACCATCGAGTACGACGCGGAAGGGCATCCCGTCGCCGCGCACACCGTCCTTGTCTCGACCCAGCACGATCCGGAAGTGAGCCTCGCCGACCTGACCGATGCCGTCCGTGCCGAGGTGGTTGAGAAGGCCATCCCGCGCGAGCTCCTGACCGATGCCACCCGCCACTACGTCAATCCCACCGGGCGCTTCGTGATCGGCGGGCCGATGGGCGACTCGGGCCTCTCCGGCCGCAAGATCATCGTCGACACCTACGGCGGCATGGGACGCCACGGAGGCGGAAGCTTCAGCGGCAAGGACCCGACCAAGGTCGACCGGTCGGCCGCGTACATGGCGCGCTACGTGGCCAAGAACGTGGTCGCCGCCGGCCTGGCGCGGCGCTTCGAGCTGCAGCTCGCCTACGCCATCGGGGTGGCGCATCCGCTCGCCATCAACGTCAACGCCTTCGGCACCGGATCGGTGACCGATGAGCGCCTGCGGGCGCTCATCGACGAGTGCTTCGACCTGCGCCCCGGCGCGATCATCGAGACCCTCGACCTGCGTCGACCGATCTACCGCCAGACCGCCGCCTACGGCCACTTCGGCCGCCCCGATCTGGACCTGCCGTGGGAGCGGACCGATCGCGCCGCCGAGCTGCGCGACCTCGCCGGCGTGCGCGGGGAGGTCCCCGTCTGACCCGCACCCCGGTTCGCTGGGGGGAGCAGCACGCCGGCCGCGGCCTGCTGGACCGGCTCCGGGTGCTCCTCGCCCCGCGTCCGGCCCCCCCGGCGCGCCGTGGACTGCCGCCGCTTCCCGCGGTGCTGCGGCGCGGTGAGCTGGCGGCCCCGTACGTGGAGGCCGAGGGTCGCTCGGATCACCGACGGGCCGGGGCCGCGGCGAGCGCCGCCGCCGAGCGGGCGCTCGACATCGGGGACTGGTGGCCGGCCGATGCGTGGGCACATCGGGCGCTGTGGCATTTCGAGCAGGTGGACATGTCGCTGGCCGCGGTGCGCGCGGCGCGACGCATCGGTGACATCCGGGTCGCGGCCGGCGACCCCGCCTCGGCGCGCCGCTACTATGCCGAGGCGATCGACGAGGGCCGTGACATCGGGGCGGAGCGCGAGGAGGGACGCGCCGCGCTGGGCATGGCGCGCGCCGAGCTCGGGCTCGCGAACGTCGGCGTGGCGCGCCGGCTCGGGAGCATCGCGCACGATCTGCTCGAGCGTGGCGGCGGATCCGAGGCCGAGCTGGCAGCGGCGCGCGAGATCATCGGTCAGGAGAAGGAGGTCGGATGAGCCCCAGGCGGACGATGCGGGTGGCGATCGTGGGCGCCGGCGTGATGGCCGAGGCGATGATCGCCGGGCTGCTCGCCGACCGCGTGGTGACGCCGGCGCAGCTGGTCGCCAGCCACCCACGCCGCGACCGCCGGGATCTTCTCGCCGGCCGTCACGGGATCAGCGTGGTTGCGCGCAACGCGGAGGCGGTGGCGGACGCGGAGATCGTGGTGCTGGCCGTGAAACCGCAGATGCTCGGCCGCGTGATGCGCGAGGTCGCCCCGTCGCTTGCACCCGACCAGGTGGTGCTCTCGATCGTCGCGGGTGCCACGCTGCGCACTCTGGCCACCGGCCTTGCGCACCCCGCTGTGGTGCGCTCGATGCCCAACACGCCTGCCCAGATCCGCCGCGGGATCAGCGTCTGGGCGGCGGCCGAGGCCTGCACCGCGCACCAGCGCGACCTGGCGCGGCGCGTCCTGCGCGCACTGGGCACCGAGCACGAGGTCGAGGACGAGGAGTTCGTGGCCATGGCCACTGCCCTCTCCGGCACCGGCCCGACGTACCTGTTCGCGGTCATGGAGGCACTCATCGACGCCGGCGTGCACACCGGCTTCCCGCGCGAGCTTGCCCACGACCTGGTCGTCGCCACCCTCGTCGGTTCGGCGGAGTATGCCGCGCAGTCCGATCTGCACCCCGCTCAGCTGCGCAACGCCGTGACCTCGCCCGGCGGCACCTCGGCGGCGGCAATCTACGAGCTGGAGAAGGGGCGACTTCGCACGGTGCTCTCCGACGCGGTGTGGGCCGCCTACCGCCGTACCCAGGAGCTGGGCGCGCGCCTGGAGGAGCAGACCGAGCCACCCGGGGAGTAGCCGCCGTGCGGTAGGCTCGGACGCAGATGTACGCCATCGTCATGGCCGGCGGCGCGGGGACGCGCCTGTGGCCGCTCTCACGTCGCAAGACGCCCAAGCAGCTCCTGAGCCTGGCCGGCGACGCGAGCCTGCTGCAGCAGACGGTGAGCCGCCTCGGACCGCTGCTCGAGCCGAAGGACATTTACGTCATCACCTCGCAGGCCCACGTGCGTGTCACGCGTGAGCAGCTCCCCCAGCTGCCGCCCGACAACGTCCTGGGCGAGCCGCTGGCGCGCAACACTGCGGTAGCGGCCGCGCTCGCCACCGCGATGGCCGGACGCGACCCCGACGAGGTGGCGCTCATCCTCCCCGCCGACCATTTCGTGGCCGATCCCGCCGCATTCGTCGCCGCCCTGGGTGAGGCGGTCCGCGTGGCTGAGCGTGGCTATCTCGTCACACTGGGGGTGGTGCCGGACGGTCCCGCCACCGGGTACGGCTACATCAAGGTGGGGGAGCGGCTGCATCCTGCCAGCCCGGCGGCGCGGGTGGAGCGCTTCACGGAGAAGCCCGATGCGGCAACGGCGCAGAAGTTCCTCACCGAGGGTGACCACCTCTGGAACGCTGGCATCTTCGTGTGGCGCACGTATGTCTTCCGCCAGGCGGCCGAGCGCTTCGCCCCCGACCTGGCGCGGGCCATGGAGCGGGTGGAGAAGCTGGCCGGCCTGCCCGGCTTCGTGACCGACATCCGCACCGTGGTCGAGGCGCTGCCGTCGGTCCAGATCGACCACGCCATCGCCGAGCCGGCCGCCGCCGAGGGCCGCATGGCGGTGGTGCCGCTCGACGCCGGCTGGAGCGACATCGGCTCGTGGTCCGCCCTGCTGGAGGCGCTCACCTCCGCGCAGGGGCAGGAGCTGGTGGCATCGGGCCGGCACCTTGACCGTGGGTCGCACCGCGTCCTGGTGCAGGGCGGGGATCGGCTGGTGGTGACGGTGGGGCTGAACGACGTGATCATCGTCGACACCCCCGACGCGCTGCTCGTCTGCGCCAGCGACAAGGCGGAGGAGATCAAGCAGGTCCTCGACGAGATCAGTGCGGCGACCGGCGATCAGTACCTCTAGACCGATGCCCACCGGCCCGGTTCCGGCTGCCCTCCAGGAGGACCGCGTACGCTTCGCGTGGATCGCGCGCCTGGCCGGACGGGCGCTGGGCCGGTACGTGCGCCTGGTGGCGAGCACGTCGCGGCACGTCGGCCCGCCCATCAACCAGGAGCCCTGCCTCTTCGCCATCTGGCACGAGGCCAACCTTGCGGCGGCCATCGCGGCCTGGAAGCTGCGCGATGACAAGCACGTGATCAGCTTCAGCACGCGCGGCTTTCGCGGGGTAATGATGAACGCCATGCTCGAATCGGTCGGCGCCGGCGTGGTCACGCTGCCCGACGAGGGCAATCAGACGCGCGCCGAGGCGGCGCGCATGACCGCCGAGCTGGCGCGCCTCGGGCGCGAGGGATGGTCGCTGGTGGTCAGCCTCGATGGCCCGTCCGGCCCGTTCCGGATCGCGAAGCCCGGAGCGCTCATCGTGGCGCGGGAGGCGGGGATCGCGGTCCAGCCGTGGGCCGTATCGGTCCGTCCGCCGTTTCGCCTCACAGGGCGCTGGGACCGCCATATCGTGCCGCTGCCGTTCTGCCGGGTTCGCGTCCACGAGGGTGCTGTGATGCGCCTTGAGCCGCGCGAGCCGCTGAAGCCTCGTCTCGCCGCGCTGCAGGCGGAGCTGGTACGGATCGCCGAGGAGGCGGACCGGCGCATGGCGTAGCCGTTCCGCGGTTAGGAACTGGTCCGGCATCGCCACCGCACCTGCGTTCCGTCGTTCCTCACGCCCTGAAGCTGACAGCACCCAGGGCATCATCGAGGAGACGACGAAATGGCACAGATCAACGGCATCCCGGGCCAGCTCACCACGAGCGGCACCCCCAACCGACTAGTTCTCTTGGGATTCGTCGGCATCACGCTCACACTCATCGCGGTCGCCGGCGCGCTCGGGCTGGACCGCCCCGCGGTCGCTCCGCCGACTACGACGGCCGCGACCGAGGTCACCGATGGCTGGATGCACGGCACCCTGCCGGGCGTCGGACGGGCAGCGGCTGCCAGCGAGGTCACCGATGGCTGGATGCACGGCACCCTGCCGGGCGT
>JBDTQJ010000079.1:0-9916 GCA_039932235.1 Chloroflexota bacterium
CTCTCGCCCGCGATCAGCATCGACCAGAAGGGCGCGTCGCGGAACCCGCGCAGCACCGTCGGCACGGTGACGGAGATCTACGACTACCTGCGCCTCCTCTTCGCCCGCATCGGTCGCATGCATTGCCCGGACTGTGGCCGCGAGATCACGCGCCAGACCGTCGAGCAGATGGTCGACCAGCTGTACGCGATGCCGGACGGGACGCGGGTGATGGTGATGGCGCCGCTCGTTCGCGATCGCAAGGGCGAGCACGAGAAGGTCCTGGCCGGCGCCAAGGCCGCGGGCTTCGTCCGTGTCCGCGTCGACGGCGAGCTGCGTGACCTTGACGAGGAGATCAGCCTGGACAAGAAGTACAAGCACAGCATCGACGTGGTCGTGGATCGCCTCGTTGTGCGCCAGACCGATGACGACGGCACGGAGCGCCCCGACGCGTCGCGCATGGCCGACTCGATCGAGACCGCGCTGCGCATGAGCGACGGCCAGCTCCTCGTCCACCTGCCGGATGCGCCGCCGAGGGAGCAGGACCGGCTCTTCAGCGAACGGTACGCCTGCCCGGAGCACGGCGGCTCGTTCGAGGAGCCCGCGCCACGCAACTTCAGCTTCAACTCGCCGCACGGCGCGTGTCCGGACTGCACCGGCCTCGGGTCGCGGCTCGAGATCGACGACGAGATGGTCATGCCCAACCGCGACCTCTCCGTGGAGGAGGGCGCCATCCTGCCGTGGCGGCGGATGGCGGCGAGCGAGAGCTGGTTCTCGAAGATCCTGGACGCTGTGGCCGAGCACTATCGGTTCGGACTCGACACGCCCATCCGCGACCTGCCGGAGCGTGCCGTGCAGATCCTCCTGTACGGCAACGGTGGCGAGCGGGTGGAGGTGCGCTACACGGCGCGCAACGGTCGCACCCACACGTTCCGCACCACCTTCGAGGGGATCATCCCCAACCTGCAGCGTCGGTATCGCGAGACCGGCTCGGAGAGCGTCAAGGCCGAGATTGAGCGCTTCATGACCAACAAGCCGTGCCCCACCTGCGGTGGCCTGCGCCTCAAGCCGGAGTCGATCGCGGTGACGGTCGGGGACCGCAACATCATCTCCACCACCCGCCTCTCGGTGACCGATGCGCTCGCCTGGTACGGCTCGCTCCCGGAACGCCTCACGGATCGCGACAACCACATCGCGCGCCAAGTCCTCAAGGAGATTCGCAGCCGGCTGGGCTTCCTCGTCGACGTGGGCCTCGACTACCTGACCCTGGATCGCGCGTCCGGCACCCTCTCCGGAGGGGAGGCGCAGCGCATCCGGCTGGCGACCCAGATCGGCTCGAGCCTGATGGGCGTGCTCTACATCCTCGACGAGCCGTCGATCGGCCTGCACCAGCGCGACAACGACCGGCTGATCGCCACCCTGGTGCGGCTCCGCGACCTGGGCAACACCCTGCTGGTGGTGGAGCACGACGAGGACACGATTCGGCATGCGGACTGGGTCATCGACATCGGCCCGCGGGCGGGGGAGCACGGTGGTGAGCTGATCCATTCCGGCCCCCTCGACGAGCTGCTCGTCAACGAGCGCTCCATCACCGGCGCCTACCTGCGAGGGGAGACGAGCATCCCGGTGCCGCGCCGCCGCCGCACCGGCTCCGGGGAGTGGCTCACCGTCCAGGGGGCCCGCGAGAACAACCTGCGCGGCATCGACGTTGGCTTCCCGCTCGGCTGCTTCGTGGCGGTGACCGGCGTGAGCGGCTCCGGCAAGTCGAGCCTGGTCACGCAGATCCTGCACCCGGCCCTGGCGCAGGATCTGTGGGGCTCGCGCGAGCCGGCGGGACGTCATGATCGGATCACCGGCATTGACCAGATCGACAAGGTGATCCAGATCGACCAGTCGCCCATCGGTCGCACGCCGCGCTCCAATCCCGCCACGTATACCGGCCTGTGGGCGCCGCTGCGCGAGCTGCTGGCCGCGGTGCCGGAATCGCGACTGCGCGGCTACAAGCCCGGCCGCTTCAGCTTCAACGTCAAGGGCGGGCGCTGCGAGGCCTGCGAGGGCGCCGGGATCGTGCAGATCGAGATGCACTTCCTGCCCGATGTCTACGTCGCGTGCGAGGTCTGCAAGGGGAAGCGCTACAACCGCGAGACGCTCGAGATCCACTACAAGGGCAAGAACGTGGCGGAGATCCTGGAGATGACCGTCGACGAGGCGCTCGAGTTCTTCTCGGTCGTGCCCTCGATCCGCAACCGCCTGCAGACGCTCCACGACGTGGGGATGGGCTATATCCACCTCGGCCAGCCGGCCACGACGCTCTCCGGTGGCGAGGCGCAGCGCGTCAAGCTGGCCACCGAGCTCGCACGGCGCGCCACCGGCAAGACGTTCTACATCCTCGACGAGCCGACCACCGGTCTCCACTTCGACGACGTCTCGCGGCTGCTGGAGGTGCTCTCGCGCCTCGCCGACGCGGGCAACACCGTGGTCGTCATCGAGCACAACCTTGACGTCATCAAGTCGGCGGACTACGTGATCGACCTCGGCCCGGAGGGCGGCGACAAGGGAGGTGCGCTGGTGGCGGCCGGCACGCCGGAGGAGGTTGCACGGACCGCGGCCTCGCACACCGGCCGCTACCTGCGTCCGGTCCTGGGCATTCCCGAGACCGATGCCGCGCCGGCTCGCCGGCGCGGGAGCCGGCCGCGCGCCGCTGCCGCCGCGGCGTCCTGATGCCGACGCGCGACGAGGCGCTTGCCCTGCTGTACGAGTGGAACGAGAACGCCTCGCTGCGCAAGCACGGCCTGCTCGTCGAGGCCGGGGTGCGCGGCTACGCGACCGATGATGGCCTCGCCGCCGCCACCGCCGAGCGCTGGGGGATCGCGGGCCTGCTCCACGACCTCGACTACGAGCGGTTCCCGGATCCTGCAACCCATGGCGCCATCGGGGCCGACGAGCTGGAGCGGCGCGGCTACGACGCGGAGGTGGTGGATGCCGTGCGTCGCCACAACGACACCCTCGGGATCCCGCGCGTCACCCGTCTCGACCACCTGGTGTACGCCTGCGACGAGCTGGCCGGCTTCCTCGCCGCGGTCGCGCTCATGCGACCGTCGAAGAAGCTCGCCGACGTCGAGCCGGCCAACGTCCGCAAGCGCATGAAGGACAAGGCGTTTGCCCGCGCGGTGCCGCGCGAGATGCTGCTCGCCGGTGCCGAGGAGCTCGGTCTCGAGTTCGACGAGCACGTGACGCGCATGGTTCGCTACCTGTCGGTGGTGGCACCCGAGGTCGGCCTGTAGCCCATCTCGGCAAGGAATGGTGACGGGGCCGCCGGCTCGAACGCCAGGACCAGGCGGCGTGTGGCGCGGGTGACGGCGACGTACGCCAGCCGCCGCTCCTCCTCCAATGCGCGCCCCGGGTCGTGCGCGTCGCGCAGCGCGCGACGGTTCGGAAAGCGCTCCGCCTCGAACCCGACGATGACCACCAGCGGCCATTCGCGGCCCTTCGCCCCGTGCGCGGTAAGCAGCTCGACCCGGGCGTCCGGCCGGCGCAGCCGGTTGATCGTGGCGCGCACTTGTGCGGCCCCGGCGAGGAACGTCGTGACGGTCGGGTAGGGGACCGACCAGCCGAGCAGGGCGTCAAGGGCGGCGTGCTCCTCGTCCCCCAGCTCGTCGTGGGGCGAGGCACGGTCCCAGCCGTGCTGACTGCGCAGGGCACGCAGCAATGGGAAGGGATGCCGCGCGGGGGGCAGCGTGACGAGTTCGGCCAGCAGCCGTGACACCGGCTCTGCCTGGAGGGGCGCGGGCACCGGCGAGTGATGCGGCACGCCGGCGCGTGCGAGGGCGACGAGGATCGGGACCAGCTCGGACCGGGTGCGCGCCAGAAAGCATGCGCGCTCGCTCGCCGCGGCTCCGTGCGTGACGAGGTCCACCAGCCGCGCGGGCCAATCCGGCACGGCCGTCGAGAACGCGCCGACCGCGTCCGGCGGCCCATCGCGGCCCGCGCGGATCGGCTTGGCAAAGCGCTCCGCGTTGTGCTCGACCAGCCGCCGGCCGGCCGCGACCACCTCCGGCGGACATCGGTAGTTGGTGGCCAGCATGACCTGACGCGTCGCCGGGTACCAGGTCGCGAAGCCGAGGATGCGCCGCACGTCGGCGAGCCGCCAGGCATAGATGGTCTGATCGTCATCACCGACCACGAAGAGGTTGGCTCGCTCGCCGGCCAGGGCGCGCACGAGGCGCAGCTGTGCCGCATCGACGTCCTGGAACTCATCGACGGCAAGATGGGTGAAGCGCGACTGCCACCGTCCGCGGACGGTTGCGTCGGTCTCGAGGATCGTCGCGGCGCCGGTCACGAGGTCGTCGAAGTCGAGCGCCCCGCGCCGGGCGAGGAGGTCGCGGTACGCGTCGAGCGCCGCGTCCGCTTCGCTCGGCGGTGCGATCCCCTCCACCTTGGCCCGCGACAGGTGCGCGTCCAGCACCGAGACGTCGGGTGGCCCTGGCCCATCGGTCCCCGCCATCACGCGGCGCCGTGCGGCCCGCAGCAGCGGAGATCGGTCCGCGACCAGGTCAAGCGGACCGCGAGCATCGATCATCACCTGGCGCGCCATGGCGTGCAGGGTGCGGACCTCGATCGACTCTGCGCCGGGAAACGACGGGCCGAGCCGCGCAGCGATGCGCGCGCCGAGCTCCGCCGCCGCCTCGCGGTTGAAGGTCACGACGGCGATCCGCTCGGCCGCGACGCCCCGCGCCAGCAGCACCGCCAGACGCGCGACGAGTGTCGTGGTCTTTCCGCTCCCGGCGGGGGCGATGATCTGCGCGGGACCATCCGGCAGGAGCGCAGCGGCGCGCTGCTCCGCGTCGAGGCTGCCGAGGATGGGTGCCAGCCGTGGATCGTCATCGGTCACACCCGATCCGAACACCCGGAGCCTTAGCGGCCGCTTAGCGCCGGCGTATCAGGCTATCCTGACCGACGCTCCTCCCCGAGCCCCCGCACGAGCTCCTGCCGCCACCGCATGAACCGAGACCGATTTCGATCGCACGCGTCGCCGACCCGTCGCGCCCGGCGCATCGCGGATGCCGCACGTCGCGACGAGGATCTCCGCCGTCGCGGCATCGATCCGGAGGCCTACGAGCGCGCGCGCATGGAGAGCACCCGCGGGCATCGGTCCAGCCGCGCCCCTCGCGAGCGGCGACGGATCCCCATCGGGCGCATCCTCACCCTGGCGCTGCTGCTGGTGGTCGTGCTGGCCGCCGTGGGCGGAGCCCTGCTCTTCCAGCGGGTCAGCCGCTTCAACGACGAGGTGTCGAGCGCCGGCACCCTCTCGACGTCGCTGTTCGGGCCGCTCAACGGCCAGGACCGGGTCAACGTGCTCCTCATCGGATACGGCGGCGATGCGCAGGCCGCCGGTGCCGGCTACCTGGCCGACTCGATGAACATCTACTCGATCGACCCGGCAACCGATACGACCACGGTCATCCCCCTTCCGCGCGACTTCTGGGTCGAGGGCTTTCCCGAGCTGCTGCCGGACAACGGGAAGCTGAACGAGGCCTTCGCCATCGGGCACGCGCGTGGCGGCATCGAGGAAGGGGCACGAGCGACGGCTGAGATCCTGAGCAGCGTCACCGGCCTGCAGATCGACCACTGGATGGCGATGGACTTCACCAGCTTCCGGGAGATGGTCGACGCCGTCGGCGGGGTGACCGTCCAGAATCCCACGGCGTTCAGCTTCACCTGGGTCGAGGAGAAGTTCCTGGCCGGCAACTTCGACGGCGGCTCGTTCGCCGCCGGCACGCTGGACCTCGACGGCGAGGAGGCGCTCTCCTATGCGCGGGCTCGCTATACCAGCGAGGTCAGCGAGTCGAGCGACTTCGCGCGCAGCGTCCGGCAGCAGCGGATCATGGGCGCCCTCAAGTCGAAGATTGGTGACGGGGGCCTTGGCTCCATCGGCCCGGGGCTCGGCCTGATGGACGCGCTCCAGGGCCGGCTGGTGACCGACCTGTCGGCGGTGGACCTCGCGCTCCTGGCGTCGCATCTCTCCGCGGACCGCCGCATCGAGCTCACCGAGGACGTCATCCTCCAGGCGACCCGCAACAGCATCGGCCAGTACATCCTCGTCGTCATCGGCCAGGTGACGCCGGACGACTACAGCCCGCTGCGCCGCTGGCTGGCGGAGCGCCTCGCCGAGCCGATCGAGGCCCCGAGCCCGACGCCAGGTGGCTGAGGCCCGCGCCGGCAAGCTCGAGCGCTACGCGCGCTTCGCCCTGATCGCCATGGAGGCGCTGGCGCACCGCATGGCCGGCCGCTACAGCCGGACCGAGGGCGCGCACCTGCTCGTCAAGGACCCGGAGGGTCGGATCCTGGTCGTGCGGCCCACCCTGCTGCCCGGCGAGTGGACGCTACCCGGCGGTCGCGTCGAGCGCGACGAGACGCCACACCGGGCCGCTGCGCGTGAGACGGCCGAGGAGACCGGCATGCTGGCCGACGTCGAACGCCTCCTGCTCATCGACGCGCGCAAGCATCGTGATGTGAGCTTCATCTTCGCCGGCACCCTGCGCGGTGGCGCGCTGCGCCCCCAGCCGGGCGAGATCGCCGCGGCCCAGTTCGTCACCCGCGACGAGATCCGGGCAACCTCCCCGCACCTCGAGCGGCTCCTGCGGCGCATCGACGAGGCGGGGGAGGGTCCGCGCTACCTGGGCCTGCGCTGAGCGCAGCCCGCCCGGCGGCCTAGAATCAGGCACGTGACCCCCAGCCCTCCCGACAGCAACCTGCGCGCCGTCCTGCGTCAGCTCCCGGCATCGCCCGGCGTGTACCTCATGAAGGCGGCCGACGGCCGCGTCCTGTACGTCGGCAAGGCGGACCTGCTGCGCAACCGCGTGCGCAGCTACTTCGGCAGCAAGGCGGGTCTCGACTCGCGGATCGTGCGCATGGTCAGCGAGGTGGCGGACGTCGAGTACATCGTCACCGACACGATCTCCGAGGCGTTCCTGCTCGAGAACAACCTCATCAAGGAGCACCGCCCGCGCTTCAACATCCGGCTGCGGGACGACAAGACCTATCCCTTCGTGAAGATCACCCTGGGCGAGGACTTCCCGCGCATTGTCCGCACCCGCAAGCTGGCGAAGGACGGGAGCCGCTACTTCGGGCCGTACGCCTCCGCCTCCAGCGTGGACGAGACGCTCAAGCTGCTGCGCAAGATCTTCCCGTTCCGCACGTGCAACCTGGAGATCCCCGACGGCAAGCGCGTCCTCGAGCGGCCCTGCCTGCTCTATTACATCAACCGCTGTCAGGGCCCGTGCATCCAGGCCATCGAGAAGGCCGAGTACCGGGCCACGATCGGGCGCATCGTCGACTTCCTGGAGGGCAAGCAGGAGGGCATCGCGGCCGAGCTGCGGGCGGACATGCAGCAGCACTCGGACGGGCTGCGCTTCGAGCAGGCTGCTGCTGCCCGCGACAAGCTGCGCGCCGTGGAGCGCACCATCGAGCAGCAGAAGGTGTCGGCCTACAGCCGCGCCGAGCAGGACGTCATCGGCCTGGCGCGCGCCGAGGCCGAGGCCTGCCTGCAGGTGCTGGTGATCCGCAACGGCAAGATGATCGGTCGCGAGCACTTCATTGCAGAGGGCGCACCACCGGAGGTGACCGATGGCGAGGTGCTCTCCTCGTTCCTGCAGCAGTACTACGCGGCGGTCGAGCGCCCGCCGCGCGACGTGCTGGTGCCGCTCACCCCGGCCGATGCGGACGGGTTGGCCGCCTTTCTCACCGATCGCCGCGGGTCGCGGGTTACGGTCAGCCTCCCGCAGCGCGGCGACAAGCGCCGCCTGGTGGCGCTGGCGACCCAGAACGCGGACGAGGCGCTGTCGCGCGAGCGTGCCGAGTGGCTCGCCGACCAGGGACGCCGCGAAGAGGCGCTCACCGATCTCGCCGCGGCGCTCGAGCTGGAACGCCCGCCCGAGCGGATCGAGTGCTACGACATGAGCAACATCCAGGGCACCAGTGCGGTGGGCAGCATGGTCGTCTTCGTCAACGGACGGCCCGAGCCGCGCGAGTACCGCCGCTTCCGGATCCGCTCCGCCGAGACGCCGGACGACTTCCGCATGATGGCCGAGGTGCTGAGGCGCCGGTTCCGGCGCGCCGCCGCCCTGCGCACGGAGACCGGGGCGCTGTCGCTTGCCGCGGTCGGTGCCGACGAGGCACCGGAGGGCGACGGCGCGGACGACGAGGCGCCCGACATCGCGCCTGGCGACGGCCCGGTGACGGGGGAGAGGAGCGGCCCGCGCGAGGTCGGCTGGGCCCTGCCGGACCTCGTCATTGTCGATGGCGGGAAGGGGCAGCTATCGGCGGCCGTGGGCGTCATGGAGGAGCTCGACCTGCGGGACGTGCCGCTGGCCGGCCTGGCGAAGCGCTTCGAGGAGCTGTACCTGCCGCATCGGTCCGCGCCGATCGTGCTCGATCGCCGCTCGCAGGCGCTCTACCTCGTCCAGCGCCTGCGCGACGAGGCGCATCGGTTCGCCATCACGTATCACCGCGACGTGCGCGGCAAGCGCGCGCTGCGCAGCGAGCTCGACGACATCGCCGGCATCGGTCCGGCACGCAAGAAGGCGCTCCTGAAGCGATTCGGCAGCGTGCGCAAGATTCGAGAGGCATCGGTCGAGGAGGTGGCTGCGACGCCCGGGATCACCGCTCCACTCGCGGCGCGCCTCAAGCAGCACCTGCAGCGCGAGGGCATGCTCGCCTAGGGCTCGCCTTGCGACGGGCGGCCCACCGAACCTATAATCGCGCGGCCGCCGCCCCGGAGCGGCGTCGTTGCTGTCTGGGACCGATTGGGTCCGAACAGCGCAGGGCACGGATCCCGTGTCCCCGAGAAAGGACCTGATACCAAGCTCATGACCTGGCGCCGCATGGCCCCGTGGGTGATCCTCGTGATCCTGGTGGGCGCGATCATCGTCGACCTGCCGTTCGACCTTCTCGGCGACACGGCGCGCACGCGCCTCGGCCTGGACCTCCAGGGTGGGCAGCGCGTCACCCTCGAGGTGGTGCCGCAGACCGGCGAGACGGTGACCGATGAGCAGGTCGAGACGGCGCGCGACATCATCGAGCGCCGCGTCGGCGGGATCGGCGTCAGCGAACCGCAGGTGCGCACCCAGACCAGCGGCGACGGCACGCGCCAGATCGTGGTGGAGGTCCCCGGCGCCACCGAGGAGGACCAGGTGCGTTCCCTCGTCGGCTCCACCGGCCAGCTGCAGTTCGTGGATCCGAAAGGCCAGACGCTCCAGGACAACCAGGACATCAAGGCCCTTCTCACCAGCGGTGCCGTTGGCGCGATCTTCGACGGCGGCCAGATCGACCCGGCCAGCGTCGCCCCGACCTCACAGAACGGACAGCTGGGGGTGGTCTTCAACCTCCGCGACGAGGGCAGCCGCGCGTGGTGCGCGTTCACCACCGCGAACGTCAACCAGCCCGGCCCCATCGCGCTGGATGGCAAGGTGATCACCACCCCGAACATCCAGGGGCCCATCTGCCAGGGCCAGACGGTGATCACCGTCGGCGCGCCGAGTCAGGCGTCCGAATCCGAGCGCACCAACCTCTACAACACGCTCCGCTTCGGCGCGCTGCCGGTCTCGCTCCAGGAGATCGGTTTCGACGAGGTCAACCCGACCCTCGGCGCCGGCTTCCTGGGCCAGGCGCTCCTCGCGGGCGGCATCGGCCTGCTGCTGGTGATGATCTTCATGGTCTCGTACTACCGCCTGCCCGGCGTCCTGGCGGCGCTGGCGCTGATCTTCTACACGCTCGTCAACTACGCGGTCTTCCGCCTGATCGGCGTGACCCTGACGCTCGCCGGGGTGGCGGCTTTCATCCTCTCGATCGGGATGGCGGTGGACGCCAACATCCTCATCTTCGAGCGCATGAAGGAGGAGATCCGGGCAGGCAAGACGCTCGGCCCGGCCATCGAGGC
>JBDTQJ010000080.1:0-9828 GCA_039932235.1 Chloroflexota bacterium
CTCCACCCGGATGGTCGACGACATGCTCGGGCCGCCGCCGGCGCCGCGCCCGGTGGAGCACGCGAGGCGACGACGCTGAGGCGCTAGCCCAGCTCCGCATACGCGGCGGGCGTCAGGAACGGCACGCACTCATCGGCCAGGACGAGCCCATCCAGGAGCGCCACGGCCCGACCCCACGGCGCATCCGGCGTGGCCTGGCGCAGCGTGGCGAGCTCCTCGTCGCGCAGCGCGGCATAGCGCGCCTCGTCGAGGGGCCGCCCATCGTCGAGCGGCACCCCATGGACGCGCCACTGCCACAGCTGCGATCGGCTGATCTCCGCGGTCGCGGCGTCCTCCATCAGGTTGTTGATGGCGGCGGCTCCGTTGCCGCTCAACCACGCCGCCAGATAGGCCAGGCCGACCGAGATGTTCGCGCGTACGCCGGCCTCGGTGGCGCGCCCGTCCGGCACGTGGGCGTCCAGCAGGTCGGCGCCGGTGACGCGGATCTCGGGGCGCTGGCGATGCTTCTGGTGCGGACGCTTGCCCAACACGCCGTCGAACACCTGCCGCGCCAGCGGCACGAGGTCGGGATGCGCCACCCAGGTGCCGTCAAACCCGTCGCCGGACTCACGCTCCTTGTCCGCCCGCACGGCCGCCAGGGCGCGCTCGTTCACAGCCGCGTCGCGGCGTGACGGGATGAAGGCCGCCATGCCGCCGATGGCGTGCGCGCCGCGAGCGTGGCAGGTTGCCACCAGCAGCTCGGTGTACGCGCGCATAAACGGCACGGTCATCGTCACCTGCGCGCGGTCCGGCAGGATCATGTCGTCGCGCGCCCGGAACTTCTTGATCATGCTGAAGATGTAGTCCCAACGACCGGCGTTCAGGCCGGCGGCATGGTCGCGCAGCTCGAACAGGATCTCGTCCATCTCGAACGCCGCCAGGATGGTCTCGATGAGCACCGTGGCGCGGATTGAGCCCTGCGGCACGTCGAGTGCCTGCTGTGCCGCGACGAAGATGTCGTTCCACAGCGCGGCCTCGAGGTGCGACTCGAGCTTGGGCAGGTAGAGATACGGCCCGCTGCCACGCAATAGCGATTCGCGTGCGTTGTGGAAGAACCAGATCCCGAAGTCGAAGATGCTGGCGCTGATGGGCGTGGCATCGACCAGCACGTGCGCCTCGTCGAGGTGCCAGCCCCGCGGCCGGATGCACAGCGTCGCGATATGGTCGTCGAGGCGGTATGCCTTCTCATCGGTCTGGTGGGTGAGCGTGCGCCGCACTGCCTGCGTGACTGCCCAGTGCCCGGTGACGACGTTCTCCCAGGTGGGGGACAGGGCATCCTCGAAATCGCACATGAAGACCGATGCGCCCGAGTTCAGCGCGTTGATCATCATCTTCGGCTCCGCGGGACCGGTGATCTCGACGCGCCGATCATCGAAGTCCGCCGGTGCCGGCGCCACGCGCCACCTCGCATCACGGCTCTCGATGGGATTGGGCAGGAAGTCAGGCATCTCGCCGTCGTCCAGGCGCCGCTGGCGGGTGTCACGGTCCGCGAGGAGCCGCAGGCGCTGCGGGTTGAAGTGCGCGTGCAGCTGTGCGACGAACGCCAGCGCCTCCGGGGTCAGAACCTCGTCGGCGTGCGGGACATCGGCACGCGTGAGCTGGTAGGTCACGTGCCCACCTTACCGCGCCGCGTCAGTCGTCGAGGGCGAGCAGCTCCGCCGGCCGCCGCTGGGCCGCCGTGATCCGACGGATCTCCTCGAGCATCCGCCGGCGAGCGCCGAGGAGCGCGGTCGAGACGTGGAGATGGCCGCTGACGTCGTCGTCGCCGTCCGGGGTCAGGGCGGGATCGGTCCACCCCTTGCCCCCGTAGCCGAGGAAGCGGGTGGGACTGATGCGCACCGGCTGGCAGTACGTCGTCATGAACGTCTGGCGGTCGAGCGCGGCGCGTGTCATGAGCGGCGCGTACTTCTCGAACATGGTCGGACCGATGACATCCGCGGTGGGTGCCTCCAGCACGGTGGCCGTGCCCTCCACCAGCTCGACCTCCCACTCGTGCTCCGGCCGTCCGACGGCGAGCATCACGTCAGGGTGCTCGCGCAGGTTCCGCACCTTCTGTGCGTTGGGCTTGCTGAACAGGTCGAAGACCAATCCGTCCCAGTTGAACCACACGGGCACGACATGCGGGCGACCGTCGGGTCGCGTCGAACTCAGCCAGACGGTCGACTCGGTGCGCAGCCGCCGCTCGAGCGGCGTGCCGGGCTGGGGCAGTGGAATGCTCATGGCGCGCAACGTACGCCTCCGAGAAGCGGTTGCCTAGATGGCAGCCGACCGCTCGGATGTCCGGCGCGCGACACCCGCCTGTTTCACGGACGCCGGTCGCGCATCCGGCCATAGGCCAGCGGCTTGATCCAGCGGCCGGCGGCGGCGTCCTCGATCAGTGTCGCCAGGCGCCGCTCGCGGGTCTCAGCCCGCTTCGCGGTTAGCACCCAATGGGTGGCCGTTCGACGATAGGAGGCCGACTGGGCTTGCCAGAACGACCAGGCGGCGCGGTTCGCGCGCAGCCGGACCTCCAGTTCGGGCGGCAGGTCACGCGGCGGCGACTCGTACGAATAAACGCCGGTACGTTCGGGCTTGCGCGCCTCGAAGGCGGCGATCCCGGCGGGACGTGCCTCACCCCGCTCGATGAGCTGCTGCATTCGGCCGACATTGACCGCGCTCCAGGTACTGCTGCGGCGGCGTGGCGTGAAGCGGTTGGTGTGGATCTCATCATCAACGCGGTAGGTGAGCGAGTCGACCCAGCCGTAGGCGAGCCCGGCCTCGACAGCCTCGACGTAGCCCACCGATGGCTTGCCGATGCCCTTGCGGTAGTAGCCGACCCACAGCCCGTCGCTGGTGGCGTGATGCTCCTCCAGCCAGGCCACGAACTCGGCGCGCGACGGGAAGACGGCGACTTCGTCTCGCGATGGACGCGGGAGCGGTGACACGCGGTGGATCGTGACACACCGCGGACAGCCGCGCTGTCAGGCACGGGACACGCGCGGGCTCCGATTGGGCCTAGAATCCGCGACGGTGATACACCGCGCCACCAACCGAATTGGGAGCACCCAATGCCACTCTTCCTCGACGAGCACGAGTTCATCCCCGGCCTTACCGCAGCCGGGCTGGCCGACGCCCACGCCCGTGACGTCGAGGTCGGGCCGCAGTACGGGGTGACCTACCTGCGTTACTGGTTCGACGAGGCCACCGGCAAGGTCTTCTGCCTCGTCGATGCCCCGACGGCGGAGGCCGCGAACCATGTCCACAGCGAGGCGCATGGCCTCGTTGCCGACCGGCTGGTGGCGGTCACCGAAGGCGCCTAGTTCGCCGAGCGAGCCCAGCGCGCCGCGTGGCTGATCCCGCCTAGTCCCGCCGCGCCGCGCGATCCAGGATTGCCCGCCACGACGCCGCCCGACCGGTGGCGAACGCGAGACGCACGGCCTGTGGCCCGCCGACGCCTCCGAGGCCGTCCAGGAACTGGTCGACGCGCCGCGCGTTGGCGGCGCTGAGGGGCACGCCCACCGCGGCACGGATCCCTTCTGCTCCCCCCAGCAGCGCGGCGGCGCGCTCCGGGCGGTCCTCGGCCGCGCCCGCGAGTCGCTCGAGGGCCTGCGCGACCCCGATCCGGTCACCGAGCGCTCCGCGCGTCGCGACGGCGTGCTGGTACAGCCGCTCTGCCTCACCGGCGTCACCCTCCTCCGCGGCGAGATCGCCGAGCAGCGCACTGAGCCGGGCCTCTGCCCGCCGATCGCCCGTACGCTCGTGGATCGCCAGCGCCGCTGCGTACTGCGCTCGGGCCGTCGCCACGTCCCCACGACGCCGCGCCGCCTGTGCCAGGCTCGCCATGGCGTGGGCGGTGCCGAATTCGTCGCCGAGCGCCTGGAACGCTTCGATGCTCTCGGCGTAGAGGCGGTCCGCCTCCTCCGCCTCGCCCTGACGGGCGACCACGTCCGCCAGGTTGATCAGGCTGAACGCCGCGCCCTGCGGGTCGCCGGCTTCGCGCCCAAGGCGGATCGACTCCGCGAAGAGGGAGCGGGCGCGTTCGAGGTCGCCGCGCTCGGCCGCAATGCTGGCGCTGTTGCTGCATGCGGCAGCGACGCCCATCGGATTGCCGAGCTCGCGATGCAGGAGGAGGCTGGCGTCGTGGAATGCGGCAGCCGCGTCGTAGTCGCCGCGCTGTCCGGCCAGCACGCCAGCGCCGGTGAGAGCGCTGGCGCGTCGCTGGGACACTTCGCCACCGACGCGCGCGAGTGCCCGCTGCAGCCAGGCGCCTCCCTCGGTGAACTCGCCGCGCACCTCCCAGAAGCGCCACAGGCCCGAGACGAGACTGAGCTCGGCATCGGCGCCGTCGGGGTCGTCGTTCGTCCAGCGCAGCGCTGCGCGCAGGTTGTCGTCGTCGCGCGCCAGGCGGGTGACCCACTCCGTCTGGACCGGCCCGGAGAAGAAGGCCGGCCTCGCCCGTTCGACGAGGGCCGCGAACCAGGCCGTGTGCCCGCGATGGAGCTCCTCCGCCTGGCCCGACTCGGCGAGCCGCTCCTGCCCGTAGTCGCGGATGGTCTCGAGCATGCGGTAGCGCGCCTCGGTCGGGTCCGCCTCGCCCTGCAGCAGGGAGCGGTCGATGAGGCGGCTGAGCAGATCGAGCATGTCGGCGGCGGTGACGGCACCGCCACTGCAGATCGCCTCGGCCGCCTCCAGCGAGAAGCTGCCGGAGAAGACCGACAGGCGCGGCACCAGCTCCTGCTCCGCGGGCGAGAGCAGCTCGAAGCTCCAGTCGAAGGCGGCGCGCAGGGTGCGATGGCGGGGGAGCGATGTGCGCGTGCCGCCAGTGAGGAGGCGGAAGCGGTCGTCGAGGCGCGCCGCGATCTGGTGGGGCGGCAGGGAGCGGATGCGCGCCGCGGCGAGCTCGACGGCCAATGGGATTCCATCCAGCCGTCGGCAGATCTGCGCGATGGGGGCAATGTTGGTGGCGTCGGCGACGAAGCTCGGCATCACCGCCTGGGCGCGGTCGACGAAGAGGCGCACCGCGTCGCACTCGGTCAGCGCGATCAGGCTCGCTGACTCGCCGTCTGCGGGCAGCGACAGCGAAGGCACCGGCATGAGGCTCTCGCCGGGCAGCCCGAGTGCTTCGCGGCTGGTGGCGAGGAGCTGGAGCTTGGGACAGTTCCGCAGCAGGTCGTCGGCGGCCGCAACAGCTGCGTCCAGGAGATGCTCGCAGTTGTCGAGGATAAGGAGGGTCGGGCGGGCCGCCACCGCCTCCAGCAGGGCGGTCAGCAGGTCGACCCCGGGACGTTGCTTCACCCCGAGCGCGGCAGCGATCGCATCGGTCACCAGGGCTCCCTCGGAAACCGACGCCAGCTCGACGAGCCAGACCCCACCCTCGAAGGTGTCGACCAGATGGGCGCCGATCTCGAGCGCCAGGCGCGTCTTGCCGACTCCGCCCGGCCCGGTGAGGGTCAGGGTCGTGGCTTCGCGCAGCCGCTCTTCGGCCTCGCTGATCTCGTGGTCGCGGCCCACGAAGCTCGACAGCTGGCGAGGCAGGTTATTGGGCAGGGTGTCGAGCGAGCGGACGGGCGGAAACTCGGCGCGCAGCCCATCCCCGACGACCTGGTAGATGCGTTCCGGGTTGGCGAGGCCGCGCAGGCGATGCTCGCCCAGGTCGCGGAGGGTGACGCCCTCGGGCATTGCCGCGCCGATCAGCGAGCGCGCCGCGCTCGAGACGAGCACCTGGCCGCCATGGCCGGCCGAGCAGATGCGCGACGCGCGGTGGACGTCAATGCCGACGTAGCCGGTCACGGCGCTGATGGGCTCACCGGTGTGGATGCCCATCCGCACCGCCACCTGCGAGCCGGTCGGCCAGGCGTGGGTGGACAGCTCGCGCTGCGCCTCGATCGCCGCGGCGAGGGCGCCGCGCGCGGTCAAGAAGGCGTAGAAGAGCCCGTCGCCGGCAGCGTCGACGCGGCTGCCGCCGTGCGCCTCGGCTGCGGTGCTGACGATGCGGTGGTGGTCGACGAGCAGGTCGGCGTAGCGGTCGCCGAGCTCGTCGAGCAGGCGGGTCGAGCCTTCGATGTCGGTGAAGACCAGGGTGACGGTGCCGACCGGCAGGTTCGGGTCGGTCATGGCTGCTACCAGCCGCCTGCGTCGCGCATGAGACGCTGCAGGATACGGCCAGCCACGATGCGCCGGTAGTCGGCCGTCGAGCGGACATCGTCGATCGGATGCAGCTCCGCGCTCAGCGCTGCCACGGCCAGCTCGGCGGTCGCCGCATCGGGGATGGCACCCTCGAGGACCGCCTCGGTGGCCGCGGCACGCACCGGGGTCGCTGCCATCGAGCCGAGCGCCAGGCGCACATCGGTCCATGGTGCAGCTGGCGCATCCTCGGCGACGCGCCACGCCATGGCCATGACCACTTTGCTGATTGCCTGCGCGCGCCGCGTGCCGACCTTGCGGAAGCGCAGCTGGCGATCCGTGACCAGCGGGATGCGGACGCGCAGCACCAGCTCGTCGTCGGCGCGCGCCGTGCGACGGTAGCCCGGCCAGAACGCTGCGGCGGGAATGCTGCGCTCCCCGCGGGCGGAGCCGACCACGATGTCAGCGTCGGTCGCCAGCCAGATGGGCAGCGTGTCACCGGCGGGCGACGCGTTCGCGATGTTGCCGCCGACGGTGCCGCGGTTCTGGATCTGCGCCGCCCCGATCGTGGCCGCCGCCTCGGTGAGCGCGGGGAGGAACTCGGCGATGACCGGGGAGCGACGCAGCTCGCTGTAGGTCGTCAGCGCGCCGACTGTGATCGCCTCGCCGTCGTGGGTGATCCCGCGCAGCTCGTCGAGCCGCCACACGTCGAGCAGCCGCTCCGGCGGCTCACCCAACTCACCGGTCAGCTGGACCATCAGGTCCGTGCCGCCGGCGATGGGGCGCCACTGAGCCTCCGCCAGCAGGCCATATGCCTCCTCCAGGCTGCGTGGGGTGGTGAGCAGCGGCTCGATCGCGGTCATCGGTACGCGCCTCGCCCCGCGGCCAGCGCGATCGCCTCGACGATCTTGGTGTAGCCCGTGCAGCGGCACAGGTTGCCCGCAATCGCCTCGCGGATGTTGTCGTCACTGGCCTCGGCACCCGACGCGAGAAACGCGACGCCGGCCATCAGCATGCCGGGCGTGCAGATCCCGCACTGCGCCCCGCCCGTCTCCAGGAAGGCGGCCTGCAGCGCGTCCAGCTCGCCGTCGGTCGCCAGCCCCTCCACGGTGCTCACCGATGCGCCCTGGGCCTGGCTCAGCGGCACGAGGCACGCGTCGATGACGGCCCCGTCCAGCAGCACGCTGCATGCGCCGCATTCACCCTCGCCGCAGCCCTCTTTCGTGCCGGTCAGACCGAGGTCCTCGCGCAGCACGTCGAGCAGGCGGCGGCTCCCGCTGGCTTCGACCTCGACGGGCGCCCCATTGACGGTGAACGCGAAGCTCACGACTCGCCCTCCGGAGCAGGGGCGCGGAGGGGGATCTCGTCGCCGCCTCGCGGCCGTCGCTCGATGGGCGGCGTGCGGGGCGCGGGCTCCTCGGCCGAGATGCCCGGCGGCTGTGGCATCGGCCCGCCGGTGAGCGCCGCGATGATCCGCTCTGGCGTGGCCGGCAGGTCGTGGATCCAGACCCCGGTTGCGTCGTGGATGGCGGCCACCACCGCCGGCGCGCCGACGTCCATCGGCAGCTCCCCGATGCCCTTGGCGCCGTGCGGGACGCCGGAGAAGGGCGCCTCGACGAGGATCGAGTGGATCCGCGGCGCGTCCATGGCGGTGGGGATCAGGTAGGTAGCCAGCCGGTCGTTGAGGTAGCGGCCGTCGACCAGCTTCATCTCCTCGATGGTCGCGTACCCGATGGCCTGCAGGGTGCCGCCCTCCACCTGCCCCTCCGCGAGGACGGGGTGGATGACGCGCCCGACATCGTCCGCGGCGACGCAGTCGCGGACCGTCACCTCGCCCGTGTCGAGGTCGACGTCGACACGGACGACGCACGCCGCCCAGCCGAAGGCCGGGTAGGCATCTCCGGTGTAGGCCGTGTCGTCGAACGGCTCGCCGGGATAGGGAACGAAGCGCTCGTCGACGCGCAGGGCGCCTGCCTCGCGGTACGCGTCGGGGAAGGAGCGCCCGGTCCGCTCCTCGACCTGTTGGCGAAGCTTGCCCGCGGCGGTGATGATCAGCCCGCCGACCACCATGGCCGTGCGCGACGCGACGGTGGGGCCGGAGTCCGGGACGATCGAGGTGTCCTGTGGCGCCAGCTCGACCTCGTCGATCGTGACGCCCAGCACGTCCGCCACGAGCTGCGGGAAGATCGTCTTGGTGCCCTGACCCATCTCCGTCGAGGCGGTCAGGATCCGGATTCGTCCGTCATCGGTCAGCTCGACCGATGCGACCGACCCCATGCGCGCCTCGCCGGAGCCCGTGAAGCCCGCTCCGTGCCAGGCGAGCGCCAGGCCGATGCCCGAAGCCTGGCGGGCACCATCGGTCCGCCCCTCGCGCATCGCGCGCGTCTGGGCGTGCGAGCGATCGAAGACCGATGCCTCGGCAGCCGCCTCCAGCACCTCGATGCCGGCGACCGACTCGCGCAGCACCTGCCCGGTCGGCGTGGTGTCGCCTGTGCGATATACCCAGCGGCGCCGCAGGTCGAGCGGGCTCATATCGAGGGCCTCGGCGATGCGGTTGACCTGCATCTCGGCGGCGAACTCGGTCTGCGGCGCGCCGAAGCCGCGAAAGGCGCCGTTGGGTGGCGTGTTGGTGGCCATCGCCCGCCCGGTGATGCGGACGTTGTCACAGCGGTACGGGCCGCCGGCATGCAGGACCCCGCGCGAGAGGACGACCGGCGTGAGGGTGCAGTACGCACCGCCGTCCATGATCACCTCGATCTCCTGCGCCACCAGCTCGCCCGCCGCGCCCATCCCGGAGCGATAGCGGACCACGGCCGGGTGACGCTTGGTGGTGGCGCTGATGTCCTCGTGGCGGTCGTAGATCATGCGCACCGGGCGGTGGCACTTCAGGGCCAGCAGCGACGCATGGAGGGCGATGATGCTCGGGTACTCCTCCTTGCCGCCGAAGCCGCCACCGGTCTCCGCCTGCACCACCACCGCCAGCTCGTCGCCCATCTTCAGGGCGCGCTTCATGGCCTTGTGGATGTAGTACGGGCACTGCAGCGAGCCATGGACCGTGACGCCGCCGTTCTCCTGCGGAATCGCGATCATCGCCTGGTTCTCGATGTACAGCTGCTCCTGGTGGCCGACGCGGTACGTCCCCTCGATCACCGTGACGGCGTTCGCCATCGCCGCGCTGGCGTCGCCGCGGACCACGGTGTACTCGGCGAACTGGTGCTGGCTCTTCAGCGGGTCGAAGGTCGCCGCCAGGCGCTCGGTGACGAGCCGCGCGTGGCGCTTCGCGGCGCGCAGCGTCGCGCGGTCGGGTGCCGCGATCAGGACGCATGCCTCCGCCTGGTGGCGGATCTCACCGCCGACCGGCACCAGCACCGGCTGGTCGTCGTCGATGAGGCTGACGACGTTGTCGCCCGGAATGTCGGCGGCGGTCACCACGACCACCTGCTTCCAGTCGAATGCCTCGTCCAGGTCCAGGCCGATGAAGCGGGCATGCGGCTCCGTTGACCGGATGGTGGCGCCGTACCACGCTCCGGGGAACACGAGATCGTCGGCGTACTTCGCGGCGCCGGTCAGCTTCGCCGGCCCCTCGCGGCGGAGCGGAGCGGTCGCACGGGCGCGGCCGGGGACCTGGGTGTGGGGCGGAACGATGAGCGGCACCGTGTCCGCGGGCGCGGCAACGGGATTCGCCGT
>JBDTQJ010000081.1:0-9815 GCA_039932235.1 Chloroflexota bacterium
GCGTTGACGGCTCGGGCCGGAACGATGTGAGCGCTCTGTTCATCGACTCGAACCTCCACCGCGACGCGCGGAGTGAAGAACGGAACGTCAATGTGGGCGGAGTCGAGAATGATGGCGCCGTCGTCTCCAGTGAGCGTCCATTCGAGGCCGGCATGAAGGTCCATCGAGTTGGACTCGCAGCCGTTGCGGATCACTTTCGTGCCGCGCCATGCGTAAACACGTTGCCACCCACGATGCCAATCAATGCTCAATCCGCAGTCGTTCATACGGTGCGGCGGCCGCGCACCGTCACGCAGCGCCGGCGTGGCCAGACGTCGGACAATGGTCGGCACCGACGATCCCCGAGGAGTGACATGACACACACGACGCCGATCCCCTCCGAATCCCTTGCGCCACTGCGTTCGCAGCTCGACGGCACGCTCGCGCTGCCGGGAGACGAGGCGTACGTCGCGGCGACCAGCATCTGGAACGGCATGATTCGCAAGCGGCCGTCGGCCGTCATCAGGCCAGCTTCGGTTGCCGACATCACCCGGTCCGTGCGATTCGCGGCGGACGGCGGCCTCGAACTGTCGATCCGAGGAGGCGGTCACAACATCGCCGGGCTTGCTCTCTCGGACGGCGGTCTGACGCTGGACATGTCCGCCTTCAAAGAGGTGAGCGTGGATCCGGAGCGCCGCATTGCGCACGTGGGCGCAGGGTGCCTGCTCGGCGACGTCGACCGGGCCACGCTGGCGCACGGCCTCGCGGCGCCGTTCGGGTTCGTCTCCCTCACCGGCGTGGCCGGCCTCACCCTTGGGGGTGGCTTCGGCTACCTAACCCGTCGCTTCGGCTGGACGGTCGACTGCCTGCGAGAGGTGGAGATCGTGATGGCGGATGGGAGCGTCGCCCGCGTCTCGGGATCGGACGAGCCAGAGCTGTTCTGGGCGCTCCGCGGCGGCGGTGGCAACTTCGGCGTCGTGACCACCTTCACGTTCGACCTCCACGAGGTCGACCCCCAGATCACCGGCGGGCTGATGGCGTGGTCGGCGGATAACGCGGAGACCGTTATCGACGCCTTCCGCGCCACGACGGAGCGGGCATCGCGCAACCTGACGCTGGCGGCCATCCGACGAAACGCACCCCCGGCGCCGTGGTTGCCTGACTCGGCACACGGAAAGCCGATCGTGATGGTCGTCGCCTGCCATTCCGGCACCGAGGAGGAGGCGACCGCTGACCTGGCCGAGCTGCGGAGCGCCGGAACACCGCTCGCCGACCTGATCGTGCGGAAGGAGTACGTGGCGCAGCAGGCGCTCATCGACGCGACCCAACCGCCGGGCATGCAGTACTACTGGAAGTCGGAGTTCCTCCCGGGGTTGAGCGATGGGTTGGTGGAGGCCTATCACGCCCAGTTCGCGGGCATGCAGGCGCCGGCCAACCAGATGGTGCTGTTCCACGTCGCCGGCGCCGTCAACGATCGCGCGGACGATGATGGGGCGGTCGCCAACCGCGACGCGGCCTTCGCCTGTGTCATCCAATCGATGACCCCGGCGGGAGCGGCAACTGACGCCAATCGGGCGTGGGTCCGTTCCGCCTGGGAGGCGGTGCGGCCATTCTCCACCGGCGGCAACTACGTCAACTTTCAGACGGACGACGAACCGGACACGCGAACCGCCGAGTCCTACGGCGTCAACTACGAGCGCCTCCGCGCCGCAAAGCGGCGCTACGACCCGGACAACGTGTTCCGCGTGAACCGGAACATAAGGTGACGCCTGGCGGCGGCGCGCTCAATCTTCGCCGCGAGGAGATCCTCGCCTACCGGCGCGGCGCCCAGTCACTCGACGAGCGGCTGCCCTGGAGCGCCGCTTCCCTGCGGCGCGCCGCCTCTGCCGGTCTGCAGGACAGCATGCCCCGCGCCGCGCTCCTCTCGATCCATGCTCGCGTCACCGGGACGACGCACGCCGCGCTCGACGACCCGGCGCTTGTCCAGGTCTGGGGGCCGCGCTACAGCGCCTACGTCGTCGCGGCCGGCGATCACGCGCCATTCACGCTGGGGCGGCTGCCTGACGACGAGAGGGGACGGCGCCGCGCGGAGGAGATGGCGAAGCGCGTCCAGGATTTCCTGGATGGTCGCGTGCTGCCTTACCGCGAGCTCGCACAGGGCGTGGGCGTCGGCAATGCCATCCGCTACGCCACCACCACCGGCACGCTCAACATTCGCTGGGAGGGTGCGCGTGCGCCGACCGTCTGGTCAGTGCCACGCCCGACGGTCGAGCCGCTCGTGGTGCGCATCGGGCTGGCGCGCCGCTACCTGCACGCGTTCGGACCGACCGATGCCGACGCGTTCTCCGGCTGGGCCGGCGTCTCCGCGCGCGGTGCACGTGCCGCATTCGAGGCGCTGGCACCCGAGCTCGTGGCCGTCACGACCCCGATCGGCGACCGATGGATCCTGGCCGCAGACGAGTCCGCGCTGCGTGCGCCGGCAGGTGACACCGCGCCGGCACGGCTGCTGCCGAGCGGCGACACCTACTTCCTCCTGTGGGACGCCGACCGCGAGCTGCTCGTCCCGGAGCCGGCACAGCGGGAGCGCCTGTGGACCTCGCGGGTCTGGCCGGGCGCGGTGCTGGTCGACGGGCAGATCGTCGGGACCTGGAGGCGGGCGAAGGCCGTCTTCGACATCGAGCCGTGGCGGACGCTGACGACGGGCGAGCGCCAGGCGGTCGAGGCTGAGGCGGCGTCGCTGCCGCTGCCCGGCCTGACCGGCGACGACACGCTCGTTCGCTGGGGAGCCGTATGAAGGCGGCGATGCAGCGCGGCTATGGCCGTCCCGCCGACGTCGTGGAGCTGGCGGACATCGAGCCGCCTGGTGCGCCGGAGGCGGATCGGGTCGTCGTGCGGGTGCGGGCCGCATCGGTCAACCGAGCTGACCTGGATGGCCTCGGCCCGCGCCCTGGGTTCATCCGCCCGTTCATCGGCTTCCGGGGTCCCAGGGATCCGCGGATGGGAATCGACGTTGCGGGTCTGGTGGAGGCGGTGGGGCCGAACGCGACGCGGCTCAGGCCCGGTGACGCGGTGATGGGCGACATGTTCGTGGGCGGCGACGGTGCGTTCGCAGAGCTCGCCACAGCCCCGGAGCGCGCCTTTCAAACGATTCCGGCCGGCATGAGCTTCGCCGAGGCGGCCACGCTCCCGCATTCGGCGGTGCTTGCGATCCAAGGCCTGCGGCGCCGCAACGGGCGCACCATCGCGGACGGAGACCGCGTGCTCGTTGACGGTGCGTCCGGCAATGTCGGGCCATTCGCGGTCCAGATCGCGAAGGCCATGGGCGCGGAGGTGACCGGGGTCGCGAGCACCGCCAAGCTCGACATGCTGCGCGACCTGGGTGCCGACCACGTGATTGACTACACCCAGGAGGACTACACACGGTCCGGGGAGCGCTACGACTGGATCGTCGACACCGATACGCACCACTCGATCTCCCGGGTACGGCGTGCGCTCCGTCCCAATGGTGCCTACGTGACGCTCGGGGGCAACTCGGGTGCGATCCTGGCGGGCATGGTGGTGGGACCGCTGCGTTCGATGCGCAGCGACCGATGGAGCGGTCTGATGCTGTGGTGGAAGCCCATGAACCCGGCCGACGTGGATCGCCTCAAGGACCTGATCGCGGCCGGCGGCGTCCGCCCGGTCATCGACCGCCACTATCCGCTCGACCAGATCGTCGACGCCCTGCGCCTTGTGGACGAGCGGAAGGCGCGTGGCAAGGTGGTCATCGACGTCGCCGATGCCGACGAGCGGCCGTCCGGCGCGTGACGCCCGAATCGATCCCGCCGGAGCTGTTCCTGTCCGGCTTCCCGAAGGAGATTCGGGACATCGCGGAGCGGCTGCGGCGCGTGGTCATCAAGGCGGTGCCGGACGCCGTCGAGCGGGTGCGGAGCGGGTGGCGGCTGATCGGCTACGACGTGCCCATCGGGCCACGAACACGCTACTTCGCGTTCGTCTCCCCCGAGCCCGAGCATGTGCATCTCGGCTTTGCATACGGCGCCTGGATGGAGGATCCCGCTCTCCTGCTCCAGGGGGCGCACCTGGACCTGAAGAAGGTTCGCTTCGTCACGTACCGCCCCGGCGACCGGATCCCCACCGCTGCCCTCGTGCGCTACACCCGCGAGGCGGCCGCGCTCGCCTCGGTCTCCGCCCGGCCGTAGGCGCGACGCACAATGGCGGCATGGAGCGACGTTCGTCTCGCGCGGCATCCCTGGCGGCGGACCTGCGGCGCGCGGCTGCGCGGCTTTCGACCCAGCTGCAGCCGATTGGCGCGGCTCGTTGGAACCAGGTCTCCGCTCCGGGCACGTGGTCCATCGGCAAGGACGTCGAGCACGTCGTGGAGGCGTTGGGCTACCACGAGTGGATCGTGCGCCGCACCATTGGCGACACGGTGCCATCCCGGCGGCCCTCACTGGAGCGCAGCCGGATGACCTCAGGGATCGGCCCCGAGGATGGCGTGGACCTGATGCGACGGCGGGCCCGACACGTCGAGAGGCTCATCCTCCGCCTGACCGATGCACAGCTTGACCTGCCGACAAGGCCGTCCCGTGCGAACGCCCAGTCGCTGGCGGTGACCATCGAGCGCGTTCTCATCGGTCATCTCGACACCCACCGCACATCCATCGAGGACAAGCTCCACCGCTGAGCCCGATTCGCGTAGCGTTGCGCCATGAGCCAGGAAGTCGAGGAGTCGAACCGGCGCCTCCTGCGTGCCCGGGATGCGATGGATCGGGGCTACGCCGAGCCGCTCGACGTCCGTGCCGTGGCATCGGTCGCCCACGTGTCGGTGGCGCACTTCAGCCGCACGTTCCGCGCCGCCTTCGGGGAGACCCCGCATCGGTATCTCCAGCGCCGCCGGGTGGAGCGCTCGATGTTCCTCCTGCGCGAGACGGATCGTCGCGTCACCGACATCTGCCTCGACGTGGGCTTCGCCAGCCTCGGCACGTTCAGCAGGATGTTCAAGGAGATCGTCGGCGAGACCCCGTCGCAGTATCGGGCGGGCAACGGGCCGATCGTGACACCGCACTGCGTCCAGTTGGCCGCGATGCGGCCGCGCGTGTCGTACGGGGACCTGCTGCCGTCGAGCAGTTCCGGAGAAGCCGGCTCCGAAACGATTCGCTAGGCTCGGGCGACCGCCAATTGCAGGAGACGACTTCATGATCACCAAGCTCAATGTTGCCTCGATCTACGTCCTCGACAAGGAAGAGGCGCTGGACTTCTACGTCAACAAGCTCGGGCTCGAGAAGGGCAACGACGTGCGGCAGGGTGATTACCGGTGGCTGACCGTCCGCGTGCCCGGTGAGCCGGGTACGGAGATCTCGCTGGAGCAGCCCGGCCCGCCGCTCCACGATGAGGCGACGGCGGCGCAGCTCCGCGAGCTGATCACCAAGGGCGCCATGAATGGCCTCGTCTTCGTCACCGATGACGCCCGCGGCCTGTTCGATACGCTCAAGGAGCGCGGCGTCACCGACTTCACCCAGGAGCCGACGGACCATTTCTACGGCACCGACATGGGCATCCGCGACCCGTTCGGCAACGCGATCCGGATCCTCCAGCAGTCATGAGCGAGCAGGGCTGGCGCGAGTTCCTCCGCGCCGAAGGGATCGATGACTGGGTGATCCTCCATGGGGGCCCGACTGCCGTCTTCAAGGTGGAGTCCCTCCTGAAGTCGGCGCGCCTGGCGGCCACGGTGGCAGAAGTGCCGGGACTCGGGCCGCGCACGTTGCTGACCGTGGCACCGGACCGGCTGACGGTGAAGCTCACCCGTGAGATGTGGGGCACCGAGCCGGAGCATGTGCAGGTGGCGCGAGACATCTCCGCTGCGGCGCGTGAGCACGGAGCCACTGCGGATCGCGGCGCAGTTCAGGAAGTTCAGCTGGCCATCGCCGCACAGCCTGACACGATCGATCTACCGTTCTGGCGTGCCGCGCTCGGCTATGCGCCACTCCACGACGATAACTGTATCGACCCGCTCGGCCAGGGCTCAACGGTCTGGATGCAGGACCTGGATCCGTCGAAGCCGCTGCGCCACGCTATGCACATCGATGTCTCGGTCGCCCGCGACCGTGCCGAAGCGCGCGTGCGCGCTGCCGTGGCCGCCGGGGGGCGGGTAGTCGACGACTCCGGCGCACCGGGTGCGTGGATCCTCGCCGATCGGGCGGGAAACAAGGTCTGCGTCGCCGCCTGGCCCGACGGCGCGGCGAACGCCGAGTCGAGCGGGGCGGGTGCCACGCCGATGAACTCCTGAGACCCTCAGCTCACCGCCCTCTTGACGAGGGCGGCGATGACCTTCTCGTCGGCGGCGGTCAGCTTGGTGAGCGCCCAGGATGTCGGCCACATCGAGCCGTCGTCCAGGGCGGCGACGTCGTTGAAGCCGAACGTCGCGTAGCGCGCCTTGAACTTGTCGGCCGACTGGAAGAAGCACAGGACCTTGTCGTTCTTCGCGTAGGCGGGCATGCCGTACCAGGTCCGCGGCACGAGGGCCGGCGCGGTGGCCCTGACGATCTTGTGGATCCTCTCCGCCATGGCGCGGTCCGGCGCGGGCATCTCCGCGATCTTGGCGACGACGTCCGCCTCGCCCTCCTCGGCTGCGGCCCCGCGCTTGGCGGCGGCCTTCAGCTCCCTGGCGTGCTCCTTCATGGCAGCACGCTCTTCGTCCGTCCACCCGTCCGCGGGCGTGTCCCGCCCGGCGGTGCGCTTGGCGGGCTTCTTCGGTTCGGTCATTGGAGATGTCCTTCCGTGGCGGCCTGGTTCCGATGAGGATGATGCTACGGAGCCGCCATGGCGAATGCTTCTCCGATCCTGCTCCGTCTAGTTCGCGTCGGCAGCGCGGCGGATCTGCTCGATCTCGATCTTGCCCATCTCCAGCATCGCCTCCATGGCTCGCCGAGCGCGATCCGGGTCGGCGTCGCTCACCAGGGCATTCAGCTCGCGGGGGACGATCTGCCACGAGAGGCCGAAGCGATCCTTCAGCCAGCCGCATGGACCGGGCTCGCCACCCCCGGCGGTGAGCGCATCCCACAACCGGTCAACCTCGGCCTGGTCATCGCACTCGACGACGAAGGAGATCGCCTCGCTGAACGTGAAATCTGCACCGCCATTGAGTCCCTGTACCCGCGTGCCGAGAAGGGTGAAGTCGACCGTCAGCACCATGCCGGCGGGACCGCTGGGCGTGTCGGCGGGGGAGCGCCAGACGCGATCGACGTGGCTGTCCGGCAGCAGCGCGCTGTAGAACTCAGCGGCCTCCTCAGCCTTGCCGTCGAACCAGAGGCAGGTGTGGAACGTGGTCATCGGGAATCTCCTCTTCAACAGCCGGTGCTTGCCGGTGCCAACTCAGACCGATACACCGTCCGGGATTCATCGGTCCCGGCCATGC
Source organism: Chloroflexota bacterium (assembly GCA_039932235.1). Classification (GTDB taxonomy): domain Bacteria; phylum Chloroflexota; class Limnocylindria; order QHBO01; family QHBO01; genus JAICQM01. The sequence continues at coordinate 7,394 of JBDTQJ010000081.1, forward strand.
CAGATCGGCCGATGAGTTCGGGGCAACGGACGTCTCTGGGCTCGGGGACGATCACTCGGCCTCTCGGGCCACCGTGCGATTCCTGATCGTGACGATCTCCGTGACAAGCTTCCATGGGATCGGCTCGTCGGCGGGGAATCGGATGGTGCCCTTCCCCACGGCGTGGGGTCGCAGGGCATCCCCCAGCTCATCGAGCATGGCGTTGTCCCAGGGAAAGATGCTGTAGTGGCGCTTGAAGGCCTCGTACGAAACGAGGAATCGGCCGTTGAGGCGGAATGCGGGCATGTTGTAGGAGATGACCTCCGTCGCGGCGGGGGAGGCATCGCGGATCGTCCTGCGCAGCTGTGCCATGACCGCGCGCCGGTCGTCCGGCAGCTGCGCCATGTATTCGTCCACGTCCTTGTACTTCGTCACGGCGCCACCTTGCGGGTGCTGATCGGGTCGCATCATGGTGGCGGACCGAGCGCAGCCGATCAACAGGCGAGACGCGCCGCTAGGATGTCTCGATGGACCGAACGGAGCGCGAGTCGCTGGCTGCGGAGCTGCGCGGGCTCGAAGGACGCCGCCTGGCAGGACTGTGTGCGGCGGACATGAACACTTGCGACGCACTGCACGCGCCCGATTACCAGCTCATCACGCCCGGAGGGTCGACGCTGACGAAGGATGCGTATCTCGGACAGATTGCGGACGGCTCGCTCGACTACCGGCGCTTCGAGCCGGACGGAGAGACCGTCGTCCGAATCCTTGGGCCGGATGCGGCCGTGCTGCGGTATCGCGCCGCGATCGTCGTCGCCTTTGCGGGCGGTGGCGACGCCGGCCGGTTCTGGCACACCGACATCTATGAGCGACGGGAGGGCGGCTGGCAGGCCGTGTGGTCGCAGGCGACCCGGATACATCGGTCCTCGACCGAGGCCGGGCTCGTCACGCAGCCGCTCCCGTGATCGCGACGCGGGCCGTGCATCGCCGTGCATCGCCGTGCCGCGACGGCGCCATGACCCTCCTGCCGCTGTCAGCCGATATGGCGTTAGTGCTCTAGCCGGTGACACGATGTGGCAGGCGGGAAAGAGCGGTCGATCGCCATGACGATTCGGCTGAACAGCCTTGCCGAGGTTCGCGATAGCCTAGCCACGTGACCAAACCGGACTCCTTCGTCCATCTCCACCAGTCAATAGGTGGGACTTGCGGCACGAAGCTCTGAACGTGTGTGCGATGGGCGGGTCTCATCGCCGGCGACTGCTGCGCCCGTGACGCCCCACGAGCGCCTTCTTTCCGGAGCTGTCCACAACAACGCAACCTGGTGCGACGCTATGAGCCGATCGTTCGGCTGCAGCACCGAGTGGGTGGATGGCCTGTGGGTCAACCGCAGCCCATCGCCGCCGTACTATCCGAACGCGGTGACGTTGGGGCCCGGTGGTTCGGCTGCCACGGTGGGGTTCCTGAGATCGATGCTCACCTGGCCGCTCGGCCGGCCCTGGTCAGTCAAGGATTCCTTCCGCCGACTCGATCTCATGCCACTCGGCTTCGGGGTGCTGTTCGAGGCGGAATGGATCGGCCTCGCGGCTGCTGACCCGCTCAAGACTGCCACCTCTGACACGACCCCGGTACGCGTGCGGCACCCTGGGGACCTGGTCGCGTGGGAGGGATTCTGGCGCAGCGCCAACCCTGACGCCGAGACTTCTGACGTCAGGAGGATGTTCCGCCCGTCACTCCTTCACGACCCGGACATCCGGTTCCTCACCCTCGCGCGGGGAGCCCGGACGGTCGCGGTTGCGATCGCCAACCGGTCAAATGACGGCTCAGAGTCGGTCGTTGGCATTTCGAACATCGTCCTGGCCGATGGCGATCGCGAGATGTATAGGGCTGGTCTCGTCGCTTCAGTGCGGGATGCGTTCCCGGGCCTGCCCGTTGTCGGCTACGAGCAAGGCGACGACCTCGTCGCCATGCGAGATCTCGGTTTCCTATCCCTGGGGTTGCTGAGGGTATGGCTCAGCGCAGGCTGACCTCGAGGGTCAAACGTTGGGGTCTGGCACCCGTCTGCCTCAAGATGCCGGGCCGGGCGTGATCTGAGTACGCACGGTTTCGCCGGGCCGCCTGCCTCAGCCGCTGGTGTCCTGGCCATCTCGGACAGATTGCGGACGGCTCGCTCGACTACCGGCGCTTCGAGCCGGACGGAGAGACCGTCGTCCGAATCCTTGGGCCGGATGCGGCCGTGCTGCGGTATCGCGCCGCGATCGTCGTCGCCTTTGCGGGCGGTGGCGACGCCGGCCGGTTCTGGCACACCGACATCTATGAGCGACGGGAGGGCGGCTGGCAGGCCGTGTGGTCGCAGGCGACCCTTCGTCGAGCTCCACCTGTCAATAACTCCGCCGACGCTTGTGCGTCGTCTTCCGCAGTTCCTGCGCTGGACGTCGAGCTGGTGACA
>JBDTQJ010000082.1:0-9549 GCA_039932235.1 Chloroflexota bacterium
GAGACGGAGACCGACCGATGACCAGGGCCGCCAACCCGCTGCGCCCCGCACCGGGCGCGCCTCGCCCCTATGCCTTCCCCGACTTCCAGCGCCACCAGCTCGACAACGGGCTGACCGTCTGGCTGGTCCCGCTTCCCGGCCGCGGCCTGGTCAACGTCCACCTGCTGGTCGACGCCGGCGCGGCGGCGGAGACGGAGGAGCAGGCCGGCGTCGCCGCCCTGACCGCCCAGCTGCTCGTGACCGGCACCCGCCGTCTCGACGCGGCGGCCTTCGCGGCAGCCACCGAGCGGCTGGGCATCGAGGTCAGCAGCGAGTCGAGCTGGGACTCGGCACGGGCCGCCTTCCAGTCGCTCCCCGAGCACACCGACGAGGGTCTCGGGCTGCTCTCCGAGATGGTCCGCGAGCCGCGCTTCGACCCCGACGAGTTCGAGCGCCTCAAGGCGGAGCGGTTGGCCGACATCCTCCAGGCACGCGCCGATCCGGGGCGCATCGCCGACGAGACCTTCCTTCGCCAGCTGTACGCGCCGGGCGTGCCATACGGCCGCGTCTCGGCGGGCTCACCCGAATCGGTCGGAGGGCTGACCGTCGACCAGGTGCGCGCCTTCCACGCCACGCAGTGGGGAGCGGGCTCCTCGCACCTGATCATCGCCGGCGGCTTCGACCCCGACGTCGCGCTGCGCGCCGCCGAGACGCACCTCGGACGCTGGAGCGGTCGCGGCCCGGGACATCGGTCCATCGAGGTGCGCCCCGCTGGTGGTCGCCGGGTGGTGATCGTGGACCGGCCCGGATCGGTCCAGTCTGAGCTGCGCGTGGGGCAGATCGGGATCCAGCGCGGTCACGCCGATTTCTTCCCGGCCGTGGTCATGGCGGCGTTGCTCGGCGGCGTCTTCGGCAGCCGGCTCAACATGCGGCTTCGGGAAGAGCTTGGCTACACGTACGGCGCCAGCGCCTCGTTCGACCCGCGCCGCTCCCCGGGACCGGTGATCGCGCGCGCCGGCGTCCAGACCGAGGTCACCGCCCCGGCCATCCGCGAGCTGCTCGGCCAGATCGACCGCATCCGCGACGAGCCGGCCAGCGCGGAGGAGCTGGCAGAGGTCCGCGCCTTCATGATCGGCGTGTTCCCGCTGCGCTTCGAATCGACCGGTGGCGTGGCCGCGGCCATCGAGCCGCTCGCGGTGTACGGCCTGCCGGACGACTACTGGCAGACGTACCGTTCGCGGATCGAGGTCGTCAGCCCGGACGACGTGCAGCGGGTGGCGCGCCAGCTGCTGGATCCGGATCGCTTCCTGATCCTGCTCAGCGGTGACGCGGCCACGGTGCGGGAGGCGGTCGAGGCAGAGGGCCTCGGTCCGCTCGAGGTGGTCACCGGCCCGTCCTGAGGCAGCCTCCGTCAGGCCGGCGGTGCGGGCGGCTCATCGGTGGCGGGTTCGAACCGCAACGCGAAGATGGCCTCGGGGCGGCGCTGCTCCAGCTCGACCGATCCCCCCTGCGCATCCATCGTGGCGTGCACCAGGAAGAGGCCCAGCCCCAGGCCGCGGCCGACATCGACGCGGTCGTGGAACAGCCGCTCAGCCACGTCGTCCGGGATGCCCGGACCGATGTCGGCGACACGCAGGACCGTGGGATTGCCGGGCTCCGCCGCGATGCGGATCGGTCCATCCGGCTCCGAGTAGCGATCCGCATTCGTCAGCAGGTTGGTGATCGCGCCCTCCGCCAGCTGCCGGTCGCCGAGGACGATGGTGCGCGCCGGCATGTGGATCCGCAGCTCACGCTCGCTGCCGCGGGCGCGCAGGCGCTCGATCGCAGTCTCGACCGCGGCCCCCAGGTTGAACGGCTCGCGCCGCGCCTCGACGCGGCCGCTGTCGGCGCGCGAGTAGAGCTCCAGGCGCTCGAGGATACCGATCGCAGCCTCGATCGAGTCGAGCGCTCGGGTACCGTGTGAGCGCGCCCGCGCCGAGAGGTCGGGGTCGCGCTGCGCCAGCTCCACGCGTGCCTTGGCGACGGCCAGCGGGTTGCGCAGCTCATGGGCCACGAACGACGCGAAGCGTGAGAGTCGCAGTCGCTCGTCCTCCTCCTTGCCGACGTCGCGCAGCAGGACCACACAACCCCCTCCCGGGACCGGCGTCCCCTCGACGTCGACGAGCAGATCCTTCCCCGAGGTGGGCAGGCGCAGGACGATTCGCGTCCGGATCGCCCGCGTCTGCGCCCGCACCTGCGGCAGCTCCTGGAGCGGAAGCGCGATGCCTCGCTCGTCGCGCGGCTCCGCGAGCCGCAGCCACGCCTCGGGTGGGCGCTCCACGAATGCGCGGCCGAAGAGCCGCATGGCGGCAGTGTTGCCGTAGCGTCCCTGCCCTTCGGCGTCGTACACGATCAACGGCTCGGGAATGGCATCGGCGACCTCGACGAGGCGTGCGCGCTCCTGCTCGGTAGCCGCATGCGCCGCGTGCGCCGCCTCCTGCGCGGCGTGGAGCGACTCCTCGCGCTCGCGAGCGGCGATGGTCGCCCGCTCCAGCTCCTGGCGGGCCGTCTCCGCGGCGGTGATCGAGCGCTCGTCACGCTGGATGAGGAGGATGAGGATCGGCCCGCCGAGCACCACCAGCGCCAGGCGGGCGACGTCCGCCGCGACGAGGTGCAGCGGCTCGCGCAGCACCAGCAGGACCACCACGGCGGCGAACGCAGCGACGTAGGTGGTGCCGGCCGCGACCCAGCCGAGGAGCAGGCCGACCGCCACCACCGCGATCAGGGGCAGCACCCCCGACAGGTTTCCGAAGCCGAGGAACACGGCAACGGCTCCGGCGGCAGCACCCGCGAGGAGCCCGGCGCCCACTTGCATGCCGGTCGAGATGCGATCCGGAAGCGGCCCCCTCATGATCGACCGGCCGCGCTGCGCGCTGCCCGCCGCATGTCCGCGCGTTCGTCACGTGCCCGCGCCCGGGCCAGGCGTGCCCGCGCCGCGGCGATGCGCCGCACCGGGTCGCCACCGATGCGGCGTGCGTCGAGCGCGGCCGGATGCTCGCCGCGCGCGATCTCGGCGAGCAGCAACGAGGCGCGGTCGAGCTGCCCGGCCTCGGTGAGCAGCTGGACGAGCGAATACCAGCGCGCCGGCTCGGTGATGTTTGCGGTCATAGCCCGCTCGATCAGCTCGGCCGCGCGACCCAGGTGGCCAGCCCGGCGATGGGCGAGGATCGCGGCGCGCACGTCGGCGAAGGCGGGCTCGGTCTCCAGCGCCTCGAGGTAGTTGAGCAACAGCTCGGCGTTCTCGGCGCGCTCGTCGGGACGGCCTCGGCGGACCATCGCGTCGCGGAAGGCGCCCAGCAGGCCGCGCAGCTCGCGATCGACCCAGCGACGCTGCGTCGAGGTCGCCGGGTACCGGTCCTGGATCCGGCGCAGGAACGCGGCACCGCGGAGGTACGCGCGGGTGGTGGTGTACGCCTCGCGCAAGCCGGCCTGGACCAGGGTGGCGAACGACTCGTCCAACTCCACCAGCTGCTCGAGGGCACCGATCCAGTCGTCGATCCGGTTGCGCTCCCGGTACCACTCGGCCGCGTAGCGCAGCCAGTAGCGCTCCGAGTGGGCGCGCCAGTCCTCGCCGGCAATGTGGTGCTCGATGATCCAGCGCCGCTGGGCCACCGGACCGGCCAGGAAGACCTCGGCCGGGACGCGAAAGCCGGCAACGCTGCGCCACTGCGGCTGGTGCCAGCGGCTCGGCTCGGGGGCCGGTGCGCGGCGGCGCGTCCCGCGTTCCACGCGCCGCGGTGCCTCGTCGTGCTCGAGCGGCCACTCCAGCAGCTCGGCGGTGCCGTGCTCGAGGCGGCGGTCGTAGTGCAGCCTCCGCAGCGGGTCGCGGAGCTCCGACCAGGCACGGTTGAGGATCGAGGTGCGACGGGTGGCGAGGGTGCTGGCGCTCGCGACATCGGGGTGGTGGCGGAGCACCGCCTCACGGAACGCGGTGCGCAGCTCGGCCGTGGTCGCTGACGGCTCGACCCCGAGCACGGTGTAGTAGTCCCGTGGCTCAAGCCGCAGGACCAGCCCATCCTCGCTGCGCGGCGCTGTCGCCGCCCGGGACCCCATCCGGCGGAGTCTAGCGTGCCCGCGAAGGCTCGCCCGTGGTCACGTTCGGCTATCCTGCCGCGCATGGTCAGCGCGCCACGCCCGGGCGCTCCGCGAGCCGGTCATCTCCTCATCATCGGCGGGGCCGAGGACAAGCTGCGTCAGCGGCAGATCCTGGCCCGCTTCGTCTCGCTCGCCGGCGGGGCAGACGCTCGCGTGGCGGTCATCAGCACCGCGTCATCGCTCGGCGACGAGGCGACCGAGCTGTACGAGTCGCTCTTTCGCAGCATGGGCGTCACGGACGTGCGCGGACTCCGACCACTCGTACGGGAGGACGCGGAGGACGCCGGCACCATCGATGCGGTCGACGACGCCACCGGCATCTTCATGACCGGCGGCAATCAGCTGCGCCTGTCGAGCGTCATCGGCGGCACCGCGCTGGGCCGGCTGCTGGTGGAACGCCACCGCCACGGCGCGATCGTGGCCGGCACCAGCGCCGGCGCATCCGCGATCAGCAGCCACATGGTCGCCTTCGGCACGTCAGGCACGACGCCGAAGCAGCGCATGACCCAGATGAGCGCCGGGCTGGGCCTGCTCCCGGGCGTGGTCATCGACCAGCACTTCGAGCAGCGCAACCGCATCGGCCGCCTCATGGCGCTCATCGCCCAGTCGCCGGCGCTGCTGGGGATCGGGGTTGACGAGGACACCGCCGCGCTGGTGACGCCAAACGGCGTGATGGAGGTGATCGGGAAGGGATCGGTCACCATCCTCGATCCGGCCAGGATCCAGACCGATGCCTACGAGGTGAAGCGCCATCGGCCGATCATGGTCTCCGGTGTGACCCTCCACTCGCTCCCCTCCGGGTACCGATTCGATCTGCGCAAGCGCCGCCTGATGGCACCGCTGCGGCCCGTCACCGCCACCGATCGCGAGCTTGCCTCGCTCGGTCGTGCCACCGACCGGACCCGCAAGCTCATCCGCCGCATCGCCGCCGAGGGCGCCGACGACACCGCTCCCGAGCGCGCACGCCGCCGGGCGGGCCGTGCACAGCGCCTCGAGGCGGCGAGCGAATGAGCCCCGGTAAGATTCCCAACCCGCCGCCTGGCGCCACTCCTCAGCCCGAGCTTCGAATCATCGAGACTCGCGTCTACCGCGGGCCGAACTACTGGAACTACGAACCGGCCATCAAGCTGGTCGTTGACCTCGGCGTGCTCGAGCACTTCCCGACCAGCACGATCCCCGGATTCACCACGGCGCTGCTGGAAATGCTGCCCGGTGTCGGCGAGCACTCGTGTGGCACCGGCAAGCCGGGTGGGTTCGCCGGCCGCCTGCACGACGGCACGTGGGTCGGCCACGTGGCGGAGCACATCGCCCTGCAGCTGCAGCGCGAGGCCGGCACGGAGGTTGGCCGCGGCAAGACGCGCGGCACCGGTGAGCCGGGTCGATACCACGTCGTGTACTCGTACGGCGAGGAGGCGGTGGGGGTCGCGGCCGGGAAGCTGGCCGTCCGGCTCGTCAACCACCTCGTCAAGGCCGAGGACGGCTTCGACTTCCGCGCCGAGCTGGAGGCGCTCATCCTGCTGGCCGAGCGCGCGGCCTTCGGTCCGTCGACGCAGGCGCTGATCGACGAGGCGACGCTGCGCGACATCCCGTGGATCCGCCTCAACAGCGCCTCGCTGGTGCAGCTGGGGCACGGCGTCCACCAGCAGCGCATCCGCGCCACCATGACCAGCAAGACCGGCTCGATCGCGGTCGACGTGGCGTCGGACAAGAAGCTCACCAACCAGCTCCTTGCGTCGACCGGGGTACCGGTCCCCCGCTCGCAGGTGGTGCGCAACGCGGATGAAGCCGCCGTCGCTGCGTCCCGGATCGGCTTTCCGGTGGCGCTCAAGCCACTCGATGGCAACCACGGCCGTGGGGTGATGCTCAACCTCGGCGACGAGCAGGCGGTCCGCGACGCCTTCCCGCAGGCACGCGCGCAGTCGCGCTCCGGCGCGCTGGTCATCGAAACGTTCATCCACGGCAGCGACTACCGCTGCCTGGTGATCGGCGGCGTGCTGCGCGCGGTTGCCCAGCGCGTCCCGGCGCACGTCGAGGGCGACGGCAAGCACACCATCAACGACCTGGTCGAGCTCACCAATGCGGACCCGCGGCGCGGCATCGGCCACGAGAAGGTGCTCACCCGCATCAAGGTCGACAACGAGTCGATCACCTACGCGCGCGAGCAGGGATTCGAGCTGGGCGATGTGCCGCCGCGCGGCCAGCGCGTGTTCCTCAAGCGCACCGGCAACATGAGCACCGGCGGGATCAGCATCGACCGCACCGAGGAGATCCATCCCGACAACGCCGAGATCGCCGAGCAGGCGGCGCGGGTGGTGGGCCTCGACATCGCCGGCATCGACTTCATCTGCCCCGACATCAGCGTGCCGGTGCGCGAGACCGGCGGCGGGATCGTGGAGGTCAACGCGGCGCCCGGGTTCCGGATGCATACCCACCCGACCGAGGGAGAGGCGCAGTACGTGGCCAAGCCGGTGCTCGACATGCTCTTCCCCCCCGGCGCGGACGCCCGAATCCCGATCGTGGCCGTCACCGGAACCAACGGCAAGACCACCACCACCCGGATGATCTCCCACATCATGAAGGGCATGGGCCGCAAGGTCGGCCTGACCAGCACCGATGGGATCTTCGTCGACGGCCGCCTGATTCGGAAGGCCGATGCCTCCGGCCCGCGTTCAGCCTCAACCGTGCTGCAGCACCCGCTCGTCGACTTCGCCGTCTTCGAGGTGGCGCGTGGCGGGATCCTCCGCGAGGGACTCGGCTACGGTCGCAACGACGTCGCGGTGGTGCTCAACGTGAGCGGCGATCACCTGGGGCTGGGCGGGATCCATACCCTCAAGCAGCTGGCCGGCGTGAAGCAGGTGATCGTCGAAGCCGTGCCGCGCGACGGCACCGCGGTGCTCAACGCCGACGATCCGCTGGTCGCAGCCATGGCCCGTCACGCGTCCGGATCGGTCATGTACTTCTCGATGGACCCGGAGAACGAGCGCATCAAGTTCCAGGCGTCACGCGGTCGGCGGGCCGTGACCCTGGAGAAGGGACGCAACGGGGAGATGATCGTGCTGCGCCAGGGCCGCAAGTCGATGCCGCTGGTGTGGACCCATCTCCTGCCCGCCACCTTCGAGGGGCGTGCCCGGATGAACGTCCAGAACTCACTGGCCGCGGCTGCCGCCGCGTGGGCCGCGGGGGCGCACCTCCACGACATCCGCCAGGGCCTGCGGACGTTCACCACGTCGTACTTCATGGCCCCCGGCCGCCTCAACATGTTCGAGCTGGACGGCTACCGGGTGATCGTCGACTACGCGCACAACCCGCCGGCGGTCGAGGCGCTCGGCCAGTTCGTGGCCAGCCTCGGCGAGCCGACCCCGGGCGGCGCCCGGGCACTGGTCACCGGCGCGCGCATCGGCGTCATCGCGACCGCCGGCGACCGGCGCGACGAGGACATCGTGGAGCTGGGGCGTACCGCCGCGCGCCATTTCGACCGCATCGTGCTGCGCGAGGACGCCAACAATCGCGGCCGGCCACGCGGCACCACCGCAGCGCTGATCGAACAGGGCATCCGTGAGGCGATGGACGCCGGCGACGCGCGGACCACGGAGCTGGAGACGGTGCTGGAGGAGATGGACGCCACCCGCCGGGCACTGGACATTGCGCAGCCGGGTGACGTGGTGGCGGTCTGCGTCGATCACGCCAACGACGTGTGGAAGGAGCTGCAGCGGCGGCAGCACGGCGCCGCGACAGAGGGTTCCGGGCTGCGCGCCGTGACGGAACTGGACGAGACCCCACTGATCGAGGACCTGGAGTTCTAGGTCGCCACCAGCTCGCGAATCCGTTCGATCCCGACCGGCCGAAAGCCCTGGCCCTCCAGCCAGGCGAAGATGTCGGCGCGCTCCACGTGGCTCATCACCGCTGCCACGTCGCCCGTCGTGGCGCGCGCCAGGAGTGTCTGGAGCGCAACCAGCTCGCCCGGGTACGTCTCGACCACCGATGCATACCCGCCCGCCTTCGCACCGCGCCGGAAGAGCTCGTTCATCTCGGACAGGTCGCGGCCACGCAGGTAGTGCGCCTTCTCGCAGATGACCAGGTCATCGGCAGCGGCCGCCAGCTCGCCAAGGCGGAGCAGGATCTCATCGGTCCGGTCGCCGGCGGTGCCCATGGCGAGCCGCACTCGATGAGGGCCGGCAAGTGCTCGGGCGACCTCGAGCAGGCCGATCAGGCCGGCTTCGTTGTGCGCGAAGTCGACGAGGGCGAAGCGGCCGTCGTGCTCGAACAGGTTCATGCGCCCGGGATTGGCGCCCGCGTCCTGGGCGAAGGTGCGCAGACCCGCGGCAATCTTCGCCCGCGGCAGGCCCAGCACGTCGGCAGCGGCCGCGGCCGACAGGGCATTGGCGATGTTGTAGCGGGAGAGCCCGGCGAACGTGACCGGCAGGTCTGCCGCGCGCACCAGTCGCGCGGGCCGGCGGCCGGCACCATGCAGGACCAGCCAGCCGTTGTCGTACACCGCGGCCCGGCCGGCGCGATCCAGTGACTCGGCAATCGCCGGCGAGGCCGGATCGAGGGTGACTGCGTACCAGCGCGCCTTCGTCTCGCGCCGCATCTTCCAGACTCGCGGGTCGTCGGCGTTGAGGATGGCCCAACCATCGCGGCGCGTGATACGCACCACCGATGCCTTCGTCTCCGCCAGCTCGTCGAGGGTGTCCACGCCATTCAGGCCGAGGTGGTCGGCGCTCACGTTGGTCACCACGCTCACGTCGTTGTGGTCGTAGCCGATGCCGCGCAGCAGGATCCCGCCGCGCGCCGTCTCGAGCACCGCGACGTCGAGCCCGGGCTCGGCCAGCACGCGCGACGCACCCCCGAACCCGGTCCAGTCCCCCGCCTCGACCAGGCTGCCGTCAACGAAGATCCCGTCCGAGTTGGTCATCCCGACGCGTCGACCGGCCGCGGTGAGGAGGTGGGTGATCAGGCGCGTGGTGGTGCTCTTCCCGTTGGTGCCGGTCACGGCGACGATCGGCAGGGTCGGAACGGGCAGTGCGGGACGCGGGCCGTGCGCAATTGCGCGGAGGCTGGACAGCTCGCGGCGCCGATTGCTGCGCCCTAGCGCGATCCGCGCGGCCGCGCCGCCGATGGCCTGGCTGATCGTTCGTCGGCGCCACGGAAAGACGACCACCGCACGCAGGTCATCGACGCTGCGGCGAAAGGTCAGCCTGGGTCCCTGCAGGTCCAACGCAGCGTAGAGGGCGCGAATCGCCTCGCCCGCGCGCTTGGCTGCCTCGGCCGCCAGCCCGGGCTCGGCGGCGGCGAACTCGACCTTGACCGCCGGGCGGTTGAAAAAGCGGTTCGGCCCGTCGAGGACTCGCAACTCGATCAGCTCGGTGGAATCGGCCTCCGGGGAGCCGGCGTCTGGCATGGGCGGAGTATGACAAAGTGCGATTCGGCCCCGGT
>JBDTQJ010000083.1:0-9476 GCA_039932235.1 Chloroflexota bacterium
CGACCGCCGGCACGGTGCGCCAGAAGGATCCGGCGGTCACCGCCAGCCGCAACCTGTCGGTCTGGGCGTACCAGCTGGTCGGGGCGCATGGGCTCGCGACCCATTCCGAGTCCCTGGAGCTGCTGCGCAGCCTCGGCCTCCCGGTCAATCCGAACGTGCGGGGCGTGGCGGGCATCGACGAGGTCATCGCGTACGTCGAGGAGTGGGCAGACGCGCGTCGCGACCTCGACTACGAGACCGATGGGATCGTCATCAAGGTCGACGCGCTCGAGGACCAGCAGCGGCTAGGCTTCGTGTCGCGCGCGCCACGCTGGGCGACCGCCTACAAGTTCCCGGCCCAGCAGGTGACCACGAAGCTCGAGGAGATCGAGGTCTACGTGGGACGGACCGGCGCGCTGACCCCGGTCGCGCACGTCACCCCGGTGCTGGTCGGCGGGACCACGGTCCGGAATGCCACGCTCCACAACATCGACGAGATCCGGCGCAAGGACCTGCGTGTCGGCGACACCGTGGTCCTCCAGCGCGCCGGCGACGTCATTCCCGAGGTAGTGAGCGCGGTCGTCGACGCACGGGACGGCAGCGAGGTCGTCTGGGACATGCCCACCGTGTGCCCGGTGTGCGGCACCGCGGTCATGCGCGAGGAGGGCGAGGCCGTCACCCGCTGCCCCAACCCGTTCTGCGCGGCGCAGCGCATCGGCGGCCTGCTGCACTTCAGCGGCCGCGGTGGCGTGGACGTCGATGGACTGGGCTACAAGATCATGGTCCAGCTCGCCGAGCGAGAGCTCGTGCGCGAGCCGGCGGACATCTTCGGTCTCGACGTCGAGACCCTCGCGGGGCTCGACCGCCTCGGCCGCAAGAGCGCGGAGAACCTGCATGCGGCCATCGCCGACGCGCGGCGGCGCCCGTTGCCACGCATCCTCAACGCGCTCGGCATCCGCCATGTGGGCGAGCAGACCGCCATCGATCTCGCCACCTGGCTGAGCAGCGAGACGCCGCGCGCCGAGGGCGAGACCGAAGCCGCGTGGACGCGACGCGTGGTGGATCGGCTGCGCGACGCGAGCGCGGACGAGCTGACAGCCGTCTACGGCATCGGGCGCGTGGTGGCCGAGGCGATCGCCGGCTTCTTCGCCGACGAGCACACGCGCGAGGCGCTGCATCGCCTGGTGGATGCCGGCATGGTCGCGGAGGCGCCGGCGCCGGGAACCACCCTCGCCCCCGCCGAGGGGCCGCTGTCGGGCAAGACGCTGGTCGTCACCGGCACCCTGCCGGGCATGAGCCGCGAGGAGGCGGAGGCCGCCATCCGGGCGGCTGGCGGCAAGCCGGGTGGATCGGTCAGCGCGAAGACGGACTACCTGGTCGCCGGGGAGAAGGCGGGCAGCAAGCTGGGCAGGGCGGAGTCCCTCGGCGTACCCGTCCTGGACGAGGCCGCCTTCCGGGCACTGCTCGACGGCTAGCGGCGCCCGCCGGCCATCTTCGCCGCATCGGGGCGACGCCGCAGGCGCCACATGCCCCAGATGCCGACCACCGGGCCCAGCGCCAGCAGGGCGAAGGCGACCCGCCACCCGGCGGCGTCCTCCGGCCCGAGCAGGCTGACGCCCGTGACCGTCACCGCGGTGAGGAGGAAGCCAGCGGCGGTCTGGACGGTGAGCGCCGATCCGGCAGTCCCCGGCGGGGCGAGCTCGCTGATGGCGGTCGAGAACTGTGCCGAGTCGGCGACCACGCTGACGCCCCAGACCAGGGCCACCGCCACCAGGAGCACCGGCCACGCCCCGAACAGCAGCCCGGTCAGCACCGCGCAGCTGCCGGAGACGCCCATCGCCGCGATCGTCAGGGTGGTGCGCCCCCAGCGGTCGGCGAGCGCGCCAGCGACCACGCAACCGACGCCGCCCGCCGCGACAACCGCGAAGGCCAGCAGGCTCGCCAGCCCGGCGTCGTGCAGCCCGCTGGCCGCCAGTGAAGCGGCCAGGAAGACCGGGATCCAGCTCCACATGGCATACAGCTCCCACATGTGGCCGAGGTAGCCGACGTTCGCCAGCCGGACCGATGGCTCGCGCAGCGCAGCCAGGGCCACCGCGGGGCTGAAGCGCACGGCGGGCACTGCGTGGGGCCCCTCCCGCACGGTGAGCGCAATGAGCACGGCGCCGATCCCCGCTCCGGCGGCTGCGACCAGGACGACGAGCCGCCAATCGGCTGCCACCAGCGCCCCGCCCGCGCGGAGCAGGTGGGGGAGCGCCGAGCCGACCGTGATGGCGCCGATGAGCGTCCCGACCGCCAGCCCGCGCTCGCGGCGGAACCAGCCGGCAATGACCTTCATCCCGACCGGGTAGACCGCCGCGATACCAGCGCCGGTCAGGAAGCGGAACGGGAGCGCCGCGGCGAGATCGCCCGGCAGGAGGGCAAAGCCGGCGGTCGACACACCCGCCACCAGCGCGCCGGCGGTCATCAGCCGCCGTGCGGGCAGCACGTCCGGCACGCCCCAGGCGGCGAGGAGCAGGGCGCCGGTGGCAAATCCGAGCTGCACCGCGACGGTGAGCATCGCGACTCCCACCCCGTCCAGGTCCCAGGCAGCGACCAGCGAGGGCGCCACGGCGGTGCCGCTGAACCAACACCCCAGGACGAGGAGCACCGCGGCCGACATCGCAAGCAGGAGCCGCCAGCGTCCGCTCGGCTCGCCGTCGCGCACCGTCATGCGGGCAGGATGGTGAAGACGAGGCACTCCCCGCGCAGCACCTCGGTCCCATCCTCGCGTCGCGCGACGCAGCGCAGCCGGGTGATCGGCTTGTCGGCGCGCGCCTCGATCACCTCTGCCTCCGCCGTTACCGTGTCACCGATGAACACCGGCGCCGGGTAGTCCCACTCCTGGTGCAGGAAGACGCTCCCCGGGCCGGGCAGCCGCTCGGCGACGAGCGCGTTGAAGAGGCCGGTCGTGAGCCCGCCGTGGACGACAAGGCGCCCGAACGAGGTGCGGGCTGCGAAGGCGGCGTCGAAGTGGAGCGGGTTGCGGTCACCACTGATGCGGGCGAACGCCTCGACGTCCTCGGCGCTGAAGGTGCGCGTCCAGGTGGCTCGCGTGCCGATTGGCGGGGGCAGCCATCGGCCCATCTCAGTCGCCCTCCGCGAGGAATGCCTCGACGAGGACGTCGTAGCCGCGGAACGACGAGCGCACCGTGTGGCCGCATGCCGGGTCGATCTCCAGCCGCGCGCCGCGGATGCCCTCCGCCACCTGCCGGGTGCGCTCGGGCGGCACCACCTGGTCGCGGCCACCGGCGATCACGAGCGTCGGGACGTCGATCTCCGCCAGCCGGTCCGTGACGAAGGAGGAGGGGTCGAGGGTCGTGCGCAGCTCAGCCACGAAGCGCTCCGGGGTCGCTGGCCGTGGCTGCAGTCGGGCGGCAACCTCGAACGACTCCGCCCCGGCGGTTCCCTCGCCGGGTCGCATGACCTGCGCCATGCGGGTGAAGAACTCGCCCCAGCGGCCGGCCTCGGCCATCTCCACCCACGAGCCGAGGCGTCCGGCCATCGGGGACTCGGGGGGCGTTTCGGACGCGACCGCCGCGAGGACGAGGCGTTCGACGAGATCCGGATGGTCGACCGTCAGCCACAGCGAGATGCGACCACCTCCGGACTCGGCCTCGACCCCCACCGGACCGATGCGCTCCGCGCGGAGGACCGATGCGACGGCGTCGGCCATCACCCGGGGATGCATGAGGCGCCCGGCATCAGCCGGATCGTCGGGAAGTGGCCTGCCGACCACATGGACGGTGCGGGCCGCCGTACGGCCCTCCCAGCGGCGCCTGAGCACGGTCTCCGTGCCGGCCAGCGGCCTGAGACCGGTCTCGACGCCGCCGAGCACCACGAGCGGGGTGCCGGGACCGCCGGGCAGGGTCACGATCTCGATGGTGCCGCCACGGATCGGCAGCGCACGCGTGGTCATGGGCTGCACGCTACCATCGGTCCATGATCAGCCGCGAGACCGTCGAGCATGTCGCCGCCCTGGCCCGCCTCGGCCTGTCGGACGAGGAGCTGGATCGCATGCAGGAGCAGCTCTCCCACATCCTCGAGACGATCGAGCAGCTGCGCGAGGTGGACACCTCGAGCGTCGACCCCACCGCAAGCGTGATCGCGCTCGAGAACGTGATGCGTGACGACGTGGCGCGCCCGCCCATGAGCCGCGAGGCGGCGCTGGCGAATGCGCCACGCCGCGAGGGTGATCACCTGCGCGTGCCGACCGTCCTGGAGGAGGGCCGATGAACCTCGCGGACCGCACGATCACCGAGGTCGCGGAGCTGCTCCAATCCGGCGAGGTGACCAGCCGCGAGCTGACCGAGGCCTGCCTGGCCAGGATCGAGCGCGACGGCGAACGGCTCAACACGTTCCTGGCAGTGGAGGCCGAGGCGGCGCTCGCCACGGCCGATGCCGCCGACACCGCGCGGGCCGGCGGCGACGAACGGCCCCTGCTCGGCATCCCGTACGCGCTCAAGGACATCTTCGTGACCCGTGCCCTGGCCGATGACGGCAGCGACCTGCCCGGCGGGCTGCCCACCACCGCCGGATCGAGGATCCTGGCCGGGTACCGCTCGCCGTATGCCAGCGACGCCCAGGAGCGCCTCGATGGCGCCGGCGCTGTGCTGCTCGGCAAGACCAACTGCGATGAATTCGCGATGGGCTCGAGCAACGAGAACAGCGCCTACGGTCCGGTCCACAACCCGTGGGACGAGGCGACCGTGCCCGGCGGCAGCAGCGGCGGCTCGAGCGCTGCGGTGGCGGCGGGGCAGGCCTTCTTCGCGACCGGCACCGACACCGGCGGCAGCATCCGCCAGCCGGCGAGCCTGAGCGGCGTCATCGGTATGAAGCCGACGTATGGCCGTGTGAGCCGCTACGGGATGATCGCCTTCGCCTCGTCGCTCGACCAGTGCGGCCCGTTCACGCGCAGCGTGCGCGACTGCGCGCTCGTGCTCGCAGCACTCGCCGGTCACGACCCGCGCGACGCCACCAGCGTTGACCTCCCGGTCCCGAACTACGCCGCCGAGCTCACCGGTGATGTGCGCGGCCTGCGCCTCGGTGTGCCGCGCGAGTATTTCGTCGACGGCATGGAGCCGGGCGTCGAGGAAGCCGTGCGAACCGCCATCGAGGTGCTGCGTTACGCGGGAGCGGAGATCGTGGATGTCTCGTTGCCATCGACGGACCATGGCCTGGCGACGTACTACATCATCGCGCCGGCCGAGGCCAGCGCCAACCTGGCCCGCTTCGACGGCATCCGCTACGGCTACAGCGCCACTGGCGACGACCTTCTGGAGACCTATGTCCGCAGCCGTGGCGACGGCTTCGGTCCCGAGGTGAAGCGCCGCATCATGCTCGGCACGTACGCCCTCTCCGCCGGGTACTACGACGCCTACTACGTGAAGGCGCAACAGGTGCGAACCCTCATCAAGGACGAGTTCGATCGCGTCCTGACCGATGTCGACGCCCTCCTGGCGCCCACCTCGCCGGGGGTCGCCTTTCCCATCGGTGCCAAGACCCAGGATCCGCTGCTCATGTACCTCAACGACGCCTGCACGCTGCCGGTCAACATCGCGGGCCTGCCGGGGATCTCGGTGCCGTGCGGCTTGTCGGAAGGGAAGCCGGTCGGCCTGCAGGTCATCGGGCGGGCGTTCGACGAGGGGACGGTGCTGCGCGTGGCTGATGCCTACGAGCGCGTGGCGGGCTTCGGGGAGCTGCGCCCCATGACCGCGCATGCCTGACTGCGTCTTCTGCGGCATCGTCGCCGGCCGTATTCCGTCGGTGAACGTCGACGAGACGAGCGACACCGTCTCGTTCATGGACATCAATCCGGTCAATCCGGGACACGTATTGACCATCCCGAAGCGCCACGCCGTGGACATGTGGGACATGGATGCGGGTGAGTTCGCCACGTTGTCGGCGGCGGTGCACAGGGTGGCCCTGCGCGTTCGTGAGGTGCTGCGGCCCGACGGCGTCAACATCTTCATCGCGAACGGACAGGCGGCGGGGCAGACCGTCTTCCATGCGCACATCCATACGATTCCGCGATGGCCAGGCGATGGCTGGATCGATTCGTCATGGACCGCAGCGCCCGGCGATCCGGCCGACATCGCCGCCATCGGTGCCCGCCTCCGGGCCTGAACCCCTGTCGGGCGCGTGTCGCCAATCTGACAGGCGCTCGGTCGTGCCCGGGCTGGGCATCGTCACCGCGCCGGAGGATGCTGGCTGCGAGCGAAGCCGACCCGCAAGGGGTTGGTGACCGAGTAGTGGAGGTCGGCGAACCATGAGCACCAACGAGGGCCTTGCCCTCACCATCGGTGACCTGCGACAGGTCATCCCCATGGCCTTCCCGGACCCGTCCGTCGAGGACCGCTTCCGCAGCATGCTGCGCAGTGGCGACGACGAGGCGGTGGCGGTCCGGATCACCGCGCCCGACGAGTCGGACGTGGAGGGCCACGCCTACGGCGCGACCCAGCGCTCCGTGTGGATCAGGGTCGACACCGGTGACGGCGACGACACCGAGGGCCACGCCATCAGCGTTCACTTCCCGACCGTCGACGAGGCGGATCAGTTCCGCAAGCGGCTCCTGGCAGCCGGGCTCCTCACCGGCGCGGTGATCCTCGGCTCGGTCGGCGCGATCGCCGTCTCGAACCTGCCCGCGGCGGACGTGTCGGCACCGGCGAACAGCGCGGTGTACCAGCGGCCGGCGGGGCACGGCATGCTGGAGGGCGTCGATCCGGCCGGGGCGGCCGCGGTTGGCGCGGCGGCCGCAACCTCGGCGAGCGGCATCGATGCGGCGACCGGCAAGCCGGCCCGCAGCGGGTTCCTGGAGAACGCCGACGCGACGGGCGCCACCGGCGCAGCGGCAGCGGCCGCAGCGGCATCCAGCGGCATCGACGCCGCCACCGGCAAGCCGGCCCGCAGCGGCTTCCTGGAGGGGACGGACGCGGGCGCGGCGGCGAGCTCCCTGAGCTCGAGCACCGCCGAGCGACCGGCCGGCCACGGCCCGCTGGAGGGCGAGTAGGGGTCGGACGCTGACCCGGGTATCGAGGGGCCGGCCGCCCGAGCGACCGGTCCCTCTTCCTGTCCGGAGAGAGATACACTCGGACCGATGCCCGAGATCAGCCACGTTCGGATTGGCGTCCCCGACCAGGGGGAGCTGAGCCGTATCCTGCGCGAGGGCGGGGCGCAGCTCTTTCCGCAGTGGCTGTACGCCGAGCCCGCCGACGAGCCGCGCCTCCTCTGGTGGGGGACCCGTGGCGCGCCCACCCAGCTGCTGGAGGTGCCGGACGACCCGGCACGCGCGGGCCTGTTCCCCCGCGCGATCGATGACTGGAGCGAGGCGCCGCGCGCCCTCGTGCTCGCGACCGTGGACGCGGACCGCGCCGCCCACGAGCTGGAGCCGGTCCTGGGCGCCGGCTGGCGGGACCTGGGCATCGACGAAGTCCTCGGTGCGCGTTGCCGAGGCATGACCGTCGGCCGCAGCCGGCTGCTGCTCGCCGAGCCATCGACCGAGGGCTATGCGGCCGCGTGCCTGGCCCGCTTCGGCGAGGGGCCGATCGCCGTCGCGCTCGACGGGACGGCCACCTCCGGCCGAACCGTCCCGCGCTCACCAGTGAGCGACGGCGCGGCAACGTACGTGCGCATCGGTCCGGGCACCGCACCGACCCTCATCTTCCTCCCCGCCCGCGGCTGATGGGCGACGATCTCGAGCGGTCGGTGGAGGCGTGGCGTGCCCAGCGCTACGCGGCCCTGCGACGGCCCATGAGCTGGCTGACGCTGGTCGGCCTCGACTGGCTGTCGCCGGGGACCAACCGCGTCGGGAGCGGCGCGGACAACGAGATCGTGCTCCCGGGCGGCCCGACGCTGGCAGGGACCATCGAGCTTGATGGCACGGACGCGGTCGCCACCAGCGAGCCCGACGGCCAGCTGCGCGTGGACGGTATGCCCGTTGACGGGCTGGCGCTGGTGACCGATGTCGAGGCGACCGAGGAGCGGCCGCCGACGACGCTCGAGATCGGTAGCCTGCGCCTGCGGCTCATTCGCCGCGGGGCCGGGGGCGCACGCCTGGGGCTGCGCACCTGGGACACGGCGTCGGTCCAGCCCGATTTCGCGGGGATCGACCACTGGCCCGTCGATCCCCGGTGGGCCATCGCGGCGCGCCTCGACCCTGCGCCGGATGGGTCCACCGTCGCGGTGCCCGATGTCCTGGGTGACGTGATCGAGGAGCGCACGCCGGGGGCGGTGCGCTTCGAGGTCGATGGGATGGCGTGCCGGATCGACGCGGTGGTGGGTGGCGATGCCGGAGAGCTGTGGCTCATCTTCGGCGATGCCACCAGCGGGACCGAGACCTACGGAGGCGGACGGTTTCTCTATACGTCGCCGCCACATGCCGACGGCACGGTGATCGTGGACTTCAACCGCGCGTACAACCCGCCGTGCGTCTTCAGCCCGTACGCCACCTGCCCGCTGCCACCGAGCCAGAATCGACTGCCGGTGCGGATCGAGGCGGGGGAGCGCACCTACCCGGGCTGACTCACACGGTCGAGCTGATCCGCGTCGGGGCCGGGTACACTGCTCGACGATGAGCATCGAGCCCGCCGCGCGCCGCGCCACCGCCGACTTCCTGAACGACCGCGTGCGGGCCATGCAGCCGTCGGGGATCCGTCGCTTCTTCGACATGCTGGCCGAGATGACCGACGTGATCAGCCTGACCATCGGCGAGCCGGACTTCGACACCCCGGAAGGCATCACCCGGGCCGCCATCGAGAGCCTGGAGCGCGGTGAGACGCACTACACCGCCAACGGCGGGATGCTGGAGCTGCGCGAGCTGATCGCGGCCAACCTCGGTCATCGGTACGGCGTCGACTACGACCCGCGCACCGAGCTGGTGATCACGGTCGGGGCCTCCGAGGCCGTGGACGCGAGCCTGCGCGCCACCATCAACCCCGGCGACGAGGTCATCTACCACGAGCCGTGCTTCGTGGCCTACGCGCCATGCATCGAGCTGGCGGGCGGGACCGCCGTCCCGGTGAGCACGACCGACGCGACCGACTTCCGCGTCACCGCGGCCATGATCGAAGCCGCCATCACGCCGCGCACCAAGGCGATCTTCCTGGGCTACCCGAACAACCCGACCGGCGCCGCGCTGTCGCGCGACGAGCTGCTGGCCATCGCCGCGGTTGCCGAGCGTCACGACCTGCTGGTCTATACCGATGAGATCTACGACCGCCTGGTCTACGGGTCGCACGAGCACACCGCCTTCTCCAGCCTGCCCGGCATGCGCGAGCGGACCATCCTGCTCGGCGGGTTCAGCAAGAGCTATGCGATGACCGGCTGGCGAATCGGCTACGTGGCGGCGCCCGCCGAGCTGATGGTCGGGATCGCCAAGGTGCACCAGTACGGGATCATGTGCGCGCCAACCGCCGCCCAGTACGCTGCCATCGAAGCACTGCGCAACGGCGAAGCGGCGGTGC
>JBDTQJ010000084.1:0-9365 GCA_039932235.1 Chloroflexota bacterium
AAAGCCCGCTCGTCGAAGGACGAACGGGCTCGTCGTGGTACCACCTTCGTTCGCGGCCGATGGGCCGCCTCGTCACCGCGCTATCGGGCGGCTCCCGGCCGGCTCACGTGTGACTTCCCCCTCGCGCTGCGCAGCGGGCTTGCAGCCATGGTGGCCCGCCTCTCTGGAGCGTCCGCTGGAGGGGTACTCCTCACGGTCTTCGCCGTCGTCGCGAGTGTAGCAGAGGCCGGTGCGAGTTCCGTTCAGCGCGGCTGGACGGTGACCCGCAGCGAGCCGTCGGCCTGGCGATCCACCGTGGAGCCGGGCTCGAGGGTGACGATGGCCCCGCCGAGGTCGATCTCGCGTGGATGGGTGGCGCGGTACACGAACTCGCCGGTGGGCCCGAGGCTGAGTGTCACCGAGCGAACGGTGGCCAGCCGCTCGAGACGCTGCTTGAAGGAGGTGATGGCGCCGAAGCTGCCGAGCCCCTTGACCATGATCGCGGTGGCGATCTCGTCGGCGTCGTCGCCCGTCCCGGTCTGGGTGGTGGCGGTGTTGGGCTCCTGGTGCGCGTCGAGCTCCGCGAGGCGCTCGGCGAGCTGCGCATCGCGCTCGCCCGCCGGTGCGGGGGTCTCGGTGGCCGCAGCCGTTTCGGCGCCGGCGATCGGCGTCTGGGCGACGGGGGCCGGGGAATCCGCCGCGGCGGTAGCGATGACCGGGTCCGCGGCAGGTGCCTCCGGGCCGGGTGCGGCTGCCGGCGTCGCGGTGGCCTTGCCGGCGCGATCGATGCCGAGCTGGGCGAGCCGAGCGTTGAGCGAAGCTGTCGGGGTGGCGCCGGCGGCGCGCGCCGGTGTCGCGGAGCTCGCCTCCAGGGACGGTGCCTTCGGCATGCGGCGCGCCGCCGCGACGAAGGACGCCGGATCCTTGATGCTGCCGAGCTGGCTGAAGAACGCCTCGAGCTCCTGCTCATAGGCGGCGACGCGCTCACGAACCGAGGTGACCTCGGCGGTCGACCGGGTCTCGTGGTCGGCAAGCTGCTCGTCGAGCTGCTTGCGTCGCGCCTCGACCTTGCGGGCGGCCTCGGCGTTCACACGCTCGATCTCCTCTTTCGCCCAGTCGCCGACGCCCGTGACGTCCAGATCGGTCATACGGCGCAGCTCCTCGACACGATCCGTGGCCCGGGTCTCGAGCAGCGCCACGCGTTCGTCGACGAGGCGGCGCAGCTCGGCTACGGAACCCGTGCGCTCCTCCTCCGCAACGCCGCGCATGGCGTCGACGAGGCTGCGCAGGAAGTCGGACTCGTCCACGTCCGGAGGCGCCTCGCCCTGGACCTCGACAGCGGCCTCGGCCTCGGCGACCGGCGGTGACACGGCTGGCGTCTCCGTCGTCATGGTTCCGTTCTCGGCAGCGTTGCTGAGCGAGCGGGCGCCGCTCGCCGTGGGGTCGATGTCAGCCACTACCGTCTCTCCCTCTCCCACTGCAGCGTCCCATTTCGAAGCTGCCGCATCGGGCGGGGTCGTGGTCGGATCCGCTGTCGCGCTGGCGTCGCCGTGCTCGGCAGCATCCGGGGTCGCGGCCGCGTCGGGAGCGTCATCGCTCTCGCCGGACCATGGGAGCCGGAAGCCCGGACGCCGGGTGGACTGGGTCATTGCATCGCTTCGTGACGGGTTTCATTGCACCGCGCTGCGGCAGCGGCATGGTAGCCGCCGACCCCACCCGACAATGAGCCACCCAAGGTACCGGTCCACTGGCACCGATCGTACTCCGCCTCCGCGTTGCTACCATCGCCTGCATGCCGCCATCCGACATCCTGCTCCCCAACTGGGCGATCCCCGCGCTCCGCGTCGGGGGGATCGTACTCGTCGCCCTCATTGTGTACGCCTTCCTTCGCACCGCGGCGCGGGTCGGGGTGCGCCACCTCCTGGAGCGTCGACCAGGCGACGTTGATGGCGTGCTGCCCGCGATCGAGCTCGAGCGGCGGGTCACGACGATCGAGCGGCTCACCGTGCGCGTCGGCGCGGGCGTCATCGTGACCATCGCGCTGCTCATGGTCCTGGCCGTCTTCAGCCTCGACATCGGGCCGGCGGTCGCGGGCCTCGGCGTGGTGGGAATCGCCGTGGGGCTCGGCGCGCAGACCCTGGTGAAGGACTGGCTGGCAGGGATCTTCATCGTCCTCGAGAACCAGTACAGCGCCGGCGATGTGGTCACGATCGCCGGGGTCGAGGGCGTGGTCGAGGATTTCAGCCTGCGCCGCACCACGCTGCGAGACCTCGACGGCACGGTCCATTCGGTGCCGAACGGGCAGATCGTGGTCGCGTCGAACCACACCCGCGTGTGGGCGCGGGTCAATCTCGACATCGGCGTCGCGTACGACGCGGACATCGAGCGCGCCAGCGCGATTATCGACGAGATCGGTGCCGAGCTCGCCGCCGACCCGGAATGGGGCGAGCGCCTCCTCGAGGCGCCGACGGTGGTGCGCATCAACGCCCTCGGGGATTCGGGGCTCACCCTGAAGGTGCTCGGCCAGGTGCGCGCGGCCGAGCAGTGGGCGGTCGCCGGGGAGCTGCGCAAGCGGATCCTGGCTGCCTTCTCGGGAGCGGGCATCGGGGTGCCATACCCGAGACGCGTCATGGTCACCCGCGGCGCCGCCCCCGCCAGCGAACCCGACGGAGCGGAGCCCGCCGAGACCGATCCGTCAGCCGGCGACCGCTGAGGGGTCGTCGCGCCGCAGGAGGATTCCCAGGAAGTCCTTCCACGGGCCGACGTCCCCGTCGTGCGATCCCGCCAGCCCGGCGTGGATCTGGCCGATGTGATCCAGGTCGTGGACGGCCCACGCGGCGAGCAGCTGGCGCAGCGTGACCTCGCCGAGCACCGGATGGCGGCCACGACGCTCGAGGTCCGCCTCCGTGACGCGAGTCGCCAGCTCGTGGAGGTTGGCCGCCCGCAGGGAGGCGAACCGCTCCAGCAGGTCATCGAGCGCGACGCCGCGGTCGCGCTCCAGCATCGCCACGCGATCGAGCGGCTCGAATGGCACCGCGGTGCCGTGCTCGAGGATGAGGCGCGTCCTCGTCAACCAGTCGGTCGCATCGGCCGTGATGAGATGGCCGACCACGTCGCGCGGGCGCCAGCCGCCGTCGCCGTCAGGCGTATCGGTCCAGGACTCAGGCAGGCCACCCAGCAGCACGCGCAGGTAGGCAGGCGTGCGACGGAGCAGGTTTGTGGTGTCGGCGAGGAAATCGGCCATCGAAGCCGTCCGAAGGCCTAGGCCGATTCCTCGGCGCGCTCCTCGCGGGCGGCCGCGGCCTTGGCACCGCGGCGGGTGCGCGGCTCCGCGTCCTCCGTCTCGGTGACGAGCATCGGCGGTTGCCCGTGCTCGATCGTCTCGCCGGTGATGACCACCTTGCGGACGTCGGTGCGCTCGGGGATGTCGTACATCACGTCGAGCAGCGCCTCCTCGACGATGGTGCGCAGGGCCCGTGCGCCGGTCTTGCGGTTGAGGGCCAGGGCGGCGGTCGCCTCCAGCGCATCGGGGGTGAAGACGAGCTCCACCTTGTCGAGGGAGAGGAACTTGGTGAACTGGCGGGTGACCGCGTTCTTCGGCTCGGTGAGGACGCGCATGAGGTCCTCCTTGTCCAGCGCGGCGAGGTTGACGACCACCGGCATGCGTCCGACGAACTCGGGGATGAGGCCGTAGTGGATGAGATCCTCGGGCATCATCTTCTCGAGGATCGCGCGCCGCTCGCCACGCGACCGCTGCGCCTGCGACCCGAAGCCGATGCCGCGCTTGCCGACACGGTCCTCGACGATCGCCTCGAGGCCCTCGAAGGCACCGCCGCAGATGAAGAGGATGTTGGTGGTGTCGATCTGGATGAAGTCCTGGTGCGGATGCTTGCGGCCGCCCTGCGGCGGCACGTTGGCGACCGTCCCCTCCAGGATCTTCAGCAGCGCCTGCTGGACGCCCTCGCCCGACACGTCACGCGTGATGGAGGGGTTGTCCGTCTTGCGCGCGATCTTGTCGATCTCGTCGATGTAGATGATTCCGCGCTGCGCGCGCTGGACGTCGAAGTCCGCGGCCTGGATGAGGCGCAGCAGGATGTTCTCGACGTCCTCTCCCACGTAGCCGGCCTCGGTCAGGCTGGTCGCATCGGCGATGCAGAACGGCACGTCCAGGATGCGCGCCAGGGTCTGGGCGAGGAGGGTCTTGCCCGAGCCCGTCGGCCCCACCAGCATCACGTTGCTCTTGCCGAGCTCGACCTCGTCGACGCTGTGGCCGGCGTTGACCCGCTTGTAGTGGTTGTAGACGGCGACCGAGAGGACCTTCTTGGCGCGGTCCTGGCTGATCACGTACTCGTCGAGCGCGTCCTTGATCTTGCGCGGGCTGGGGAGCGGGGCCGGCTGCGCCTTCCCGGCGCGCGGGGCCTCCAGCATCTCCTCTTCGATGATCTCCTGGCAGAGGTTGATGCACTCATCGCAGATATAGACGCCCTGGCCCGCGATCAGCTTGCGGACCTGCTCCTGGCTCTTCCCGCAGAACGAGCAGCGATAGGGGACCTTGCTCTTGGTGGTCATCTGGGTTCGATGGTAGCACGGCCCAGAACGCACGCTCCCATGGGCCGATGGCCGTGGGATGCTGTCCACCCATGACCGAGCGCCTCACGCTCTCCGCGGTCGAGACCGACCTTGGACCGATGCTCCTCGTGACCTCGTCGCGCGGCGTGGTGGCGGTCGGCCGCGACCTCGCCACGGTCAGCGCCGATGTCCGCGTGCGGCTCCCCGCCGCGGAGCTGGTGCCCGGCTCTCACCCGCTCGCCGCCTGGCTCGCCGCCTGGACACGCGGCGAACGCCGCGACCTGCCACCGGTCGACCTGCGCGGCCTCCGGCCATTCGACGCTGCCGTCTACGCCGCCGTTCGCGATGTCGGGTGGGGCGAGCGCGCGACGTACGGCGACGTGGCGGTCGCGATTGGCCGTCCCGGCGCCCCCCGTGCCGTTGGCAGCGCCATGGGCCGCTGCCCGCTCTTCCCCGCCGTCCCCTGCCACCGCGTGGTGCGGGCCGCCGACGGGTGGAGCGGCTGGGGCGGCGACGACGGCCTCAAGCGCCGCCTGCTGGATCGCGAGCGCCAGTGACTACTTCTTCTTGGCGTCGGCCTCGGCGGCTGTCTCGGCATCCGGGACCTTGCCGCCGGCCGCCTGGGTGAGACTGATCAGCGACTCGGTGGTACCGGAGAAGACCTCGTCGATGAGGCCATACGCCTTCGCCTCCTCCGCGCTCATGAAGTAATCGCGCTCGGAGTCCTTCTTCACCTTCTCGAATGTCTGCCCGGTGTGGTCGGCGAGGATGTGCATCAGCCGATCGGTCAGGTGCATCATCTCGCGCATCTGGATCTCGACGTCCGGGGTGTTGCCGCGGAAGCCGCCGGAGCCCTGGTGGACCATGATCCGCGCGTTCGGCAGCGCGTACCGCTTGCCGGTGGCGCCGGCGGCCAGCAGCACCGCGCCCATCGAGGCCGCCTGGCCGATGCAGATGGTGCTCACAGGTGCCTTGAGGTACTGGATGGTGTCGTAGATCGCCAGCCCGCTCGTCACCACCCCGCCCGGCGAGTTGATGTAAAGGCTGATGTCCTTTTCCTGGTCCTCGCTCTCCAGGAAGAGCAGCTGGGCCATGATCAGGTTGGCGACGTGGTCCTCGATCGCGTCCCCAAGGAAAATGATCCGGTCCTTGAGGAGCCGGGAGTAGATGTCGAACGCTCGCTCACCGCGTGCGCTCGACTCGATCACCATCGGAACGAGCATCGGTCTAACCGGACTCCTTGGCTGTGTCTGGCTCGGGGGCAGCAGTCGCATCGGTACCGGTCGCCCGGTCGATGAGTGTCTCCACGAGTGTACGGTTGCGGAGCGTCATGCGCAGGTAGGACCGACCGCGCGGGCTGGAGAGCGACTCGCGCAGCCGCTGGTCGTCGCCGTAGCGCTCCAGCTGGGCCGCAATCTCCGCCTCGATCTCCGCGTCGCTGGCGTCGACGCCCTCCTTCTCGGCGATCGCCGAGAGAACGAGCAGGGTCTTCACCCGGCGGGATGCCGGCTCGCGCAGCTCGGTGATCAGCTCCTCGGGGGTCTGCTTGCTCAGCGCCAGGTACTGCTCCAGGCCGATGCGCTGCTGCGCCAGCCGGTTCGTGAGCTCGTCGCGCATGATCTCGACCTCGTTGGCGATCATGACCTCCGGCAGCTCGACGGTCGCGTTGCTCACCGCGAAGTCGATGATCCGGTCGCCGAAGGCATGCCGGGCCTCCGCCACGTTGCGCTGCTCGAGCGCCTGGCGGATCTCGGCGCGCAGCCCATCGACATCCTCGACGTCGCCGACGCTCTTCGCCCACTCGTCGTCGACCTCGGGGAGCACCTTCTCGCGCAGGTCGAGCAGCTCGATCGCGAAGTGTGCCTGCTTGCCCTGCAGGTCCTCGACCCGGTAGTCGTCCGGGAAGGTGATGTCGAACTCGCGCGTCTCGCCGACCTTCAGGCCGACGAGGTTGTCCTCCCAGCCCGGAATCATGCGGTTCTCGCCGATGACCAGCGGCAGCCGGTCCGCGCTGCCGCCCTCGAATGGCTCACCGTCAATGGTGCCGGCGAACTTCACCGCCGCCATGTGGCCTGCGGCCGCCGGCTCGCCGTCGAGGGGGCGCAGTGTGGCCTGGCTGTCACGCAGCTCCCCGATGACGGTCTCCACGTCCTCGTCACCGACGGTGGGCGCCTCGAGCTCGAACGGGTACTCAACGTAGGAACCCAGCTGGACCTCGGGGCGCACCGCCACGGTCGCGGTGAAGGTGACCGGCTGCCCCTCGGCGACCGCGTTGGGGTCGATGTCGATATGCGGGGTGTCGAGCGGGATCACATCGGTCTGGCCAAGCGCAGACTCGTAGGACGCGCTGACGAGGTGATCGATCGCCTCGGCGAGGACGCTGCCATGCCCGACATACCGGTCGACGACGTGGCGTGGCGCCTTGCCCGGCCGGAAGCCGGGGACGCGCGTCTGCTGCGCGAGGTGGACGTAGGCGGTGGCAAAGTGGCGATCCACCTCGGCCGAGGGGACCTCGATCTCGAGGACCATCCTCGACCCGGGCTCGGGTCGCGCGGATACGGTGACCAAATCGGCTCCTGCTAACTGCGCGGCGGCTGTGCCGCGGATGTCATGGCATTGGGTTGGGTCGTCGAGTGGTGGGCGAGGCGAGACTCGAACTCGCACGTCTTGCGACACCGGCTCCTAAGGCCGGCGCGTCTGCCATTCCGCCACTCGCCCGCGTGGTACGCAGGTAACGAGGCGCAAGTCTACCAAGGACGCTGAGCGGACCGCAGCCTGAGGCCAGGCGGCCCGCAGGCGTTCAGCGGTCGCGCGAAGCGGCGGACATCCCCGAGTAGTCGCTGCGGTCGGTCGCATCCTTCGCCGCGGCCGCGGCGCGCTGCGAGGACGGACGCGTGACGTCGTCCTTGGCGTGTTTCGGATCCGGCTCCGCGGCGCCACCCACCGTGCCGATCGCGTCGAGCGCCTTGATACCGCTCGGCGGCTCGCCCGACAGGAAGCGCTCGACGAGCTTGCGGCCCGCCGCGGCGGCAACGATGGTCAGGATCGCCTCGGCGGCCTTCCAGCCGGCGCGTCCCGGTCCCGGCGGGCCGTCGGCCATCGCCTTCGCGAGCTCCTTGCGCGCCTTCTTGTTCTTCAGCGGCTCGTGACGCCACCTGGTGAGCTCGGCGGAGAGTGCCTCGCGGGCGCCATCGGTCTTCGGGCCGATACCGCCCGCCACCGTGTCGACCCACGACTGCAGTGGCTTCGGCAGCGCGTCGTACGTCTTCTCCGGGGTCGAGCGGAAGACGCGGCGGCGCACCAGCGTGGCGATCCGGATCGGTCCACCGGCGAGCAGGAAGACCGCCCCGGCACCGATGGCTGCCACGGCGGCCGGATTCTCCTTGAAGCGCTTGCGCACGTCGAGGCTGTCGCGGAGCTGCTCGGCGGTATGGCCCATCCGCGCCCGCTGCGCCTCGACGGCTAGCCGCGCTTGATCAGGCGTTTGGCCCACGCAATGTCCTCCTTGACCGAGTCGATGGTCCCCTCTGGCTTGACCTTGATCTGCCGCAGCTCACCGATGCCGCGCCACGCGATGAGCCCGGTGAGCGCGATGAGCACCACCAGCAGGATCAGGGCGACCCACCACAGGCCGAGCACGAACAGTGCGGCGACGATGATGGCAATCAGGGTGATGAGCGTGATGAATGCGAGCGCGGCGGCGATCCCCAGCTTCAGCGACCCGCCCTTGGCGTGACCGAGCGCGGCGGCCATCTCCGCCTTCGCCTGCGCGACCTCGAGACCGGCAAGCGTGCGCACCCCGCCGATCAGCTCGCGGGCGAGGGCGAAGGCGCTCTTGCGCCGGGATGTCGATGGGGTTGGGGGTGGTGACATGAAACCTCTTCGTGCCGTGGATGAGCGTCGCGGCGGCCGTGCGAATTCTACCAAGTGCACGGTGGGTGCCACCCATGACCCACCGGACGAGCGCCGCCACCTCCGCTATCCTGTCGCGCCAATGGCCAAACGACGACGCACCCAGCAGATCCAGCGCCGCGGCACGCGCGCCAGCGAGGATGCGCTCAGCCGTCCGCTCACAGCCGACCGCGGGTTCGACCCGCGGTTGTTGATCGTCGGCGGCATCCTGGTCGTCGGGGTGATCGTCCTCATCGTGGTGATGATTGGCATCTCCGGTCCGAACGTCAGTGCCGGGACGTTGCAGCCCGACAAGGGCGGGTCGCACATCGCCGACGGGACCGACGTGCGGGCCGGGGACCCGAGCGCCTACGCATCCGTGCCCGCCACCTCCGGTCCGCACTGGACGACGCCTGACAATTGGGGCGTCTACACCCAGCCACAGCCCGAGTCGCAGGTCATCCACAACCTGGAGCATGGTGGGATCGTGGTCTGGTACCAGGCCGACCAGCTGGACGCCGCCGCCCTCCAACAGCTGACCGAATGGGTGCAGTCGCAGGTGCGCAGCACGCGCTTCAAGGTCATCCTCTCGCCATGGGCAGGTGGCGACTTCGGCCACCCGATCGCGATCACGGCCTGGAACTACCTGCTCTACCAGGACACGCTGGACCTTGGCGCGGTGCAGGGCTTCATGGACGCCCACTATGGCCGCTCTCCGGAGCCCAACGGCGGGCCGGGCCAGCCCGGCACCTGACCGGCCCGGTTGCCTTGGGCCGGGCGCTGCGGCATCATTCCGGCGGGCGACTAGCTCAATTGGCAGAGCAAGAGACTCTTAATCTCTAGGTTCAGGGTTCGAGTCCCTGGTCGCTCACCACATCGCACCGACTCCGGGGCCGGCTCACGCTCGTCGTGACCGGCCTCGTCCC
>JBDTQJ010000085.1:0-9209 GCA_039932235.1 Chloroflexota bacterium
AGGCTGACGCCCAGGAAGAAGCCCTGCGACTCGTTGTAGAGCACGTGCTGACGGCCGTCCACGCGCAGGGTTGCGCCGTCGTGCATGCCCGACTCCAGGTACGAGGCGACCTTGTCGCGATGCTCCTTCGTGATGAGCGGCCCCATCTCGGAGCCCTCCTCGTTGCCCGGCCCCACGGTGATCTTCGGCAGCCGCTGCTCGATGGCATCGACAAGCGGATCCGCCACGTCGCCGACGGCGACCACCACGCTGATCGCCATGCAGCGCTCGCCGGCCGAGCCGTAGGCGGCGGAGACGGCGGCATCGGCGGCCATCTCGATGTCGGCATCCGGCAGGACGACCATGTGGTTCTTGGCTCCGCCCAGCGCCTGCACGCGCTTGCCGGCCTTCGTGCCGGTCTCGTAGATGTAGCGCGCGATGGGCGTCGAGCCGACGAAGCTGACAGCCGCGATGTCGGGGTGCTGGAGGATCGCGTCGACCGCCACCTTGTCGCCATGGACGACGTTGAAGACGCCATCCGGCAGGCCAGCCTCCTTCAGCAGCTCGGCCATGTAGACCGATGCCGACGGGTCCTTCTCCGATGGCTTCAGCACGAACGTGTTGCCGCAGGCGATGGCGTTGGCGAACATCCACATCGGCACCATGGCCGGGAAGTTGAACGGCGTGATGCCGGCCGCCACGCCCAGCGGCTGTCGGATCTGATAGACGTCGATGCCGGTGCTGACCTGCTCGCTGAAGCCGCCCTTCAGCAGGTGCGGGATGCCGGTCGCGAACTCGATGTTCTCCAGCCCACGCGCCACCTCGCCGAGCGCGTCGCTGCGGACCTTGCCGTGCTCGCGGGTCAGGTGCGCCGCGATCTCCTCGCGATGCTGGTCGACCAGGTTGCGGATCCTGAACAGGATCTCGGTGCGCCTGCTGATGCTGGTTGCCCGCCAGGCAGGGAACGCCTCGTGGGCGGCGCGGACCGCGTCGTTGACCTCCTCGACGGAGGCGAAGTCCACCTCCCGCGCAAGCGCTCCGGTGGCAGGGTTGTAGACCGGGCCGCTGCGCCCGGAGCTGCCCGCCACGCGCGCGCCGTTGATCCAGTGATTGACCCGCTCGGTGCCCTGCCCGCTGGTGCCGGGCGTGGTTTCCGCGACCTGCGCCATGTTCGTCGTCGTCTCCGTGGTGAGGGTGGCCAACTCTACTCTGGTCTTGCGGCTCCGTCAGCGTGGCTCGGGGCGCCCAACCAGGCGTGCCAGGTCTGGACCCGCGTGCGCGAGGCGCGTATCGTCCGCCGCATGGAGCCCGGAGCATGTGCCCTCTGCCGCAACCCGATCGGCGACGGCGAGGCGTGGATGGCGAACGAGATGACGGGCGGCGTCGCGCACGCCGGCTGCGTCTATCGCGACGAGCGCGAGCCGGAGCGACGCGAACGTTGGCTGCCATCCGCCATGGCGCAGATGAACCCAACCCGCACGACCACCGACGTGCCCAAGGCCTGAGCCGTGGCTGCGGGCGCGAGACGGCCGCGAACGATCAGTCGGCGCCGACGTCGCCGCGCTGCACGACCACCGCGGGCGATGTGGCGCGCCAGTCGTACGAGCTCGCCTGCTCGCCAGCGCCCAGCAGGCCGCGGTCGCGGAGCCACGCGTCGTTATAGAGCTTGCCCACGTAATTGCGGCCGCCGTCGGGGAGCAGCACCACGAAGAGCGCGCCGGAATCCTCCAGCTCGCGCGCTATCTGCAGGGCGGCCCATAGCGCCGTCCCGCACGACTCCCCCATGAGGATTCCCTCGCGCGCGGTCGCAAGGCGCGCGGTGAGCATCGAGTCGCGGTCGCCGACGCGCACGATCATGTCGCAGATCTCCGCGTCGTAGGTGGTCGGCCAGAAGTCCTCGCCGATCCCCTCGGTGAGGTAGGCCCGCGGCGTGTCACCGGAGAAGACGCTTCCCTCCGGGTCCGCGCCGACCACCACCAGCTGGGGGTTGCGCTCCTTCAGGTAGCGGCCGGCACCCGAAATCGTGCCGCCCGTCCCGATCGAGGCCACGAAATGGGTGATCCGCCCTTCGGTGGCCTCCCAGATCTCGGGACCCGTGGTGAGGTAGTGAGCCTCCGGGTTCCGATCGTTGTGGTACTGATCCGGCTTCCATGCGCCGGGCGTCTCGCGCGCCAGCCGGTCCGAAACGCTGTAGTAGCTGCGCTCGTCCTCGGGGTCCACATCGGTGGGGCACACCACCACCTCGGCGCCGTACGCCCGCAGCAGGGCGCGCTTCTCCTCCGACTGCTTGTCGGCCATCACGAAGACGCACCGATATCCCTTCACCGCGGCCGCCATGGCCAGGCCCACCCCCGTGTTGCCGCTCGTCGGCTCCACGATCACGCCACCCGGCTTCAGCAGCCCGGCGGCCTCCGCGGCCTCGATCATCGGGAGCGCGATGCGGTCCTTCACGCTGCCACCGGGGTTGGCGCTCTCCAGCTTGGCCACGATGCGCGGAGCGACGCCCTCGGCGAGGCGATCGAGCGCGACCAGTGGCGTGCCGCCGATGGCGGCGGTGACATCGGGCAGGATGCCCGGCCGCTCAGCCAGGTGACGGCTCCGGGGCGGGTCGCGGCGGGGGGTCGCCGTCATCCGTCGCTTCGGATCGGTCCATCCAGGCGCCCGGGGTGCCCCAGCCACGTACATGGCGCAGGACCAGGAATCCGCCGGCCAGGATGATGCCCGCGACACCGATCCACACCGCGGTGGGGAGGGGCCCGATGTACCAGTTTCCCGTCCGGTAGCCCTCCAGCAGGGAGCGCACGGCGCCGTACCACATGATGTACATCAGGGCGATGTCGCCGTCGTACAGCCGGCGGGCGAAGGCGCGGGCCACGACCAGCAGGACCACCATGCCGATGAGGTTGAGGACCGCCTCGTAGGCGAACATCGGCACGAACTGGGTGGTGTCAACCGGGAAGCTGATGGCGTCCCACGGCGTCCCGGCACGGTGTGCCGCATCGATCTGGATCCCGAATGGGAGGCAGGGCAGGTAGCCCTGCGTCCCGCACAGCTGGGTCGGGGGCCCGTAGAGCTCCTGGTTGACGAAGTTGCCCAGCCGTCCGACCGCCTGGCCCAGCAGCAGGGCGGGCGCAAAGATGTCGAGCCAGCGTGCCGTGTTGAGCTTCGCGCCGCGGGTATACCACCAGATGCCAAGCGCGCCGCCCATCACCGCACCGGGAATCCCGATCCCGCCGGTCCAGATCTGCGGGATCTGGGCGAGGTGCTGCGAGTAGTAGCTCCACTCGTGGATGACGTGGTAGAGGCGCGCCCCGATGACGGCGGTGATGATCACCAGCAGCAGCATCGACCAGCCCTGCTCCGCGTCCTCGCCACGACGGCGCGCCTCGAGGGTGCCGACGACGGCGCCCAGGAGCACGGCGGTGGCGATGATGATCCCGTACCAGTGGACGGCGATGGGCCCGATCTGGAACGCGATTCCGGTCTGCTCTTGCATGCGCCGACGATTCTACCCCTCCGGCGGGATCGCCTCGCGGTCGGGTTCCGGGAAGCGATCCAGGTGCCGCAGGATGGGAAACAGCACCGCCCAGGTGAATGCCACCGCAATCGTCGCCAGCCCGCCGACCACGGCCGCCGAGACGGGGCCCCACCACGACGCGGTCAGCCCCGACTCGAACTCGCCGAGCTCGTTGGATGCGTTGATGAACACCGAGTTCACCGCGCTGACGCGGCCGCGGATGACGTCCGGCGTGGCCAGCTGCACCAGGAGGTGGCGGACGTAGACGCTCACCATGTCACTGGCACCCATGGCGACGAGGGCGGCGAAGGAGAGGAGGAAGCTGGTCGAGAGGGCGAACACGATGGTCCCGACCCCGAAAGCGATAACCCCGCCGAACAGCCAGCGGCCGACGCCGCGCTGCAGGGAGCGGGCCGCCAGGAAGGCGCCGCAGCCAGTTGCCCCGATGGCCGGCGCGGCGCGCAGCACGCCAAGGCCATCCGGGCCGACATGCAGGATGTCGGCGGCGTAGATCGGCAGCAGGGCGGTCGCACCGCCGAAGAGGACCGCGAACAGGTCGAGCGAGATCGAGCCCAGGACGATGGGGCGGGACCGCACGAACCGGACGCCGGAGAAGAGCGAGGTCAGCGACATCGGCTCCCGCGCGACGTCACCGCGTCCGCCGCCACGCAGCGCGATGATCAGCACGGTTGCGGCGGTCAGGAGGGCGGCCACCGTCGCGTACACCACCGTCGGGCCGAACAGGAGGAGGAGGCCGCCGATGGCCGGCCCCGCGATCGTCGCCACCTGGAACGTCGATGAACTCAGGGCCACCGCGTTGCCGAAGTCGTGCGGCGGGACGAGATTCGGGACCAGCGACTGGCTCGAGGGTCCGCTGAACGCCCGCGCCGCCCCGAAGAGCGCCATCATCCCGAGCACCGGAGTGGCATCCCGCAGGCCATTCGCCGAGATGAGCGCCAGCCCCGCCGCGACGCACACCAGCACCGCGGTGGTCAGGGCAAGGATGCGGCGCCGGTCGAACGCGTCCGCAACGTGACCGGCCGGCAGGATCAGCAGCACGAAGGGCAGGAACTGCGACAGGCCGATGAGGCCCAGGTCGAGCGCGTTGTGAGTGACGTCGTACACCTGGAACCCGACCGCCACGACGAGCATCTGGATCGCCAGTGCGACGACGAAACGCGCGACGAGGTAGCGGCGGAAATCCACGTGGGCAAGGGCCGGCGGCCGGGCGGGCAGCCATCGTCGGCGGGTGGGCGGGCTGGACATCGGTCCGCGGACGATACGCGTCCCGCAGTCGCACCGCAGGGCGCGGCTGCGAGCATCTCGCCAATCCGATCCGGGTCGCGTACCGTGCGTGGACCGATCGTGACCGAGGAACCGAGCCGGACCGATGCAGACGCCCCCCGAGCAGCGCGCCCTTCCGCTCCGCCAGCTGCTGAGCCTCTCGGTCTATTGGCTCGGCATCCAGACGATCTGGGGCGGACTCAACACGATCGTCATCCCGCAGCGCATCGATGCGCTCAATCCAGGGGCGCAGGGCGTCCTGCTCGCGCTGATCATCGCCGTCGGCGCGGTGGCGCCGATCATCGTGCAGCCGACCATCGGGATGATCTCCGACTACACGGCCACGCGGTGGGGACGGCGGAAGCCGTACATCGTCATCGGTGCATTGCTCGACATCGTCTTCCTGGCCGGCTTCGCGCTGTCGAACACGTTCCTCGCCATGCTGGCCTTCTACTTCCTCCTGCAGCTCAGCTCGAACTTCGCCCAGGGCCCGTTCCAGGGCTACGTGCCGGACCTCGTTCCCGCTCGACAGGTGGGCACCGCCAGCGGCCTGATGGGCCTGATGCTGGTGCTCGGCACGATCGTGGGGGTCGGGATCGCGACCCTTGGCGGCGCGGCCTCGGTGCCCGCCGTGCTGGCGCTCGGGATCGTCGAGGTGGTGACCATGGTCATCCTCGTTGCCAGCGTCGACGAGGGGCGGGCGGCGCCGAAGCGCACCGGGTCGTGGCGCCAGGTCGCTGCGTCGGCGTGGGATCGCGACATCCTGCGAGAGTCGAACGTCCTCTGGCTGCTGCTCGTGCGCCTCCTCTTCCTGGGCGCCTACAACGTGACCGCTCTCGCGACCCCGTACTTCGAGCGGGTCCACGGGATGACCGACGAGGCGGCCAACGAGACGGTCTTCCTGGCCACCGTGATCGTGGGCATCGCGACGCTCCTCGCCGCCCTGCCGGGCGGACGCCTGTCGGACCGATACGGGCGGCGGCCCGTCATCTGGGGCGCGGGGGTGATCGCGGCGATCGGCCTGCTCGGCGTCGCCGGCGCCCCGTCACGCGAGCTGGCAATCGCCGGCTTCGTGCCGTTCGGCATCGGAATGGGACTGTTCCTCTCCGCCGACTGGGCCCTGATGGCCGACGTCATCCCCAAGCACACCTCGGGGCGCTACATGGGCGTCCTGAACGCCGGCACCGCCATGGCCGGCCCGGTCTTCCTCCTCGTCGGCGGGCCGACGCAGGATCTCTTCGGCGCCTTGCTGGGCCATGCCGCAGGCCCGCGCTTCGCGATGCTGGTGGCGGCGCTCTTCGTCGTCGGTGCCGGCCTCGCCCTGCGCCGCGTCGATCCCCGGCGCCGTGAGTTCGACGAGCCGCCGCGCGACGTGATGGGCGGCGACGCTGCACGGGCGGCCGTCGGCAGCCTCCGGTGACGCCCGCGTGACGACGGACGAGCGACGGGTCGGACCACGACCGCTGAGCGTCGAGGTGACGCCCCGTTACCGGGTCATGTGGCGGGTCAACCGCCTCCTGGTGCGGCTCCTCTTCGACGTTCGAGCGGAGGGCCTGGAGCGCTGGCCCGCGGCACCCTTCCAGGTGGTCCTCAACCACCACAACGGATGGGATCCGCAGCTGGTGATGGCGGTCGCGCCCATGGAGCCGCGGATCACCTGGTTCGGGCCCCGGGAGGCCGATTTCAGCCACGGCTTCAAGAACCGCGTGATGAGCTATTTCGGCGGCATGATCCCGTACCACCCCGAGAAGTCGACGCTCACCAGCGCGGTGCGGGCCGTGCGGCGGGTCTTCGCCAGCGGCGGGGTGCTGGGCATCTTCGCCGAGGGCCGCGTCGGATGGCGGGAGTCGGCGCTCCTGCCGTTCGAGGAGGGCGCCGCCGCGTTCGCCGCCATCGGAGGGGTCCCGGTCGTGCCCGCCGCGATCGTCGGCAGCAGCCTCCTCTGGTGGCGGCGGCGCGTGGTCGTTCGGTTCGGCGACCCGATCCCCGTCCGCGATGCGCGCGGCGCAGCGGCCAGGGAGGAGCTCGAGGCGGAGATCCGCGACGCGATCCTGGCCCTCCTTCCGACGGTCGAGCCACGTCTTCCCAGGCGGCGCCCGCTGCGCTTCCTGGGCGATTTGCTCAATGGCGCGGACGACACCGCCGCGCGGCGCGCGGAGCTGGGCGAGTAGGCATCCGCTAGCATCGGTCGGAGCATGGTCCCGCCACAGTTGCTTCCGGTCCTGTGGGCCGTCTTCGCCATCTCGGCGGTCGGCGCCTTCATCGTCATCGCCGCCTACTGGCTCGACGTCCAGGATCGGCCCGACCTGACGGTCCGCAGGCGCGTGGCCTGGTCCGCCGGCACGCTCCTCTTCCCGGTTGCGATACCCGTCTACGCGTTTCTCGGTGGACCCGCCTGGCCGACCGGCCTGCGCGTCCTCGCCTTTCTTCCGGCGCTCGCCCTGGCCCTCTTCCTGGGATTTGCGCTGGGCGCATTCACCTAGGCCGGCCGGCGTCCCTTCCACAGGAAGGCGACGGCCGAGCCAAGGGCCAGGGCGCCGACGACCGCCGCCATGACGAGCATCTGGAGCGGGATGGCGCCGTTCGCGTCGGGAGAGGCAGCGACCTCGTCGGGCCACCCGACCGGGTGATCGGGAAGGTCGGCGCGGTCGCTGAGCAGCTGGTTCGGCTCGCACAGGTTGGAGGTGTACGTGCCGTCGCCCACCCGGGTGGCGTACACCAGCCAGCGGGTGTTGACGGCGAACCCGGCGCCGCACGACGCGCCATCGCGGGCGGTCGCCACCACGAGTGACGAGACGGTGGGCCCCTTTCGCACCTCCTCGACGGCGAACAGGGACTGCACCGGATCCCCGCTCGACACGACCGGTCCGTTGGCCGTGGTCCGCTGGTCGACGACGGCGCCCACGAAGACCGCATCCACCCGCTGCGCGGCCTCCGCCGGATCGGGCGTGACGCACGAGCAGGCCGCGACACGCATCGGCGGGACGGCGACCATGAGGCCCAGCAGGCCGGTCACGGCAGCGAGAAGCAGGCAACGGCGAAACATCGGCCTGTCGAGAATAGCGGTCACCCCTATCATCGGTCCATGACGAGCCAGACCGATACCGCCGCGGGCCTTCAGACCGCGCTCCAGTACCTGACCGACAACGCCGACGCGCACATGCGCCGGCTGGACGAGTTCCTGCGGATCGAGTCCGTGTCGGCGGACCCGCACCTGCGTGCGGAGGTGACCCGTACAGCGGAATGGGTCGCTGACTGGATGCGTGAGATCGGCGTCGACCGGGTGCAGCTGCACGAGACGGCGGGCCACCCGATCGTCACCGGCGAGTGGCTCGGGGCGGGCGAGGCCGCGCCGACGGTGCTCGTCTACTGCCATTACGACGTGCAGCCGCCCGACCCGCTCGAGGAGTGGGTCCGCCCGCCGTTCGAGCCGCGCTACGAGAACGACATCGTGTACGCGCGCGGCTCCGGCGACGACAAGGGCCAGCTGATGATGCACCTCGCCGCGGCGGAGGCCTGGATCAAGGGCGCCGGCGGGGCGCCGGTGAACCTCCGCTTCTTCTTCGAGGGCGACGAGGAAGTCGGCTCCGAGCCCGCCGAGCGCTTCATCGCCGAGCACCCGGAGCTGCTGCGGGCCGACCTGTCCGTGGTGTCCGACTCCGACATGGCCGATGACGACAGCACGCCCGCCATCACCTACGGCCTGCGCGGGATCGCCTACTTCGAGCTGAAGGTCCGCGGCTCGCACCAGGACCTCCACTCGGGCCAGTTCGGCGGCGGGGTCGACAATCCGGCCAACGTGCTCGTCCGCATCCTCGACCAGCTGATCGACGACGACGGGCGCGTCACGGTGCCGGGTTTCTATGACCGGGTCCGCGACCTGAGCGACGAGGAGCGCGCCGCCTACGCCGC
Source organism: Chloroflexota bacterium (assembly GCA_039932235.1). GTDB lineage: Bacteria > Chloroflexota > Limnocylindria > QHBO01 > QHBO01 > JAICQM01. Next base: position 8,693 of record JBDTQJ010000085.1, read on the forward strand.
CCAGCCGTTCGACCCGGATGTCGAGCGCGACCGCATCGGCGTGCGCGCCTGGTCCGAGGGCGAGCGCGGCTGGACGCTGCTGGAGCGGATGAGCGGCCGGCCGACGTTCGACATCAACGGCCTGTGGGGTGGCTACTCCGGCGAAGGCGCCAAGACCATCATCCCGGCCTGGGCGGCGGCGAAGTTCAGCATGCGCCTCGTCCCGGACCAGGACTACCGCGAGATCGAGCGGCTTGTGACGGCCCACGTGGAGTCGCTGGCGCCGGCAACCGTCAAGGTCGAGATCAAGGTGATCCACGGTGGGGCGCCGGCCATCACCCCGCTCGACCACCCCGGGGTGCGCCTCGGCGCAGAGGCCCTCGAGGCGGCATTCGGCAAGGCGCCGCTCTACCACCGCACCGGTGGCTCCGTGCCGGTGGTGGCCGCGCTCGACACCACGCTGGGCCTCAAGTCGGTGCTCATCGGCTTCGCGTCGCCGAACGGAAACTTCCATTCCCCGAACGAGTGGATGCCGCTC
>JBDTQJ010000086.1:0-8941 GCA_039932235.1 Chloroflexota bacterium
CAGGTCACCCCGCGTCCGCTGCTCCCCGGCGACACCCCGGCATGCGTCGTGGCTCCGCCGGCCGGCTGAGGCGCGATTCCGGTGAGCTGCGCAACGACGTTGGCAGCGCCGCGGACGCATCGGTACAATGTGCGCCGTGCCGCCGCCAGCTCCGGCTGACCGTGCGTGCCTTTCACGGAGACGCACGCGGTCGAGCGAACCGCGAATTTCCCGGTGAGGAGCCCAGACGAGCTGATGCGAGGAACGGTGGCAGCCATCCGCGGGCGGACCATGATCCGCTGCGGCGTCCTGCTGGTGCTGGCCCTGGCCCTGGGTGGCTGCATGCTTCCCCCGGAGCCGGCCACGACCCAGGCCGAGGCGACGTACGGCCTCTATGTCCTGGTCTTCAGCATGGCTGTGGCCGTCTTCGTCCTGGTGGAGGGCTTCATCCTCTACTCGGTGATCCGCTACCGGCGGCGTGATGACCGGTTGCCGGAGCAGCTGCACGGCAACAACCTGGTGGAGATCATCTGGACGGTGATCCCCACGATCATCGTGCTGGTCATCTTCGTCTTCAGCATCCAGACCCTGGGCGTCGTGCAGGCCAGGACGGAGAACCCGGCGGTCACCGTCGAGGTGGATGGCTTCCAGTGGCAGTGGACCTTCCGCTACCTGGACGGCGACCAGAACCCGGACAACGACTATTCGATCACCGGCAGCGCGGCCCAGCCGCCGAGCATGGTCCTGCCGGTGGGCGTCCCGATCCGGCTGCACCTGCGATCGCTCGACGTCATCCACTCGTTCTACGTCCCGCACTTCCTCATCAAGCGCGACCTGGTGCCGGTGCCGGAAGGACAGCCGGAGAACGAGCTCGAGTTCACGATCGACCGGGTCGGGATCTACGCCGGCCAGTGCGCCGAGTTCTGCGGCAACCAGCATGCGCATATGACCTTCACCATCGACGCGCGCACGGCCGACGACTACGCCACCTGGCTGGAGTCGGCGCAGAGCGGCGAGTCACCGCCACCGCCCTCGGCGCCCGCGGGTGCCACCGTGATCGAGCTGCACGCCGCCGACTTCGCGTTCGACACCGACCGCATCGAAGTGCCGGCCGGCGAGGCGTTCGTCATCCGCTTCACCAACGACGACTCGCTGACCCACGACGTCGGGATCTTCGCCGGCTCCAGCGAGCTCTTCAACGGCGAGGACCTGCCCGGCGGACAGTCGATCGATTACCAGATCCCCGCGCTGGAAGCAGGCGACTACGACTTCATGTGCACCATCCATCCCAACATGAACGGCACGCTCGTCGCGCAGTAGCTGATCGGAGCGAGACTAGACCCCATGGCGACCACCACCCTGACCCCGCAGGCCGAGAGCTACAAGCGCTCCTGGGTCCTCGACTGGTTGACGACCGTCGACCACAAGAAGATCGGGATCATGTACATCGTCAACTCGTTCCTCTTCTTCTTCGCCGCCGGCCTGCTGGCCCTGGTGATCCGGAGCGAGCTGGCGGTGCCGGGCCTCCAGTTCCTGGACGAGGCGACCTACAACCAGGCGTTCACCATGCACGGCACGATCATGATCTTCCTGTTCGTGGTCCCCGTCCTGGCCGGCTTCGCGAACTACATCGTGCCGCTCATGCTCGGCGCGCCGGACATGGCCTTCCCGCGCATCAACGCGCTGAGCTTCTGGATGCTCCCGCTCGGCGGCCTGCTGATCTTCAGCGGCTACCTGTTCGGCGGCGCCGCCGCGGAGGGCTGGACCGGCTACGCGCCGCTGTCGTCGAACGCGGATCGCTTCTCGGCCGGCGTCGGCACCGACCTGTGGATCATGGGCCTCGTCTTCGTCGGCACGAGCTCGATCCTCGGCGCCGTGAACTTCATCACCACCATCTTCAAGATGCGGGCGCCGGGGATGACCCTCTTCCGAATGCCGATCTTCGTGTGGACGGTGCTGGTGACCGCGGTGCTCATCCTGCTCGCCACGCCGGTGCTCACCGCCGGCCTGATCGCGCTCTTCATCGACCGCAACTACGGCGGCAGCTTCTTCGACCCCGCGCAGGGCGGCAACCCGATCCTGTGGCAGCACATCTTCTGGTTCTTCGGCCACCCGGAGGTCTACATCGTGATCCTGCCCGCGATGGGCGTGGTGAGCGAGATCCTGCCGGTCTTCAGCCGCAAGCCGCTGTTCGGCTACCGGGCCTTCGTCTACGCCACCATCGGCATCGGTCTGCTCAGCTTCAGCGTCTGGGCGCACCACATGTTCACCACCGGCAAGGTGTTCCTGCCGTTCTTCGCCTTCATGACCGCCCTCATCGGCATCCCCACCGGGGTGAAGATGTTCAACTGGATGGCGACCATGTGGCGCGGCTCGATCAGCTTCACCACGCCGATGCTGTTCGCCATCGGGTTCATCACCATGTTCCTGATCGGCGGCATCAGCGGCGTCATGCTGGCCGCACCGGCGATTGACTTCCACATGCAGGACACCTACTTCGTGGTGGCCCACCTGCATTACGTCTTCTTCGGTGGCTCGGTCTTCGGCATCTTCGCGGCCAGCTACTTCTGGTTCCCCAAGATGTTCGGCCGGCGGCTCAACGAGAAGCTCGGCAAGACGCATTTCTGGATGCACTTCGTCGGCTTCAACCTGACGTTCTTCCCGATGCACTCGCTCGGCATCCTTGGCATGCCGCGGCGCATCGCCGACTACTCGCCCGATGCCGGCTGGACGATCTACAACCTCGTCGCCACCTTCGGCGCCTTCCTGATCGCGGCCAGCGTCATCCCCTTCCTGATCAACGTGGTCGCGACCTTCATCAACGGCGAGCGGGTCGGCGACGACCCGTGGGAGGGCAACACCCTGGAGTGGGCCACCTCCTCGCCGCCGCCCGCCTATAACTTCGACACCCTGCCGCCGATCCGCAGCGAGCGGCCGGTGTTCGACCTGCGGCACCGTCAGGACGCCGAGCACGCGGCCGCGCCGATCGTGGAGGCCAAGGCATGAGCGCCGACCCGATGGTGGCCGAGCGGCGCCCGCTCGAGCCGCCGGACCTGGCCGCCAACCGCGGGCTGCCGATCCCGCTCGTCGGGATGCTGCTCTTCATCGCCAGCGAGGTGATGTTCTTCGGCGGGCTGTTCGCCGCCTACTTCAATGCCCGCGCCCAGGCGCCGGCGGGGGAGTGGGTGCCGCCGCCGGGGGCGCACGAGCTGGAGGCGTTGCCGCTGGCGGCCATCCTGACCGTCATCCTCATCGCCTCGAGCTTCACCATGCAGTTCGGCGTATGGGCCATCCGCCGCGGCGACCAGGGACGTCTGCGGATGTGGGTCGGCGTGACCCTGCTGCTCGGCATCCTCTTCCTGGCCGGTCAGCTGTATGACTACAGCCAGCTGGGCTTCGGTATCGGCGACGGGATCTTCGGCACCACCTTCTACACGCTCACCGGCTTCCACGGCGCCCACGTCTTCGGTGGCGCGGTGGGCCTCTCGATCCTCTTCGCCCGTGCCAACGCCGGCCAGTTCAGCGCCCGCAACCACGTTGCCGTCGAGGCGGTCAGCATGTACTGGCACTTCGTGGACGTGGTGTGGATCGCCCTCTTCAGCATCCTCTACTTCCTGAAGTAGCCGAGGAGCGACGCCATGAACGACACCACCTTCGGCCTCCTCCTGCTGGGGATCGGCATCGTCTTCGTGCTCGGGCTTGTCTTCGCCGTCACCTCGCGCGCGGCCCGTGCCAGCGGCGTCCGCCCCACGCCCCCGGCAGGCGTCCACCTGCCACCGCCGTCGTTCCTGCCCGCCCTCGTGCCGCTGGCCGGCATCCTGATCTTCGCCGGCCTTGCCTTCCGGCCGGATGACCAGTTCGCCAACTTCTTCATCTTCGTGCCCGGCCTCCTCCTGTTCGTGCTCTCGATCATCGGCTGGGTCCGGGCGGCGAACCGCGAATGGACCGATACGGAGCACGGCTCGCACCACGACGCGCCGGGACACTGATGGCGGCGCACCCCGCATCGCGGCGGTCGGGCCTGATCGTTCCCAGCCCGCGCCGGCTTGCCGGCCTGCCGCTCGCGTGGCGGATCGTCGCCCTGCTGCTCCCGCTGCTCCTGCTGGCCGTACTGGGCGGCTGGATGGTCGTGCGCTCCGGCGCGCTCAGCGGGTCGATGGCCCGCATCGGTGCGCCGGCTCCTGCGTTCGCGCTGACCGCCCTGGACGGCAGCCCGGTACGTCTCGAGGAGCTCGCCGGCCGGCCGGTCATCGTCAACTTCTGGGCCAGCTGGTGCGCGCCGTGCGTCCGGGAGTTCCCGCTGCTTGAGGAGGCGCGCGCCGCACATGCCGGCGCCGACCTGGCCGTGGTCGGGATCGTGTACGACGACCGCGCCGAGGCAGCCGCCTCCTTCATGGCCGATAACGGCGCCGGCTGGATCGCCGCCATGGACCCCGGCGGTGAGGTCGCGCGGGCCTACGGCATCTACGGGCCCCCCGAGACCTTCTTCATCGGCCGCGACGGTGTCGTCGCCGGCCACCAGATCGGCGAGCTGACGGCGGCCGACATGGCGCGCCAGCTGTCCACCATCCTTGAGGAGGACCGATGACCACCAACCTCCCGGCGCCCCGCGACGAGGCGCCGCTCGCGATCGACTCGGTCCCCGACCTGCACGCCGATCATCACGACCCGCAGCACCAGGGCGGGCACCAGAACCTCGGCGTCGCGCTCCTGCCATTGGCGCTCATCGCCTTCGCCGTGCTCGCCTTCGTGGCCGTGGCATGGACCCTCATGGCCGCCACCTGACGCGGTCGCCGGACGCCGTGGATACCGAGCCGGCGATCCGCATCCGCGATCTCCGCAAGGCGTATGGCGACCGAGTTGCTCTGCGCGGGATCGATCTCGACGTCGCGCGCGGCGAGGTCTTCGCGCTCCTCGGCCCCAACGGTGCCGGCAAGACCACGGCGATCGAGATCTGCGAGGGCCACCGCGACCGTGATGGCGGCGAGGTGTCGGTGCTGGGCCACGATCCGCGGCGCCACGAGCGCCGCCTGCGCGAGCGGATCGGCATCGTCCTCCAATCAACCGGCGTCGACCCGTACCTGACCGTCCGCGAGACGGTGGAGCTGTTCGCGGGGTACTACCCGCGACGTCGCGCCGTCGACGAGGTGGTCGAGCTGGTGGGGCTGTCCGACGCCGCCGACCAGAAGGTCGCGCAGCTCTCCGGCGGCCAGCGCCGGCGCGTCGACCTGGCGGTGGGCCTGGCGGGCGATCCCGAGCTCCTCTTCCTGGACGAGCCGACCACCGGCTTCGATCCCGCCGCGCGCCGCCAGGCGTGGGAGACGATTCGCGGCCTCCGCCGTCTCGGGACCACCATCGTGCTGACCACGCACTATCTCGACGAGGCCCAGGCGCTCGCCGACCGAGTGGCGATCATCGCTGATGGACGCATCGTGGCCAGCGGCACGCCCGACACCCTCGGCACGCGCGGCGACGCGCCGAGCCAGGTGCGCTTCCGCCTCCCCGCCGGCGTGCAGCCGCCGACCATGCCCGGCCTCGCGGCCGACGACGCGCTCGGCCAGCTCCTGGCGACCAGCGACCCGACCCGTGCCCTGCACGAGCTGACCGGCTGGGCCATCGAGCGCGGCGTGACGCTCGAGGGGCTGGAGGTCAGCCGGCCGAGCCTCGAGGACACGTACCTGGAGCTCACCGCGGGGGCGGAGGCGGAATGAGCGACATCGGTCTGGCAGTCCGCCAGGTGCGCTATGAGAACCGCGCCTTCTGGCGCAATCCGGCGGCCGCCTTCTTCACCTTCGTCTTCCCGCTGCTCTTCATGATCATCTTCAACACCCTCTTCGGCACGGCCAGCGCCGACGCACCGCCGGGCCAGCGCGCCGCCGACTTCTTCACGCCGGCGATCATCGTCTTCAGCGTCATCAACGCCACCTTCACCTCGCTCCTGATGACCGTCACCGCGGCGCGCGAGCGCGGCATTCTCAAGCGCATCCGCGGGACCCCGCTTCCGCCGTGGGCGTACCTTGCCGGGCGCATCGGCCTGTCAATCGGCATCGCCGTGGTGCTGGTCGCCATCGTCGCCGCCTTCGGCGCGCTGCTGTACGACGTCGCATTCCCGTGGGCGCGCCTGCCGGCCCTGCTCCTCACCCTGGGCGTCGGGGCCGCGACCTTCAGCACGCTGGGCCTGGCGGTCACCGGCTTCGTGCCCAACGAGGACGCCGCGCCGGCGCTGGCCAACGCGATCATCCTGCCGCTGCTCTTCATCAGCAACGTCTTCATCCGCCTCTCCGACGGTTCGCCGGCATGGATCCAGACGCTCAGCTCGTTCTTCCCGGTGCGCCACTTTGCCGACGCGATGATGATCATCTACGCCCCAGCCGCTTCAGGCAGCGGCCTGGCGCCGGAGCACCTGGCGGTCATGCTCGGCTGGGCGGCGGCCGGCCTGGGGCTGGCGCTCTGGCGTTTCCGATGGGAGCCGCAGCGGTGACGGGCTTGCGTGGGCGCGTAGGATCGTCGCCAACAGCCCATGCAGACCGCTTCGCGGCCCGCAGGGCAATCCACTCGTCCCATGCTGAGGAGGAACTGACAACCCGATGTTCGAGCGAGCGGTGAAGCGCCCAACGCGGCGCTCGCGATCCCTGCTGCTACTGGCCGGCGTGGCCCTCCTCCTCGCCGCCTGCGGTGGCGGAGGCGGTGGTGGCGGCGGGGGCACCACGACGGCCAAGCTGCATGCCCTCATCATCAATGCCGGCGAGGGTGATGCCGCGGTGACCTACACCGACGCGGACGGGGTACCGACCGAGGCGGCCGTCCCGACCTGCACCGCGCAGGTGCTCGAGTTCCCGATCAGCGATCCATTCCAGCTTTCGATCGCCGACACCGTGCTCGTCGATTCCGCCCAGCTGCCGGCCGGATTGCCTGGCGCGGGCGAGACGGACCTGGTGGTCCAGGTCAAGGTTGCGCGCGACGGCACCGCCACCTTCGACAACGTGCGTGCCGGGCGCAGCATCAGCATCCCGGCGCGGACCTCGTACTGCGCGACGCTCCCGGGCTGACCTTCCTCGGTGCTACGACGCTGACCGATGCGACGCCTCCGGCTCAGGCCGGGGGCGTCGTCGGGTATCGGTTGGCGACGTAGTCCTCCAGGATCCGGAGGAAGCGCGGCACGATGTCATCGCCGCGCAGCGTGGTCGACAGCGCACCGTCGACGAACACCGGCGCCACCGGCTCCTCGAAGGTGCCCGGCAGGCTGATGCCGATGTCGGCGTGCTTCGACTCGCCGGGGCCGTTCACCACGCAGCCCATCACCGCCACCTTCAGCTCTTCGACGCCGGGGCGCGCCTCGCGCCAGGCCGGCATCCGCTCGCGGAGGTAGTCGGCCACGTCGCGCGCCATCTCCTGGAAGAAGGTCGAGGTCGTTCGCCCGCAGCCCGGGCAGGCGCTCACCTGCGGCGCGAAGCTGCGTATCCCCAGCGACTGGAGGATCTGCTGCGCCACCAGCACCTCCTCGGTGCGATCACCGCCCGGCTCGGGGGTCAGGGAGACGCGAATCGTGTCGCCGATGCCGCGCTGCAGCAGGATCGCCAGTCCGGCGCTCGAGCCGATGATGCCGCGCGTTCCCATCCCCGCCTCGGTGAGACCCAGGTGCAGCGGGTAGTCGCAACGTGCCGCCAGGCGGGTGTAGACCTCGACGAGGTCCTGCACCCCGGACACCTTGGCGCTGATGATGATCCGGTCGTGGGACATGCCGGTCTCCTCGGCGAGCTGCGCCGAGCGCAGCGCCGACTCGATCATCGCCTCGATCATCACCTCGCGGCTGTCCTTCGGCTCCGGGCTCGCCGCGTTGGCATCCATCATCACTGTCAGCAGCTGCTGGTCCAGCGAGCCCCAGTTGACGCCGATCCGCACCGGCCGATCGTTGCGCAGCGCGACCTCGATGATCTGGACGAAGTTGGCGTCATGGCGCTTGGCGCCGACGTTGCCGGGGTTGATGCGGTACTTCGCCAGCGCGGCTGCCGCGCCGGGGTACTTGGTGAGCAGCAGGTGGCCGTTGTAGTGGAAGTCGCCGATCAACGGCACCCCGATCCCGAGCCGGTCCAGCTTGTCGCGGATGACCGGCACCGCCCCGGCCGCCGCGTCGTTGTTGACGGTGATGCGCACCAGCTCTGATCCGGCGTGCGCGAGCTGGGCGACCTGGATCGCGGTGGCGTCCGCGTCCGCGGTATCGGTATTGGTCATCGACTGCACGACGACCGGATGCTGCCCGCCGATCGGCACCCCGCCGACCAGCACCGTCGTCGTCTCGCGCCGCTTGATCACCGGTAGATCGTACCGGCTCACCGCGGTACGCGCCGGTCGGCGATCCGCGGCATGATCCGTGCACACCCCCTCCACCCGTGGACCGCATGCAGATGGCGTCGACTCCCGTGCCCCCGGCGATCTGGATCGTCGAGGACGAGCCTCCGGCCGCCGAGCTGGCGGTTGAGCTGTGCGTCGCCACCGGTGCCGCGGCCAGCGTCTTCCGCAGCGCGCTGCCGTTCCTGCGCGCGTTTCGCGAGGCGCCACCACCGCAGGCCATCGTCCTCGACTGGCGCCTCGAGCACGAGCTGTCGGCGGCGCTCTTCATGGCCACCCGACACCGCTTTCCACGCATGCCGGTCATCTACTGGACCGGCAGCCCCAGCGCCAACCTGCCGTCGATGATCCGCGACGACCCGTGGACACAGGTCATCGACAAGGCGGGTGGTGCCAATGCCTTCGAGGAGGCACTCGACTGGGCGCTCTCCCAGGTCCGCCAGCCAACCGACGAGAGGTGATGTACCGATGGGCATGATGGACGCCTTCAAGGTCCCCAAGGATCCGCACGAGGGGGAGCCTGACGAGCTGACCCCCGACACGAACCCGATCGACGATATCGAGCGGCCACACGACCGGGGCGGCAGCCCGGACGACGCGGCCGAGTCGCCCG
>JBDTQJ010000087.1:0-8900 GCA_039932235.1 Chloroflexota bacterium
CGGTGATCTGGCCCATCACGTCGCCCATGTACTCGTCGGGGACGATCACCTCGACCTCCAGGATCGGCTCGAGGAGGATGGGATCGGCCTGCTCGAAGGCCTTCTTGAGCGCCTGTGAGGCGGCGATCTTGAACGCCATCTCCGAGCTGTCGACGGTGTGGTACGAGCCGTCCACCAGGGTCGCGCGCAGATCGACGACCGGGTAACCGGCCAGGACGCCCTCGGCCATCGCCTCGTGCAGGCCCTTCTCCACGGCCGGGATGTACTGGCGGGGCACCACGCCACCGACGATCTTGTTGCCGAATTCGAAGCCGGCCCCCATTTCAGCCGACTCGAACTCGATCACGACGTGACCGTACTGGCCGTGCCCCCCGGTCTGGCGCTTGAACTTGTTGTCGACGCGCGCCGGCTTGCGGATCGTCTCGCGATAAGGGACCCGCGGCGTGGCGGTGCGCACCGCCGCACCGAACTTGCGCTTCAGGCGATCCACGATGACGTCGACCTGGGCATCCCCCATGGCCGTCAGGATCGTCTCGTTGGTCCCTTCCTCGCGGTGGATGCGGATGGCCGGCTCCTCCTCCTCCAGGCGGTGGAGCGCCTGGCCGAGCTTGTCGAGATCGGCCTTCGACTCGGGCTCCACGGCCACCTGCAACGTCGGGTTGGGGAAGACCAGCGGCGGCATCTGGATCGCGTGGTCCCGATCGGCGGTGAGGGTGTCGCCGGTGTGCGTGCCGGTGAGCTTGGCGACCGCGGCGATGTCGCCCGGGCCGACCTTGCCGAGCGTCGTCTGGTCCTTGCCGAGCAGGCCGAGCAGGTTGCCGAAGCGCTCCTCCGTCTTGCGGGTCGCGTTCCAGACGTGCCCCTGGCTGGACATGGTGCCGGAGAAGACGCGGAAGTAGGTCAGCCGCCCCACGAACGGGTCGGCGGCGGTCTTGAAGACCTGGGCAACGAAGGGAGCCGCGGGGTCGGGCTCCACGCGAGCGCCGTCGGCCGTCTCGCGCGCGCCGAGCTCTGCCGGCGAGGGGATGTGCTTGACGATCATGCTGAGCAGCTCGCGCACGCCAATGTTCTTGAGGGCCGAGCCCACGAAGACCGGCACCACGCTGCCCTCGCGCGTCCCCTTGTGCACGGCCGCCTCGATCTCGGCGTCGCTGAACGGCTGCCCCTCGAGGTACTTCTCCATCAGCTCGTCGCTCGCCTCGGCCGCGGCCTCCACCAGGGCGTCACGCCGTGAATGTTCGATCCCTTCCAGCTCCGGCGGGATCGGCACCTCGGTGGGCTTGCCCTTCTCGTAGACCGTGGCGTGCTCCTCGATGACATCGACGTAGCCACGGAAGGAGTCGGCCGCCCCGATCGGCAGGTAGACGGGCGCGATCTTGGGACCGAAGCGGGCCTTGAGCTGGTCCAGCACGGCGTCGTAGTTGGCATTTTCGCGGTCCATCTTGTTGACGAACACGAAGCGCGGCAGGCCGCGCTCGTCCGCCATGCGCCAGACCTCCTCGGTCCCGACCTCGACACCCGCACTGGCGTCGACCAGCACGATGACCGCGTCCACGGCCGCCAGGGCCTGCACCACGTCCGAGGCGTAGTCGGCGTACCCCGGCGCGTCTACGAGCGTGATCCGCACGCCCTCGTGCTCGAGCGTCGCGACGCCGAGATCGATGCTCTGCTTGCGCTTCTGCTCGTCCGGGTCGTGGTCCAGGGTCGACGTCCCGGCGTCCACGGAGCCAAGTCGCCCGATCGCGCCGGCGTCGAAGAGCATCGCCTCGGCGAGGCTCGTCTTTCCGGCGCCACCGTGAGAGATGAGAGCGACGTTGCGGATGCGGTCGGGCGTGGTTGGCGTCATCGAAGCTCCTCGAGATGGGGCGTCATTATCGTGCACCAATCGGTCGAATGGTGGACGATCAGCCCATGCTGCTGCATGTCCGCTACGTCACCGATGCCGAGCCCGCGCCCGACCCCCTCGGCTTTCTGCTGGAGACGCTGTCGCACGTGAGCAACGTCATCCTGCTGGGGCTCGGCGCGCTCGTGGTGCTCGGCCTTGTCCTGGCCTGGGCGCGCACCAGACCGATGGAGGAGGCGCGCCTCCGCCTCGTGGCCCGCGCCGAGAGCTACCGGGACTACGTTCCGTGGATGCTGCGCCTCTCGTTCGGGCTGGTGCTGCTCGGCGCGGGGATGACCCGCGTCCTCTTCGCGCCCGATGTCAGCCCGCCCGAGTGGCCGTACCTCGCGCTGAGCGTGCTCGGGTTCCTGCTCCTGCTGGGGCTCGCCGTGCGGCCGGCGGCGATCGTCGGCCTGCTCATCTACCTGGGCGGGCTGGTGTGGCAGCCGGGGCTGATCGAGATCTGGGACGTCGCCGGCGGGCTTGCAGCGCTGGCGCTGGTGGGGCCGGGGCTGCCGAGCGTCGACGACCTGCTGCGCCACGCCTTCCCACGCGCCCCGGGCCGTCGCGCCGTCACGGATGAGCCGACGAAGCGGGTCTACAACGACCTGGTGCCGCTGTTCGTCCGGCTGGGACTCGGGGGCGCCTTCCTCGCTTCGGGGATCACCGACAAGTTCCTCGTCTACCCGCAGGCGCTGGAGGCGGTCGACAAGTACCACCTCACCTCCCTCATCCCCGTGTCGCCGGAGCTGTGGGTGGTGGGTGCCGGGCTGGTGGAGTCGGCGCTGGGGCTCGCCATCCTGCTGGGAGTTCTGACACGTGCCTCCGCGGTCGTCGGGTTCCTGGTGCTCACGCTAGCCGTGTTCGGACTGCCTGACGACCCGATCCTGGCCCACGTCGGCCTCTTCGGGCTGTGCTCGATCCTGGTGGTGCTGGGGAGTGGGCGCTGGAGCGTGGATGCATGGCTCGGTCGCCGCTTCGCCTGACATACCGACGCTTGGTAGAATCAGCGCTCCGCTGAGCACGAATCACCACCTGGAGGGTCCATGTCCGGCCACAGCAAGTGGTCGCAGATCAAGCGACAGAAGGGCGCCAACGACGCCAAGCGCGGCGCGCTCTTCACGAAGCTGACCCGCGAGATCATCACCGCCGCCCGCCAGGGCGGGGGAGACGTCGAGGGCAACTACCGCCTCCGCATGGCGATCGACAAGGCGCGTGCCAACAGCATGCCGGCCGACAACATCAAGCGCGCCGTCGAGCGCGCCACCGGCGCCGGGGCGGACACGGAGCAGTACGAGGAGATCAGCTACGAGGGCTTCGGCCCGAGCCAGGTGGCGCTGATCGTCGCGACCATGACCGACAACAAGAACCGCACCGCGTCGGACATCCGGGCCGCGTTCAACAAGGCCGGCGGGTCGCTGGCGCCGGTGGCCTGGCAGTTCGAGCACAAGGGCGTCATCAGCATCCCGCTGGACGGCCGCGACCCGGACGAGCTGAGCCTGCACGCCATCGACGCGGGTGCGACCGATGTCGACACGCCCGACGCCGGCGCGGTCGTCGTCTACACCGATCCCGCGGATCTGGAACGGGTGCGCAGCGCGCTTGCCGCGGCCGGCTACGAACCTGACAGCGCCGAGCTCAGCATGGAGCCCACGACGAAGGTCGAGCTGGCCGACGAGAAGAGCGCCCGCGCGGTGCTCAACTTCGTCGAGCGCCTCGAGGACCTCGACGACGTGCAGAACGTGTACGCCAACTTCGACATTCCCGGCGAGCTCATGGAGTCGCTCGAAGCCTCGGTCGTCTGAGGTCCCAGCGCCTAGGATGGGCGCGTGATCACGCTCGGCATCGACCCAGGTACCGCCATCTGCGGCTTCGGCGTGGTCGCGCTCGAGGGCGGCCGCCTGCGGATGATCGACGCGGGCGTGATCCGTACCGCCGCCACGGACACCGATGCCGCGCGGCTCGTCGAGCTCCATCGGGCACTGCGGACGCTGCTGGCCGAGCATCGGCCCGACGTGGTGAGCGTGGAGCGCCTCTTCTTCCAGCGCAACGTGCAGACCGCGATGACCGTCGGCCAGGCCCGTGGCGTCGCCCTGCTGGTGGCCGCCGAGGCGAATCTGCCGATCGACGAGCCGACGCCCAACGAGGTGAAGATGGCGGTCTGCGGCAGCGGGAACGCCGACAAGCGGCAGGTCGCCGAGATGGTCGAGCGGCTCCTGAGCGTGAGCCTCAAAGGCGTCCCGGACGACGCGACCGATGCCCTCGCCGCGGCGATCGGCGCGGCGTATCGGTCCGTGAGCACTGCGCGGGCGGTGGCCCGGTGATCGGCTCGCTTCGCGGCGAGGTGACGCGGCTGGCGGTGGACCATGTCCTGATAGAGGTGAACGGGATCGGGTATCGGGTGGTCGCCGGTCCCGCCCTGCTCGGCACCCTGCGCACCGGCGGCCAGGCCCACGTCTTCACCCATCATCTCGTCCGCGAGGATCAGCAGGCCCTGTTCGGCTTCGCCAGCACGGAGGAGCTCGCCTTCTTCGAGCTGCTGATGACGGTCAGCCAGGTCGGCCCACGCCTCGCCCTGGCGATCGTCAGCGCGCATCCGGTGACCAAGCTCCAGCTGGGCATCATCGGTGACGACGTCGACCTCTTCACCTCGGTGAGCGGGGTGGGGCGCAAGACGGCGCAGCGGATCATCCTGGAGCTCAAGGAGAAGGTCCACGCGGCGGGCATCGCGGGCGCTACCTCTTCGACCGATTCGGACGTGGTGGCCGCCCTCGAGTCGCTCGGCTACACGGCGTCGGAGGCGCGCAGGGCGGCGGGCGCGGTCGCCGGCGGCGAAACCGCTCTCGACGCGCGCATCAAGGCCGCGCTCCAGGAGCTCGCCCGCGCCCGGTGACGGGATGCGGCGACGCAGCGGGTGCCTGAGCATCTCGTCCGTCCCGCCCGCCCGGAGGAAGCCGGTCCGCTGCGCGCCCTGGCGCATCGATCGAAGGCGCACTGGCCGTACGACGACGCCTTCCTGGAGCGCGTGGCGCCCATGCTCGTCCTGACGCCGGCCGAGATCCGCCGTGACGAGGTTCACGTTCTGGAGGTGGGCGGCGCCGTGGTTGGCTGGCACCGCGTCTCGCTGCACGACCGCCACGCCGAGCTGGAGGACCTGTGGGTCGAACCGCCGTTCATCGGGGCGGGGTGGGGGAGGGTGCTGTTCGCGCATGCGGTGGACGTGGCCCACTCCCACCACGCGCCGGCCCTTGAATGGGACGCGGATCCGTACGCGCAGCCGTTCTACGAGCGGATGGGCGGGGTGGAGGTGGGGCGGACGCCATCAGCGGCCGAAGAGGGCCGGACGCTGCCCCGGATGCGCCTGGAGCTGTAGCTAGCGGCGCAGCACCAGGCCGATGTGCCCGTAGGGCGGTCGTGGATCGGCATAGGTGCGCACCCGCGGGTCGTCCTCCGAGGTGGCGACCTCGTCCCACAGCCGGTTCTGGGTGTCGAAGCTCACCTCCGCGAGCTGCGGCCAGCGCTCGAGCATCCGGTTCCCCATCTCGTGGACGAGGTGCTGGATGGAGAGCGACACGAACTGGTGGAACACGGCGGCGGCGAGATCCGAGACCTGCTCGGCGGCCACGTAGCGCGTTGGATCGCCGCCCAGCGCCTCGGCGGCATCGGTGTAGCGCCAGCCGATCTCGGCCCAGATGTAGAGGGGCCGGTCGGGGCGCTCGGGCAGCGTGGTGTGCTCGTCACGGGCAAAGTCCGCGAATGACGAGCCACTGACCTTGATCAGCTGCAGCCCGATGCGTCCGCAGGCGTGATCGGTGATGCGCACGCCGCCCACCTCGTCGCGAGCCAGCTCGAGTCGGGCGGTGCCCTGCTCGCCACGATCGCGGGAGAACAGGCGGTCGGAGGCGGCGAACCCGTCGCCATCATCGGCCGGCACGAGCGCGGCGGGGAAGGGCAGCTCGCGGCCGAGCATGGTGAGCGAGCCCATGTGCGGGTAGGTCTCCAGGAAGGCGACCCCGATCTCGTGGATCCAGCCCTCCAGGGTGCGTGCCCGGGCGCGCAGCGACGCGGCGTGGATGAAGTTCTTCATCGTGTCGGTGGCCACCACCGTCCGGTTGTCGCCCTGCTCGTAAGCGGGCCAGAAGTCCTCGCCGTGGACGACCACCTCGATCTCGGCCGCAGTGAGGATGTTCTCGCGCCCGGCGAACGGCGACTCGGGGATCATCGTCACCCCGGCCAGCGGTTCGGCGTGGGTGCGGTAGACCTTGACGTCGGCCTTGCCATAGTGGATCTCGTGCTGCATGCGGCCGATCCTACGCCCGCAGCCGCCCCAGGCGGTCCGCGGCGATGTCGACGCAGTCGTCCACCGCGCGGCGCAGCTCGGCGGCCGTCTCGTTGCGCAGCCCTACCTCGATGAGCGGGATGATGTCGGCGCGCAGTCGGCCGGCCACGAAGACGGTGAACCGAAACCCGTGGATCCGCTCGTAGGCGTCGTTGAGAAAGTCGAGCTCGTCGGCGATGCGCGCCGCCTCGCGGTCCGCAGCTTCGCTGTCGACCTCCTCGTCGTAGCCCTGCTCTGTGCGGCTCAGCGGGGAGACGGACTCCGCCACCGCTCCGATTCGCGGGTGGGCGTCGACCAGCTCCACGGCCTCGTCGTCGGGCAGCTCCCGCGCGATCCGCGCCGCGGCGGCCAGGAGGTCGCCATCGGTCTCGAAGGGTCGTTCGGCGGCCACCCGTGCCAGGAAACGTGGCGCACCCTCGAAGAGCACGCCCACCTCGTGGGCGAATGACTCGACGGGGAGCAGGTTCAGGTCC
The DNA here is from genome assembly GCA_039932235.1 of Chloroflexota bacterium. Classification (GTDB taxonomy): domain Bacteria; phylum Chloroflexota; class Limnocylindria; order QHBO01; family QHBO01; genus JAICQM01. The sequence continues at coordinate 6,695 of JBDTQJ010000087.1, forward strand.
TCGATGCGCGGGAAGGCGACGCGCCGCAGCACGTCCTCAAGCCCCGCCACCGGTCGCTCCAGCTCCACCAGGTCGCGGATCGGGATCCCGTTCTGGGCGTTGACGGGCGCGATCTCCGGCTTCAGCGCGCGGTCGCCGTCCACCGCCCCGGGGTGCACCCGCGCGACGTGCATCCCGCTCCGCAAGTAGAAATGGATCGCCTCCAGGTTGTCGTTGGTGGTCACCAGCCACAACCGCTCGTGCCCGGAGGCGGCGGCCACCTGCAGGACCGTCTCGAGGAGGGCGGTGCCGACTCCGCTGGACGGTGTGGTGGTGTGCAGGGTGACCAGCTCCAGCCCGGCGCCGGGCGCCTCGTGGACGGTCGCCAGCCCGACCCTCGCGCCATCTGCCTCCGCGACGAGCCCGGGCAGCTCGAGCGGGTCGAGCAGCTCTCCGAGGCGCGCCGTCAATCGCGATCCCTGGTGCGCGGTGAGCAGCTCGTCCGCCCATGCTCGGTCGTCCGGCTCCAGGTCGCGGATGCGCACCGCGGGTGCCGAGACCGTCATGGCGTGGGTTCAGCTGCCCCGGTAGGTAGTCAGCCCGAATGGCGCCACGAGGAGCGGCACGTGGTAGCTGCGCTCCGCGTCGTCGATCCGCAGGCCGACCGCGCAGCCCTGGAAGAACGAGTCCTCCCCGCGGTACGAAGCGACGTCGAAGAGGATCTGATAGTCGGCGACCTCGAGCTCCTCGCCGTCGAGTAGGTCGGTGATCCGCCCGTCGGCATCGGTCTCGAGCTCGTTGATGAGCTCGGAGCCCCCGTCCTCGGTGAGGCGAAAGACGGCGACCGCCAGCCCGTGGGCGGGCATGCCGCGATCGGTATCCAGAACATGGGTGCTGATGGTTGGTCGCGCTGCGGCCATGTCGATTCGCTCCTGCTACGCTCGACGCATGATGACCGATGCGCCGGCCGCCCGCGACGCCCGTCTCGACATCCTCCTCCGCGGCTCGCTCACCCCGCCCGGAGTGGTCAGCAGCTGCACGCTCGTGCGCTCGGCTGACGTGGTGGCGGTGGTCGATCCGGGCATGGCGAACCGCCAGACCGATATCACCGACCCGCTGCGTGCCCTGGGCCTGACGCCCGACGACGTGACCGACGTCATCCTTGGGCATCACCACCCGGATCACACCCTCAACGCCGGTCTCTTCCCGCGAGCGCGGGTCCACGACCACTGGGCGATCTACGAGGGCATGTCGTGGATCGACCAGGATGCGGAAGGCTATGAGCTGACCCCGTCGATCCGGCTCATCCGGACCCCCGGACACACCGCCGAGGACATCGCGACGGTGGTCGGCACGGCAGATGGCGTGGTGGTGCTGACGCACCTGTGGCTCCACGAGGGCGCGGAGATCAGCGAACTGGACGAGGACCCGCAGCAGGTCGCGGTGTCCCGCGCCCGGGTGCTGGCAATCGCCGACCTCATCGTGCCGGGCCACGGGGCGCCATTCCGGCCGCGGTAGACTGCGTCGCATGGCCCATCTGACGATCAAGGTCGGGGACCTCACCTTCACCGCGGACTGGGAGGACGCCGCGCCCCGAACTCGCGAGGCGCTGCGGACCTGGCTCCCGATGCGCGAGCGATTGATTCACTGCCGCTGGAGCGGCGAGTCGACCTGGATCCCGTTCGGCGACCGGCGTCCCGATGTGGGTTACGAGAACCAGACCGCGCACCCGTCGCCGGGACAACTGCTGATCTATACCGGCGAGCTGAGCGAGTGCGAGATCCTCTTCCCGTATGGCGCCTGCGCTTTCAGCTCGAAGATGGGTCCGCTGGCGGGCAACCATTTCGCCACCATCACCTCGGGAGCGGACCAGCTCGCCGGGATGGGCCGCCGCGTCCTCTGGGAGGGCGCGCAGGAGGTCGAGATCAGCGAGGGCTAGACACCGGGGCAGTGGCGGCGCACATTGTCCGCATCTGAAGGGGAGGACGATCGTGTTCTGGGTCATCCTCGCAATCCTCGTGGCCGCCGTCGTACTGATCTCACTCAACGCGGTGCCCGCGCTGGCGGGGATCGGTCTCCTGCTCGTCGCGGTCATCGTCGCCGTGGCGGTGTCGGATCGTCGCGACGCTGCGCGCCGCAGCTCAGCGGAGCACGTCGCCCGGGCCATGGACGCTGGCATCGACAACGTGCAGCGCGCCGAACGGCGCTGGAACCTGCCGGGCGGCGG
>JBDTQJ010000088.1:0-8784 GCA_039932235.1 Chloroflexota bacterium
GGAGTGGGCCGGGTTGAGGCGCTTGCCGACGAGGTCGGGGGCGAAGCGGTCGGCGGCGTAGCGGAGACGGACGTTCCATCGGTCCGCCAGGCGCTCCAGGGTGACCAGGTACTCGGTTCCCTCGTCGCCGGCGGGGCTGGTGATGAGGAGCACGGCGTCGGGATCGGCGAGCCGCCCGACCAGCTCGATGGCCAGCTCGATCCCCTTGCGCGGCACCACGCGGGTCGGCTGGACGACGAGCAGGCCCTCATCGCGCATGCCGAGCTCGCGTCGCAGCTGGGCGCGCACCTGCTGGCGACGCGCCGCGCTCGGCCGCGGCTGGTCGAAGTCGAAGACGTTCGGAACCACCGTCGAGGAGAGGCCCCTGCGCTCCAGCAGCTGCGCGGCGGCCAGCGAGTTGATGCTCACGTGGCGCACGTTCGGCAGGTCCGGCGGGAAGGCGGCCGCCAACACGTCGGGCACCACGCAGGTCGCGAACCGCTCGCGCTCCCACCAGTAATCGTGGTGATGCCCGATCGTCGGCAGGCCGGTCTCGGCAGCCAGGTCACGCAGCGCCACGCCGAGCGGCAGGTGCATCGGGATGGCCCAGGCGTTCTCCACGATCATGGCGTCCAGCTGGTTGCGGGTCACCCAGTCGCGCAGCGGCGGCAGCAGCTGGTCAGCGAGTCGGCGGATCTTGCGTCGCAGCTCGGCGCGGTCTGCGGTGGGTTCGAATGCCGCCGACGCGACCTCCAGCACCGGGGGATGCGTGAAGTGCATTGGCGGGATGAGGCGCGTGTTGGGGCGCAGCGCGTCCACGTCGCCGGCGACGAGGCGCATCTCGTGGCCGAGCTGCTCCAGCACGATCTCCCACTTGACCGTCTCGAACGTCACCCCGTCCACGCCGGCCAGCCGGGTTGCCGCAATACCGATGCGCATGATCCGATGCTACCGGACGGTCGCCGCTACACTTCCCCAGCCATGCCATCACTCCCGGTCGTCGCGATCGTCGGCCGCCCCAACGTGGGCAAGTCCACGCTCTTCAACCGCCTCATCGGTGAGCGGGTCGCGATCGTCGAGGACCTCCCCGGCACCACCCGCGACCGCGTCTACGGCACCGCCGACTGGCGCGGCCGCGACTTCACGGTGGTCGACACCGGCGGCCTGGAGCTCGACCCCGGCACGGAGATCGAGGAACGTGTCCAGGACCAGGCGAAGGTCGCGATCGACGAGGCGGATGTCATCCTCTTCGTGGTGGATGCCGCCACGGGCCTGGCCCCGCTCGACCACGAGGTCGCGGACCGGCTGCGGCGCACCACCAAGCCGGTCCTGCTGGTGATCAACAAGGCCGACAATCCGCGCCGCGAGCACGAGGGCGCCGAGTTCTACGCACTGGGCTTCGGCTCAACCATCACCATCAGCGCGCAGCACGGCCGCAACACCGGCGACCTGGCCGACGAGATCGTCGACCGCCTGCCGGCCGCCGCCGAGGTGATCCCCGACCCGGAGCTCTCCGAGGACGACCTCGCCGAGCTGTCGGAGTCGGAGATGGGACCGCCCAAGGTCGCCATCGTCGGACGGCCCAACACCGGCAAGTCGACCTTCATCAACAAGGTCCTCGGCCACGATCGGATGATCGTGTCGGCGGTGCCGGGCACGACGCGCGACCCGATCGACACCGAGATCCAGCTCGAGGGCGAGCCGATGACCCTTATCGACACCGCGGGCATCCGTCGCCGCGGGTCGATCGACCGCGGCATCGAGCGCTACTCCGTCCTGCGCAGCCTCAAGGCCATCGACCGCGCCGACGTGGCGATCGTGATGACCGATGCCACCGAGGGCTACACGGCGCAGGACGCGCACGTGGTCGGCTACGTCCTGGAGGCCGGGCGCGGGGTGGTGCTGGTGATCAACAAATGGGACGTGGTCGAGAAGGACGAATTCACCGCGGACCGCTGGCTCAAGCGCCTGCGCCGCGACGCGCCGTACCTGGCGTGGGCCGACATCGTCTTTGCCTCAGCCATGACCGGGCAGCGGGTCGAGCGCATCCTGCGCGAGGCGCGCACCGTCGCAGAGGAGAGGTACCGGCGCGTGCCGACCGGGGAGCTCAACCGGCTCGTGATGGACGCGGTGCGCGACCATCCGCCGGCGCACGTGCGCAACCGCCTGCCCAAGATCTTCTATGCGACCCAGGTCGCGGTGGGTCCGCCGACGTTCGTCGTCTTCGTCAACGACCCGACGCTCATCCACTTCAGCTACAAGCGCTACCTGGAGAACCGCATCCGCGAGGCGTACGGCTTCCTGGGCACGCCCATCAAGCTGATCTTCCGAGAACGCGCCTCGGAGGAGGACGCGCGGCGCACCGCAAAGCCGCGCAAGCGCTCGACGAAGCGCCGCTGAGACCGATGAGCGACCAGGTCGGAGTGATCGGCGCAGGCGCGTGGGGGACGACGCTCGCCATCCAGCTCGCCGACGCGCAGCGGCCGGTCACGCTGTGGACCCACGCGACCGAGTCGGCGGAACGCCTGGCCCACGGGCGCGAGAACGCCCGCTACCTGCCCGGGGTCACGTTCCCGCCCAACCTGCGTGTCGCGACCGATGACGCGCATCTCGCCGAGCCGTACCGCGTGTATCTGGCCGCGGTGCCCTCATCGCACCTGCGTGCCACGCTCCGGCGCCTCGTTCCGGTGCTGCACCCGGGTGTTCCGATCCTCTCCCTGGTCAAGGGCATCGAGGAGCACAGTCACGCCCGCATGAGCGAGGTGATCGCCGCGGAGCTGCCGGGTCGCCGGGTCGCGGTGCTCTCCGGCCCGAACCTCGCCCGCGAGATCGCGGCCGGCAAGCCGGCCGGCTCGGTGATCGCCTCGGAGGACGCCAGTCTCGCCGCGGACCTGGCACGCCTGCTCGAGCGCGACCGGTTCAGGATCTACACCAACCCTGACGTGGTCGGGGTGGAGCTGGCCGGCGCGCTCAAGAACATCGTGGCGCTCGCCGCCGGCATGGTCGACGGCCTCGGGTTCGGCGACAGCGCCAAGGCGGGGATCATCACGCGCGGCTTGGCCGAGATGACGAGGCTGGGTGTGGCGGCCGGTGCGCATCCCGGCACGTTTGCCGGCCTCGCGGGGGTCGGGGACCTCATCGCGACCTGCATGTCACCGCTGTCGCGCAACCGCCGGGCCGGGGAGCTCATCGCCGGCGGCCTGCGCTGGCCCGAGGCACGCGTCCAGCTGGCCGGCGTGGCGGAGGGCGTGTTCACGGTCGCCGGCGCGCTGGAGCTCGCGGCCCAGCACGACACCGAGCTGCCGATCGCCGAGCAGGTGCGCGCCGTTGTCCACGAGGGACGCTCGCCCCTGGAGGCAGTGGCAAGCCTCATGTCGCGCGAGCGCAAGGACGAGCTCAGCGGCTGACGGGCCGCATCGGTCTATACTTTCGCCCGTCCGGCGGGGTGTAGCGCAGTTGGTTAGCGCACTAGTCTGGGGGACTAGAGGTCGCCGGTTCGAGTCCGGCCACCCCGACCATTCTTCCTGCCGCGCCGATCCAGCGACCAATCGGCTACCCTGTCGGCATGGACAGCAAGCGCCTCCTCCAGATCGCGGTCAATGCGGCCGCCCTGTGGGTCGCGACGCAGATCGTGCCCGGCATCAGCTTCACCGGCGAATGGTGGAAGCTGCTGATCGTGGCCCTCGCGTTCAGCCTGGTGAACACGTACATCAAGCCGATCCTGCGCATCCTGACGCTGCCGATCTCGCTCATGACGATGGGGCTCTTCCTGCTCGTCATCAACGCCATCATGCTGCTGCTGGTGAGCGCCATCTCGAACGAGCTCGCGCTCGGCTTCACGGTTGCCGACTTCGGCGCCGCCTTCCTAGGCGCCATCGTGGTCGCCCTGGTCGGGCTGCTGCTGAGCGTGGTCGTCGGCGCCACCCGTCTGGCCCGCTGACCCTCCGGCGCACCCCGGACCGATGAGCCCCGCGCCGCGGGTCGCGGTTGTCCTCCTGGCCCTCGCGACCGCCCTCCTGGTTGCGCTCGTCGGGCCGCTGATCCTCTTCAATCCCTGGTTCGTGTCCTTCGAGCAGCAGCGCGCCGGTGCCGCCGTCCTGCTCGGTGCCTCGCAGCCGCAGGTCGATGCCGCGACCGGCAGGATCCTGCTCGACCTGTGGACCGGCGGCGACTTCGTCGTCCGCCTTGTCGAGGGTGGGCCGGCGGTCCTGGACGCGTCCGAACGCAGCCACATGGCCGATGTCGGTGGGCTGGTGCGTCTGCTCGGTATCGTGGCGCTGGCGGCCATCGTGGTCGGCCTCTTCGCCGGCCGGGCGCTGCGCGGCCGGCCCCGAGCGATCGGGGCGGGCCTGTTGGCCGGCGCCGGGCTGGTGGGTGCGCTGGCCGTCGTGGCGGCCATCGTCTTCGCGGTGGCATTCGACGCCGCCTTCATCGCCTTCCACCAGCTCTTCTTCCGCGAGGGCACCTATCTGTTCGGTCCCGAGTCGACGCTGATCCGCTTCTTCCCCGAGGCGTTCTGGTACGAGGCGTCGCTCATCGCGGGCGCGGTCATCGTGGCGAGCGCAGTCGCCGTGTCGGTCTCCGGCTGGCGCCTGCTGCGCACGACCGACGACCCGGCTGGCTGAGGCGGTGCAGCGGAACCACCGGCACGCTCGGCTACACTCCGCCGCATGACGGGCGGCTTCCGGATCGGGCGCATCGCGGGGATCGAGATCGCCGTGCACGCCAGCTGGCTGGTGATCTTCTTCCTGGTCACCTACTCGCTGGCGGTCAACCAGTTCCCGGCGCAATTTGGCGGCTGGCCGCGCGCGCTGTACTGGGTGGTCGCCGCTGCCACCAGCCTCCTCTTCTTTGCCAGCGTGCTGGCCCACGAGTTGAGTCACGCGCTGGTGGCACGGCGCTTCAAGCTGAAGGTGTCGCGTATCACGCTCTTCCTCTTCGGTGGCGCCACGAACCTCGAGGACGAGCCGCAGCGCGCGCGCGACGAGGTGCTCATCGCGGCTGCGGGGCCTCTCAGCAGCCTGGCGATCGGCGGCCTGATGTTCCTCATCGACGCGAGCATCCCGCAGCCGCAGGTGCGTGCCCTCGTCGGCTGGCTCGGCTTCATCAACATCTCCCTGGGCCTCTTCAACCTGCTGCCGGGCTTCCCGATGGACGGCGGCCGCATCCTCCGCGCCGTCCTGTGGCGGATGCGCGGCAACCGGACGGCGGCGACGCGCAACGCCGCGGGCGTCGGACGCTTCTTCGGCTACCTGCTGATGGCCGGCGGGGTGTACCTGGCGCTCCAGCCGCGGGGGCTCTTCAGCGGCATCTGGATCGCGCTCATCGGCTGGTTCATCTCGACCGCCGCCGACGCGTCGGTGGCGCAGCTCACCGTCGAGAGCGGCCTGCGCGGGGTCACGGTGCGTGACGTGATGGAGCCCGATCCACCCAGCGTCGGCCCGAATGAGCCGGTGGCCGACCTCGTCAACGAGCGGATGCTGCGCGGGGAGCATCGGTCCTTCGTGGTGCGCCACGAGGACGGCGGCCTGGCCGGGGTGGTGACCCTCTCCGACGTGCGGCGGCTGCCGCGCGAGAGCTGGGAGGCGGCGCGGGTGACTGACATCATGACGCGCTACGCGGACCTCGCCACGGTCACGCCGGAGACGAGCGCGGAAGATGCGATGCGCCTGCTCCAGGCGCGGGAGGTCGGCCAGCTGCCCGTCGTCGAGGCCGACGGCCGGACGCTGGTCGGGTTGCTGACGCGCACCGGGATCCTGCGCCTCATCGACACCCGCACCAAGCTGGGGGTGTAGATGATCCGTACCGACGCGCCCCTGCTGCGCGCCGACGAGGCGCTCGGCCGCCTCCTTGGCCGCGCTCGCCTGACCGATGTCGAGACGATCCCGATCACCGAAGCCGGCGGGCGCGTCCTCGCCGAACGGCGCATCACCGTCGGTGTAGACGTGCCGCCGTTCGCCAACTCGGCGATGGACGGGTACGCCGTCCGCGCCGCCGACACGCCGGGGACGCTTCCCGTCGCGGGTGAGATCGCCGCCGGACGCGCCGAGCTGCCATCGCTTCCGGCAGGCAGCGCGCTGCGCATCATGACCGGCGCCCCCATGCCGCCCGGCGCCGATGCGGTGGTCCCCGTCGAGGAGGCCAGCGAGGCCGGCGCCACGGTCACCATTCCGGCTGCCGCACGCCCCGGCGCCCATGTGCGCGCCGCGGGACACGACCTGTCGGCCGGGGAGCAGCTCGAGCTCCCGCCCATCATCGGTCCGGCCGGGGTGGCGGTGCTCGTCTCGCTCGGGCTCGGCAGCGTGGCCGTCCGCCGTTCGCCGCGCGTCGCCATCCTGTCGACCGGTGACGAGCTGGTCGCGCCGGGGGAGCCGCTCGGGCCGGGACAGATCCACGACGCCAATGGTCCGGCGCTGGGCGTCGCGGTCACCGCGGCCGGCGGCACGGTCGTGCCGATCGCGCGCCAGCCCGACGACCCGGACGTGATCGAGGCGGCGCTGCGCCAGGCCGTGGCACGTGCCGACCTGGTGGTCGTGTCGGGCGGGGTGAGCGTCGGACGCCATGACCATGTGCGGGCCGTTCTGGAGCGCCACGGGGCGCTCGATTTCTGGCGCATCGCCGTGCAACCCGGCAAGCCGCTGGCGGTCGGGGAGCTGGAGGGCACGACGGTCGTCGGCCTGCCTGGCAACCCGGTGAGCGCGCTGGTCACCTTCGAGCTCTTCGTCAGGCCGATGATTCGCGCCATGCTCGGCCTCGCCGGTGACGGACGGGAGCGGGTCAGGGCTCGGGTGGCCGAGCGGATCGACAAGGACCGGTCTCGGCGCGCCTACCTGCGCGTGGCGGTCACGCGCGAACGGGACGGCCTCTTGGCGCGTGCGGCCGGCGGGCAGGGATCCGCGCAGGTCCGGCCGCTGGCGCTCGCCAACGCGCTGTTGGTGGTGCCGGAGGGGGTGGCGGCCGCCGAGGTTGGGCAGTCATACGAGGCGATCCTGCTGGAGCCGGTGGCGCCGTGAGCGACGAGCGGCGGCCGACGCACCTCGGGGAGGATGGCGCCCCGCGGATGGTGGACGTCGGCTCCAAGCCGGTGACTGCTCGTCGCGCCACCGCGCGGGCCGTGGTGCGCATGCGACCGGACGTGCTGGTGCGCCTGCTGGATGCGGGCGGCCCGAAGGGCGATGCGCTCGTCACCGCCCGCCTTGCCGGGATTGCCGGCGCGAAGCGCACCGCGGACCTGATCCCGCTGTGCCATCCGCTGCCGCTCGACCAGGTGTCGGTGGAGCTGACGCCGGACCGGGAAGCCGGCACGGTCGAGATCCACAGCGAGGCAACCGCCACCGCGCGGACCGGCGTCGAGATGGAGGCGCTGACCGCCGCGAGCGTCGCGGCGCTGACGCTGTATGACATGGCCAAGGCGCTGCAGCGCGACATCGTCATCGAGCGCGTCGAGCTGCTGGAGAAGTCCGGCGGCCGGAGCGGTGACTACCGGCAGGGCGACGTCCCCCACGCACCGGCCGCGCTCCACGAGGCCGTGGTGGTGACATGCTCCAATCGCTCCGCCGCGGGCGAGCGCGAGGATGGCAGCGGACCGGCACTTGTCGTGGCCCTGCGCGAGGCGGGCTTCGAGACCGCTCCGAAGCCGATGGTCCTGCCCGACGACGAGGCGGCCATCGCGACGCAGCTTGCCCTTCTGGCGGACGCGGGATGCCGCCTCATCGTGACCACCGGTGGCACCGGCCTCACCCCGACCGACGTGACGCCGCAGGCCACGCGCCGCATCCTCGAGCGCGAGGCGCCGGGCATCGCCGAGCTGATGCGGGCCAGCGGCGCGGCCAGCACCCCCATGGCGGCCCTCAGCCGCGGCATCGCCGGCACGCGCGGCCGCTGCCTGATCGTCAACCTTCCCGGCTCGCCGAAGGGCGCGCTCGAGTCGCTGGCCGCCCTGCTGCCGCTCCTGCGGCACGCCATCGACCAGGTGGCGGGCGGCGACCACTAGGCGTCGAGCCACGCGCCCCGCCGCTACCATGGCGGGCGCATGGAAGCCTCCATCCCGTTCTACTTCCTCGTCGTCATCCCGGTCGGGGTGGCGATCATCCTGTTCTGGCGCCGCGCTGGGCAGCACGTTGCCGTCCTGCGCGCCGGCCAGCCGCTGGACCGCAGCGACCGGCCCCTTGAGCGGATCCGTGGACTGGGAGTCTTTGTCTTCGGCCAGAAGCGCCTGCTCGCCGACCTGGGACCGGGGCTGGCCCACGCGTTCATCTTCTGGGGCTTCCTGGTCCTGCTGGCCACCAGCGGCAACTACCTGACCAACGGCCTGCTGGAGGCGGTGCTCGGCTGGCCGCTGGGCGGGTGGCTGTGGGGGATCGTCGTCTTCTTCGCCAACCTGTTCATCGGTCTGATCCTGCTCTCGCTGGCATACGCCGCCTGGCGGCGCGTCGTCACCCGCCCGGCCCGGCTGGCGCTGAGCCGCGATGCGTTCATCATCCTGGCCCTGATCCTCGCCATCGTCGTCACCGAGCTGCTGGGCGATGCACTGCGCTTCGTCGCCCTCCCGGATGCCGCCAGCCGGCCCTTCGCCATCCTCGCCGGGCCGCTGGCCACGCTGCTGGCCTCCATCGGTCCGGAGGCCGGCGCCGCAGGCTACGGGGCGATGGCCTGGGCGCACATCATCCTGGTGCTGGGATTCGGAGCGTACCTCCCGTACAGCAAGCACCTGCACATCCTCACCAGCGAGCCGAACGTCTACTTTCGCAACCTCGAGCCGCACGGCGCGCTGCGCAGGATGGACCTGGAGGCCGAGGCGGGGGA
>JBDTQJ010000089.1:0-8546 GCA_039932235.1 Chloroflexota bacterium
CGGTGCCCTGCGCGGCGTTCCGCATCCGCTCGAGCCGCTCGACGTGCTCGAACCGGTCGATGCGACCACCGATCCGCAGGACCTGGCCGCCGGCGACCACGCCCGCGCCTGGGCCGCGCTGCTGGCTGGCGACCCTGCATCTGCCCTCGAGCACGCGCGCCGCGCCACGGGCAGAGCTCTCGGTGCCGAGCGCCTGCGGGCCCTGGAGCTCACGGCGCGCGCCGAGCTGTGGGCGGGTGACCTGTCAGCGCTGCGCACGACCATTGCGTCCATGCACGCGATGGGGGTCAAGGGACGGTGGGCCGGCGCGGCGGCGCTCACGCTCGCGGCCGCGGCCGGCGCGCTCGCCGGTGAAGCGGATGCGCCCGGGCGCTACTCCGCGGCGGCGGCCGCCTGGCGCGATCTCCGCCTGCCATTGCATCTCGCGCTCTGCCTGCTGGAGTGGCACCGCTTCGCCGGAGGGGATGCTGAGGCGCTGGCCGAGGGGCTCGGCGTCTGCCGGGGATTGGGCGCGCTGGGTCTCGCTCGGCTCGTCGAGTCGGCCGACGTCAGCTGAGCAGCCCGCGGACGACTCGCCCGATCGCATCGGTCCACAGCGCGTACTGCGCCCCCGAGGGATGCAGCCCATCTCCGGCGACCAGGCGCGGATCCTGGGCCACGCGGCCGCTGATCGCGAAGATCTGCGGGACGAACGTGATCTCCCGGACTCGACACGCGGCTGCCAGCAGGGCGTTGACGCGTGTGATGCCGGCGCGCCGCTCATGGGGTGCCCCGTAGTCGGCACCCCGCGGGGTCAAGGTGTAGTCGGGCGTCGCCAGGCACACGATCCGGTTGGCAGGCAGCCGCTCCAGCAGCTCGTCGAGGATGACCGCCACGTTGGCCGCGTAGGTGGCGTCTGGCACGCCCTGCACCACGTCGTTGACCCCGATCAGCAGGCTCGCGAGCTCGGGGTCGCTCCGCGCGAACACCGGGAGCTCGTCGCGAAGCACGTCTGCAGAGGTATAGCCGTTAACGGCTGGGTTGGCGACCAGCTCCAGCGCGCCATCGAGCGCGGCGACCAGCTGGTTCGGCCAGCGCTCGTCCTCCCGGACCGATGTGCCGATGGTGTACGAGTCGCCGAGCGCGACGTACCGCAGTCCCATCGGTCTAGGCTACTGCCTCCATGTTCCTGACCGGCACCCTGCTGAACGTTGCCAGCGTGCTCATCGGCACGACGCTCGGCGTGCTGGTGGGTTCGCGCATCCCGTCCCGCATGGCCGAGACGCTGACGGTGGGCCTGGGGCTCTTCACCGCCCTCCTCGGGGTGTCGATGGGGCTCCGCGTGTTCACCGACCCGCTCGTCCTCCCCGGGGACGACCTCGCCATCCTGGCCGGCGTTCTGGGCGGTGCGGTGGTCGGCGAGCTCCTCCACCTCCACGAGGGGCTGGAGGCGCTGGGGGCGTGGTTCCAGCGGCGGCTCGCGCGCGGCGACGGCCGCGGCTCGCGCATCGCCGAAGGGTTCGTGACCGCCAGCCTCGTCTTCTGCGTCGGCCCGTTGACCATCCTCGGCTCGCTCGACAATGGCCTGCGCGGCGACGTGACCCTGCTGGCGGTGAAGTCCCTGCTCGACGGGGTCGCGGCCGTCGCTTTCGCGGCGGCCCTGGGGGCGGGCGTGTATCTCTCGGCGCTGACGGTGCTGCTGGTGCAGGGGTCCATCGCTGCGGGCGCGTTCCTGCTCCGCGACGCGATGGACGAGCGCACGATCCTGGCGATCAGCGCCGCCGGCGGGCTGATCCTGCTCGGTGTCGCGCTGCGCCTGCTGGAGATCAAGCCCGTCCGGGTGGCGAACTTCCTGCCGGCCCTCGTCCTCGCCCCCATCCTGCTCCGGGTCGCGGACGGCATCCGAGGAGCGCTCTAGGCCGGCGGCTCCTGCCCGTCGTCGACGACCGCGTCGCGGATCTCGACTGCGGCGTCTCGCGTCTCGCGGGCGGCGTCGCGCGTTTCGGCAGCCGCCTCGCGGGTGAGCGCGCTCGTCTCGCGGAGCTCGTCGGTGGTCTCGGCGATGCGCTCCATGACGCCCCCGTCCTCGCCGTCCTCGCCGTCGGCCCGTGCCTCTTCGTGCGCCTCCTCCGCCTTGTCGGCAGCGAGGGCGATGATGTCCTCCATCTCTGCGTCCTCAGGAGCCTCGCGCCGGGCCTCCTCCAGCATCGCATCGGCTTCCACCTCGGCGGTGTCCTCCAGGGTCGCGAGGTTGACGACGTAGTTGACGAAGGTGTTGATCACCGCGATCACCGGGATGCCGAACAGCGCCCCCCACAGGCCGGCGACCTGCGCGCCGATCAGCAGTCCGACCAGCACGAGGAGCGGGTGGAGGCCGAGGGCGCCCCGCATGAGCTTCGGCTGCAGCCAGTTGACGACCACGGTCTGCACCATGAGCAGGACCGGCGCGGCGACCAGGACCCAGCCGGGTGCGTAGATGGCGGTGGCCACGATCGGCGGCACGAGCGCCAGCGGCGGGCCGAAGAACGGGACCAGCATGAAGGCGGTCGAGACGGCCACGATGAGGAACAGGTAGGGCAGGCCGATGGCAATCCCGACCACCAGGACCAGCAGCGCCTGGATGCCGGCCAGGATGACCTGCGCGCGCAGGAAGCCGCCGAAGGCGCGGGCCACGCTGCGCTCCAGCAGGTCCGCCTCGTCCTCGTAGCGGTCCGGCACCAGGCGGTTCAGGCCGCGCAGGATGGCGTGGCTGTCGAGCACCATGTAGAGGCTCAGGATGAGCACCAGGGCCATGTTGCCGACCACCGCGATGCCGATCCGCGGTGCCTCGCCCAGCGCGGATGTGGCCACCCGCTGGACCTGGCCGACAGCGTCGTTGAAGAGCGACACCAGGTTAGGGCGGAAGCCGCTCACCTCGATCGAGCGCTGCCAGCCGGTGAGCGTCGCCTGGATGTCGTCACGGGTCTGCGGGAACTCGTCGGTCAGCTTGGCGAGCTGCCCGCCCATCAGCGTCCCGATCACGAACAGACCGATGGCACCGCCGACGATGGCCGCCGCGTAGACGACGCCCACCGCCATGCCCCGTGACCATCCGAAGCGCTCCTCGAGGCGCCCGACCGACGGCGAGAGGATGAACGCCAGCAGCCAGGCCAGGAAGACGACCATCAGGATCGAGGAGAAGCCGCTCAGGAACGCCGACAGCCGCTCGACCAGGAGGAAGACGAGGTAGCTCGTACCGACGACGAAGAAGGCGGTCCGCCAGCGACCGGGATCGCTGCCGAGGATCGGCATGTTGATCCGGAAGCGTTGCATCACGCGCTCCGCGCCAGGCCGAAGACCGGCCGCACCTCGCCGACCTGCGCGCCGCGCGGATCGGTGATCGGTGGATGCGCGAACGGCTCGAGGCCGGCGGGCAGCGGCCCTTCCTGGAGCCCCAGCTGGCGCAGCAGCTCAACCGAGACGACGTCGCCGGCGCGGTTCTCGCTGTTGCCGTCCTCGATCGTCGCGGCGATTCCCAGCGGCCCGTCACCGAATGGAGCTCGCTCCGGGAGTGCCCCCGGCGGAAGGCCCATCGCCAGCACCCCCTCCGCCCCGCCCTTGCTGACGACGCGTCGCGGAAAGGCGCGCATGACCGCCGTGTCGATCCGGCGCCGCTCACCGGCGACCAGCTCCGGGTTGGCCATCATCGCGTCACGGATGCGGCGCAGCGCCTCGGCCAGCGGCCGGTCGGCGACGGACGACGGATCGGCGAGGCGTGCGTATGCGATCGCCAGGCCGCGGAGTGGCATGCCGAAGGTGACCACCCCACAGCCATCGGTGGCGGTCGCGATGGCCTCGATCGGCACATCGGTCAGCGCGGAGATCGTCTCCAGCGCCTGGCGCTGGACCGGGTGGTCCGGGTGCCAGTAGGTGTCGATCGGCCAACCCGATGCCTTCGCGAACAGCACCATCCCGGCATGCTTGCCCGAGCAGTTGCCGCGCAGCGCGGTGAGTGGCTCGCCGTCGCGGATGAGACGCCGCGCCGTCTCGCCGTCGTACGGGGCATGCACCTGGTTCTGCAGCACCGCCGAGGTCAGGCCGGCGCGCCGCAGGATCTCCTGCACGGTGCGCACGTGGCGGTCCTCGCCCGAGTGGCTGGCGGCCATGATCGCCAGCGCCTCCGGCCCCAGGTCGTAGTCGTCGAAGCGCCCGGACGCCACGAATGCGGCCAGCTGGAATGGCTTGGCCGACGAACGCAGGAAGATGAACTGGTCCGGGTCGCCGACGCCCGCGACGGGCGTGCCATCGGGGGCGGCAACGACGACACAGCCGCGATGCGCCGATTCCACGCGCCCACCACGGACGACCTCCACCAGCACGGGCGGTGACGCCGCCCGCGAGCTACGTGGCACGCCTGCGCGTCGCGCCAGGGTCAGTGGGTGCCGGTCAGCCGCCCTCGGTCGCCGGGGCCGCCTCGCGGTCCTGCTTGCTGAAGACGCTGCCGCCCTGCCCCGACTGGCCGCCCGGGCCGCCGCTGCCGCCCGAGCCACCGCTGCCGCCCGAGCCGCCTCGCGAGCCGCCGGATCCGCCGCCGGCCGGTGCATTCCCACCCTGGCCCGGTGCCGGTCGTGCCGCTGGGTCGCGGGTCATGGTGACTCCGCCCTCCCAGTGGGCGCCCTCCTTGATGACCAGGACCTGCGTCTTGATGTTGCCCTTCACGCGCCCTGTCGAGCCGATCTCGAAGCGCCCGCCGCAATCGACATCGCCCTCGTAGTCACCGTTTATGACCACGTTGTGGGCCTTGATCGCGCTCCGCACGCGCGCCTGCGGGCTGATGATCAGCGTGCCCTGGCACTCGATCTCGCCCTGTGCCTCCCCCTCGATGCGCAGGTCTCGATCCGAGACGTACTTCCCGTTGAAGCGGGCATGGGGATCGATCACGCTCTCGTTGCCGCTGTCGCGGCGGAACGAGGGCTCATTCGGTGTCGGCGTCACATCGACCTCGCTACTGAGGGATTCTGGATACAGGTTGCCCACGACATCCTCGCGGGAGAGTGCGTCGGAGCGCTGATCACGCTTCGATCCGAAGACCATGCTTGGCATCCTCCTTTGGGCAACCAGTCGCGGGCGCGCACGCCGCGGACCGCGCGGCGGGCTCGTGCAAGGACCAGTAGCCTAGCAGCAAGGAACAGGCCGGAGGAAGTGGTGCGCGAAGGAACCGACGAGACGCACGATCTGCTCGTCGTCGGCGGAGGCTCCGCCGGTGGCGGCGTCGCGACCGCGGCGGCACGGAGGGGCGTCGACGTGCTGCTCGTCGAACGCGATCGCCTGGGCGGCGAGTGCCTGAATGCCGGCTGTGTGCCATCCAAGGCGCTCCTGCGCTCCGCGGAGCTGGCACGCCTCGTCCGTGTCTCGGGGCAGCTCGCGCTCGACGCGACGCTCGCGGAACCCGATGCCCGACGGCTCATGCAGCGCGTGCGCGAGGTGATTCGGGCGGCACGCGGCGACCGTGACGAGGCCGATACCTGGACGTCGAACCCCTATCCCGCTCGTCACGCCACGGCGCGCTTCGTCTCCCCGCATGTTGCCGAGCTGCGGCCGCACGGCGACGGACCGGCGCGGCGCATCGGCTTCGAGCGGTCGGTGATCGCCACCGGCTCGCGCACCACGATCCCTCCGATCACCGGCCTCGAGGGCGTCGACTACCTGACCAGCGAATCGGTCTGGGAGCTGGACGCGATCCCGGGGCGCCTGGTGGTGGTCGGCGGCGGACCAATCGGCGCCGAGCTGGCCCAGGCGCTGGCCCGTCTCGGCTCGCGGGTGACCATCGTCGACTCGGACCGGCTGCTCGCCAACGAGGAGCCGGAGGCGTCGGCGGTGCTGGCGCAGGCGTTCACCGAGGAGGGCATCGCGCTCCGTCTCGGCCGCAACGTCGAGCGGGTGGCGGCCGGCCGCGCCACCCTCGACGACGGCGAGGAGCTCCCGTTCGACGCGCTCCTGGTTGCGGTGGGCCGCGCGCCCGCGTTCGAATCCCTGGGTGTCGAGGCTGCCGGCGTCGAGGCTCGTGACGGTCGCCTCGTCCTCGACGACGAGCTGCGCACCAGCGCGTCGCATATCTGGGCGGCCGGCGACGTCACCGGTGAGCTGCCGTTCGTCCACGTCGCCAGCGCCCAGGCGGCGCTGGTGGCCGCCAATGCGCTGGACGGCGCCCATCGGACCATGCGCTACGACCAGATCCCGTGGGCGACGTTCACCGACCCGGAGGTGGCACGGATCGGCCTCCTCGCCGCCACGGCCGGCCCGGACGCGGCAGCGGGCCGCATCACCTGGGACGAGCTCGACCGCGCCATCACCGATGGCGACACCCGCGGCTTCGTCAGCGTCCTGGCGGCGCCGGACGGCCGCATCCTCGGCGCCCAGCTGGTGGGCCGTGCGGCAGGTGACCTGGTCGGTGAGCTGGCCCTCGCGATGAGCGCCGGCCTCACCGTCCACCAGGTGCGGGACGCGGTCCACGTCTACCCCACCCGCTCGGAAGGCGTCCGCTGGGCGTGTGGTGCCGCCGCGGACGCGCTGGATGCGCGGCGTGGCTGAACGGGCGCGGATACGGCCGCCGCAGGACTGGCGCGTCCTGCTGGGCGTCTATTTCACCGTCTCGCTCATCGAGTCGGCCGGGGTCAGCCAGATCTTCGCGCTGCTGCCGGCGCGCCTCCTTGACCTCGGCGTGAGCGGCGACGCGCGACTCACCTTCATCGGTGTCTTCAGCGCGCTGATCTTCGTGGTCGGCGCCCCGCTCGTGCCGCTGTGGGGGGTGTGGGCGGACAAGTACAGCCGCACCGCGGTCATCGCCCGCAGCGCGGTGGTCGAGGCGGTCGTGTTCGCCGGCGTCGCCCTCTCGAGCGAGCCGTGGCAGCTGGCGCTGACGCTGCTGCTCGTCGGCTTCCAGCTCGGCAACACCGGGGTCATGCTGGCGGCGATCCGGGACATCGCGCCGCGGGCGCGCATCGGCCTGGCGGTCGCCATCTTCGGTGCCTCCGGACCGATCGGCTTCGCCGCCGGGCCAGCTGCCGCCGGCCTGCTCATCGACGGCATGGGCTGGGCGCTGCCGGCCGTCTTCTGGCTCTCGTCGGCCCTGTCGGTGGCCGCCGCCCTGCTCGTCTGGCTCGGCACCCGCGAGGTCCGCCCGGAGGTGGTGCCGAGCGGCACGACCCTGTCATTGGCATTCGGTGCGGTGCGCGGCGTGCTGACCGATCCGGTGGTGCGACGGATTTTCGCCATCTATACCGTCGCCTTCCTGGCCACTCAGGCGAGCCGGCCGTACGTGCCGGTCCTGGTGGAGGGGCTCGTCGGCGTCGGGCCGGGGCTGGCGAGCGCGGTGGCGCTCGTCGTCGGGGTGGCGGCGCTTGCCGGGGCGGTCATCTCGCCGCTCGGCGGTGCGCTTGGCGACCGGATCGGCTTTCGGCCTGTCCTGCTCGGCGCCCTGGCGCTGGCCGGCCTGACGCTGATCGCCATGCCGCTCATGCCGGCCCTGGGTGCCCTGGCCGCCGCGCAGTTCGTCTTCGCCGCCTGTATCGCGGTTGCCGGTGCCATGGTCTTCGGGCTGCTGGCCACCGAGACGACGCCCGAACGCCGGTCGGCCACGCTGAACCTGGTGTACCTGCCGCTCTACGCAGCCGGCATCGTTGGTCCGGCACTGGCCGCGGTGGCGGCCGCGCTCGCCGGACCGCCGGGACCCTTCGTGGCCGGCGCGCTGGCCGTGCTGGCCGGCACCGCGATCATCGCCACCCGCGCCGCGCCGACTAGAATCACGGCCGATGCCTGAGTTCGCGCCCCCCACCCTCCATGTCAGCCGCCACCCGCTGGTGGCGCACAAGCTGTCGATCCTGCGCGATGTCGGCACCCACCCGAAGAAGTTCCGCGAGCTGGTGCGCGAGCTGACGTGGCTGCTCGGCTACGAGGCGATGGCGGACCTGGCGCCGCGGCCCATGCAGGTCGAGACGCCCCTCGAGACGACCGAGGGTGCGGAGCTCGAGCCGCGCATCGGCCTGGTGCCGGTGCTGCGCGCGGGGCTCGGCATGGTCGACGCCATGCTGGAGCTGATGCCATCGGCCGAGGTGTGGCATATCGGCCTGTACCGCGACGAGCGAACGCTCAAGCCGGTCGAGTATTACAACAAGCTGCCGGACGCCGCGACCGTCCAGGTGTGCCTGATCCTCGACCCCATGCTCGCCACCGGCGGCTCCGCGGCGGCCACCGTCGACATCCTCAAGACGTGGGGCGCCACCCGCATCAAGCAGGTTTCGCTGATCGCGGCCCCCGAGGGCGTCGCCACCCTCTCCAACGCGCACCCTGACGTCGAGATCCACGTCGCCGCCGTGGACCGCGAGCTCAACGAGCGCGGCTATATCTTGCCCGGGCTCGGTGACGCCGGTGATCGCCAGTTCGGGACGTTCGCCGGCCCGCGCTCGGAGCCCGGCCACGGCCCCGACGAGGAGACGGCGGAGGTGGTGCGCCGTCTCCAGCGCAACGCAAAGCGCTAGCCCTCCGCTCACCCCCCGCTGGTGGGGACCCCAAGGCACCACGACCACCAT
>JBDTQJ010000090.1:0-8505 GCA_039932235.1 Chloroflexota bacterium
CCAGCCAGTCGGCCAGCGCCAGCCAGTCGGCCAGCGCCTCCGCGAGCCAGAGCGTGGAGCAGTCGGTGAGCGCCTCCCAGAGCGCCTCGCAGTCGGCGAGCGCGTCGACCAGCGCGAGCTCTTCGGCGGAGCAGTCAGTCGAAGGCAACACCGGCACGCCGGAGCAGAGCGTCCAGGGTGGTACCGGTTCGCCGGCCGCCAGCATGGGCAACGGCTCCGTCAGCAGCCAGGGCACCTCGAGCGCGATCCCCGCGATCGCCTTCGGGATCCTCGCCCTCCTGTCACTCGGCGGCCTCGCGGTCGTCAACCTGGCGACGGCCCGCCGCCGCCGCTAGGCACCAGTCGCACAGAGCCCCCGTCGGAGTCATCCGGCGGGGGCTTTGTCGTGCCACCGGATGGGAGGTCATCGGTACTGGTCCACCATGGGACCGGGGTCCTGGCCCAGATCGTTGCACGCGGTCACCGCATCCACAGCGTAATACGTACCAGACCCCACCAGACCGATCCGGAGCGCCCCACCATGTGCCGCCGCAGGTACTAGTCAAGTTGGGTATGACCCCGTACTGTCGAGGTAGACCAATCGATCGGATCCGTCCAGGGGGCTGGCGTCCCGATCACATCCAAGTCACGGCTCCGCGGCGGCTGCCCTGCCGCGGACCCGCAGAAGGGACGAATGCAGATGACCTCGAAGCGCCGACGCTTCACCAGCGGCCTCGCCGTTATCACCCTCGGAGCCAGCCTGGTGGGGCTGGCCGCTCCCGCGCTCGCCGCGGCTCCAAGCGTTGCCATCGGCGCCGGCATCACCGTCGACGGAGCATTTGCCGGCTGGACCGATGCGGACCTCTTCGCGCAGATGTACCGCGCGGGCAACGCCGACAAGCCGTTCGAGTCGAGCCTCTACCTCCGCTATGACTGCGATGCCGGCGTGCTGTATCTCGCCGTGATCGCCGCCGACGGCGTGACGATCATCGATTCCGACGGCGACAACTTCCTCAAGTTCGGCCTCAACGACAAGCGCGTCGATGGGACCGATGCACCGCCCGATGGCACCCAGCCCGACTTCGCGTACGCGGCGGCCGGCGCCGGGTGGGAGGCGAGCATCGCCCTAGAGCCCGGCAGCTACAGCGACCTGAACGTCCACGCCCAGGTCTTCGACGATGGCGAGCCGCAGACCTCCGCTGTCATGGATCGCGCGATCGCCATGTCGATCGGGTGCACCTCCGACAGCCAGTCGCAGTCCACCAGCGCCTCGCAGTCGGCGAGCGCGTCGCAGTCCGCATCACCGTCCTCCAGCACGGAGGAAAGCACGAGCGGCACCAGCACCACCTTCCCGTCGCCATCGGAGTCCGTCTCCGCGTCGGCGTCCCAGTCGGCCGAGCAATCGGTCGAGGGGAACACCGGCACCCCGGAGCAGAGCGTCCAGGGCGGCACCGGAACTCCGGGCGCCAGCATGGGCAACTCCGCCGCAAACCTTGGGACCGGGCACAGCTCGGGCGGCACCGCCGCCTGGGGCCTGCTGCTCCTCATCTCTGCGGCCGGCCTGTGGATCGGTCGCCGCCGCACCGTCGAGCAAGTCCGCTAGGACCTCCAACGGCCCCGGGTACCAGGACCACTGGTGCTCGGGGTCACCGCATCCATTCATCGGTACTGCACACCACCGCACCTAATTGTTGAACTTCAGTAAATCGGGGGGTACCAAAGTACTGGAAAGCCACCGTATAGTGTCGGCCCCGCACCGTGCGGGGGACCGCGGGACAACCTCGTTCCCGTGCCGTTCATCGGTCCACCAGCAGCAGCGAGTCAAGTCGTTCTCGAGCCCGGGTGATCTGCCTCACCCACCCGGACGGCGACCCTGGCATCCAGGGATGACTCCAGAAGGAAAGTGTCTATCGGTAGAACACAGGCCGCACGGCAGTCGGCCGCAGATGCCAAGGGGGCATCCGACATGAGTTTCCCAAGTTCCCGGACTCCACTTCGCGCGTTCCCAGTAGCAGTTGCACTTATCTTCAATGTTGTGCTGGGCCCATTGGCCCCGATCATGGGTGGCATCTCGAGCGTCGTGCGCGCCGACGACGTGAGGGTCACCCAGGACCCCATCAACGGCAACGAATGCAACGGCGTCGTCACCACGCCGGGCAGCGAGAATACGAACAAGCGACTCATCGCAGGCTCACTCGAGCCGGGCGGCACCGCCACGTTCGAGATCAGCTTCCCGGTGGATGCCGAGGATGTCGGCGGCGACTTCCGCATCACTGACTGTGTCTTCATCGGCGACACGGCGGTGGCGAAGTACTTCATCGACTTCGTGCCGAACAACGAGAACTTCCTCCTGACGTTCACGTTGACCATTCCTTCGGATGCCCCGGTCGGCGACGAATACTGCAACTATGCCAAGACGACCGAGAGCCCGTCGAACTCGCAGGCCAGCAACCGCAAGGCCGGACCCGCCTGCTTCCTGATCGGCGGCGACCTGCTCATCCACAAGACCGATGCGTCGGGGGCCCCGCTCGCGGGTGCCGACTTCACGGTCGCCTGCACCTGGCCGATAACAACCGCCGCACTGGCAGGGACCGTCATCACGGCCCAGCCAAACGGCACCGTCCAGGATGGCAACGACGCCAACTCGACGAACGACTCGAGCGAGAGCTTCACGTCCACGTCGGGCGGCAGCCTGAGCAAGACCGCCACCACGGGCAGCGCCGGCACGATCGCCGTGGCCGCCCCGGTCGGCACGTCCTGCACCTTCACCGAGACCGATCCGCCGACCGGCTACCTGGCCGACCCGAACGATCTCAGCGAGACCCTCGTCGTCACGAGCGGCCAGCAGCAGAGCCACACGTTCGTCAACACCCTTCCGCCGGCCCACCTGACGATCGTCAAGGACCTGACGGGCGAGGTGCCGACCTCGGCGTGGGGCTACACCGGCGACCTCGGGAGCTTCACGCTTCCCGCCGCGGGCGGCTCTACCGACGCGTACGAGCTGGTGGCTGGCTCCTACACCATCAACGAGACGACCAAGACCGGCTACGACGTCAGCGTCAGCTGCGACAACGGTGACAGTGGTGTCGCCAGCGTCAGCGTCGATCTGGATCCGGGTGACGACGTCACCTGCACCTTCTACAACGTCGCCCAGCCGGGCTCCATCACGATCATCAAGTCGCTCGACGGCGATGCTCCCGCCGGCGCGTGGGGCTATACCGGCGACCTTGGGTCGTTCGACCTTCCCGCGGGCGGCGGGCAGCAGACCTTCAGTGACCTCGGCGCAGGTATGTACAACGTCGCCGAGACCACCAAGGACGGCTACACCGCAACCGTGAGCTGCGACTCCGGTGAGTCCGGCTCGTCGAGCGTCGCCATCGACCTCGATCCCGGCGAGGACGTGATCTGCACGTTCGTCAACGTCGCGGACACCTCGGTCACCATCGACAAGAGCAATGACGCCGAAGTCGAGGGCGATCCGGGTACGGTCTCGCGAGGTGACACCGTTCACTTCACCATCGAGGTCAACATCGACGGCAACGACGCCACCAACGTGGTCGTCACCGACACCCTTCCCGTCGGCCTCACCTACGTGGCCGCCTCCGCGGATCCGGCGACCACCTCGGTGGCTGGACAGGTCCTCACCTGGGACATGGGCGACCTTGCCCAGGGCCAGTACTTCTTCTCCTACGATGCGACCGTCGACGAAAATGCCAGCGGCACACTCACCAACGTCGGCTGCATCGAGACCGATGAGCTGGCGCAGGAGCTGTGCGACGACAGCAGCGTGCTGGTCAAGCAGCCTGCCGTCTCCATCCTCAAGGACAACAACACGGAGGGCCCGGTCACCCGCGGCTCGACCGTCCACTACTCGCTGACCGTGACGGTCACCGATGGTCCGGCGCATGACGTCGTGATCACCGATGCCCTGCCGGCCGGCATCGACTACAAGACCGACACCGCCGATCCGTCGGCGGGCTTCTCCCTGAGCCTCGACGGCCGCACCCTGACCTGGGATGCCGGTACGCTGGCGACGGGCACCTACACGTTCGAGTACGACGGGCTCGTCGCCAACGATGCGCCCATCGGTTCGGATATCACCAACGTCGGCTGCGTCGCTGCCAGCGATGACGCCAACACCGGTGAGCCCGCGATCTGCGACGACTCCACGGTCACCGTGACCCCGCCGTCGCTCACGATCGACAAGTCGAACAACTTCGAGGGCGAGGCCGTGACCCGCGGCCAGGTCATCGACTACTCCGTCACCGTCGAGGTGATGGATGGACCGATGCAGAACGCGGTGATCACCGACACCCTGCCGAATGGTCTGACCTACGTCGCCGACTCGGGTTCGCCCGAGCCCGACAGCGTGGTCGGCAACGTGATCACCTGGACCGCAGGTGAGCTCGCCACCGGCACGCACACCTTCACGTATCAGGCATCGGTGGATGCGGACGCCGTCGGCGACCTCACCAACCTGGCCTGCGTCGACACCGACGAGCTCGATGCCGAGCTCTGCGACCAGACGACGGTCGAGGTGACCCCTCCGAGCCTGGACATCGTCAAGGACAACAACACCGAGGGCCCGGTCTCCCGTGGCTCGATGGTCGAGTACACCTTGACGGTGACCGTCACCGATGGACCGCTCGAGTCCGCGGTCATCACCGACTCGATCCCCGACGGGCTGACCTACGTGGCCGGCTCGGCGGATCCGATGGATGGCTTCGAGGTCGACGGCCAGGATCTGACCTGGACCACCGGCAGCCTCGACAGCGGGATCTACGAGTTCACCTACTCGGCCCTCGTTGATGGCGATGCCGCCATCGGGAGCTCGATCGTCAACACCGGCTGCGTGAGCAGTGAGGATGACGCCGAGGATGGCCTGATCTGCGACGACTCGGAGATCGAGGTCAAGCCCTCGACGGTCGAGTTCGACAAGTCCAGCAACTTCGACGGTGAGTTCGTCCTCCGGGGCGAGACCATCGACTACAGCCTCACGGTCACGGTCACCGACGGCCCCGTGCACAACGCGGTCATCACCGACACGCTGCCCGCCGGGCTGACCTACCTCGAGGACTCGGCTGACCCGGCCACCGGCTTCGCGGCCGACGGCCAGGATCTCACCTGGACCCTCGGGACCCTGGAGAACGGAACGTACGAGTTCAGCTACTCGGCGACCGTGGATGCGGATGCCATCGGCGAGCTCGCCAACCTGGCCTGCATCGACGTCGACGAGACGGACTCGGCAATCTGCGACCAGACCACGACCGACGTCCGGATCCCGACCCTGGTGATCGGCAAGGATGCCGACACCGAGACGGTCGCGCTGCTCTTCGATGCGCAGGGCAACCTGAAGTCGGTGACCCCGAACCCGGTCACCTGGACCCTCACCTGGACGATGACGAACGGCCCGGTCACCAACGCGGTGATCACCGACGTCATCCCGGATGGGCTGACCTACGTCGCCGACAGCGCCAGCGATGGCGGTGTGTACGACGCGGCCACCCACACCGTGACCTGGACCTTCCCGTCGCTCAGCGATGCGAGCGGCACGGTCTCCTTCGAGACGTCGACGGACGCGGATGCGGCCATCGGCACCCCGATCGAGAACGTGGCCGTCATCGACTCGAACGAGACCGCTCCCGACGATGGCCGTGATTCGATCACGGTGTCGGAGCAGTCCGAGCAGGGAAGCACCGGGACGCCGGAGCCATCGGTCCCTGACACGGCCTCCGTGTCCGGCCCGAACGGCCAGCCGGTGACCATCCCGGTCGAGCTGCTGATGGTGCTCTTCCTGGCATCCCTCGGCACCCTCGCCACGGTCAACGTCCGATCGGTGCGGCGCCGCCGCTAGCCGATGCAACCTCCGGGGGCGGGTCACCAGGGCCTGCCTCCGGAGGATTGATCCAGCCCCCCTGGCAGGGACGGGGTAGAGGCCTGACCTCTACCCCGTCTTCTGACGTCCGGGGCCGAACAGGGGAGTGCCGGACCGCCGCCTGATGCGCGGGGTACGAGGTCCGGGGATCGGGCCAGGTCACCGCCACCGGGCGCCAGGGGCCGGGTCAGTTGGCGGGAGCCTCGCTCGTACGTTGCCCATCCGGGGTGGCGTGGGGCGAGCGACTGGGACGCTCGGTGGCCGCGGGCCGATCCGACGCGGCCGGCTGCGAGGGGAGTGGCGCGGACGGCGCCGGCTTCGCGGACGGCGCAGCCGATCGCTGCGGCTCTCCGACAGGCGGGGAGGCATCAGGCGCGGCATTCGAACCTCCACCACTCCCAGCCGTACCCGGTGCGGCGCGAGGAGCGTCACTGCCGCGGCCGCGATCCCGGAGGGTGACGCGTGCGATCTCCAACCGCTCGGCGACGTGCGCCGCAGCGAGGGTGGGCGCATGCACCAGCACCTGGTCGAGCGCGCGCAGGTGCGCCTGCACGCGCGCCGCGATCCCGGGTGTCAGACCGTTCAGCGCGACGAGCTGCTCCTCGGTGGCCACGAGCCGCCACGCGGCCTCGTCGGCCGCGTTCCAGCGCCCGACAGCCGCTGCGCGCGTCAATTCGCTGGCCCGTTCCTCGAGCGCCATCGCCAACAGGTCGTCCTGCATGTCCGCGGGAGCGAGGGCCATGCGCAGTGACTCCAGGCGCAGCTTGACCGGGTAGAGCGGATCGTCGGGGAGGGCGGACTGGCTGAAGGCGCCGACCGTGCCGGCGCTCATGGCGAGCAGCACGCTGCTCACCAGCACGCCACGCCCGACGGGCGTCATCGACCCGCGACGTGGCGCCGCCATGTGTCCCTCGCGCGCGGCGACATGGCGGCTCAGCACGATGCCGCGCAGGCGACGCGCGAACCGCGGGTCCGGCTCCAGCGCAGTCCCGTGACGCAGCATGGAGCGCACGAGCGGATCGTCCGGCGTCGCGTCCAGCTCGACGCGACGGAAGCGGATGGGCGACGCGTGGCGGCGAGTCCCTCGGGCCATGCCCTCAGGACTCCGCCATGAGGCGCCGCAGCGACGCGATGGCCCTGAAGGTGAGCCCGCGCACCGTCCCCGCCCGGCGCCCCATCACCGCGGCGGCCTCCTCCGCCGAGAGGCCGGCGGCGAAGCGCAGCGACAGCGCCTCCTGCTGGTCGGGAGTCAGGGAGCGAATCGCCTGCCGCAGCTCGCGGATCTCCTCGCCGAGGACGCTGAGCCGCTCCGGCCCATCCTCGTCCAGGTGTTGGTGGAGCGGGTCGAGCGGCTCATGGGTACGCTCGCGGCGCACGTGATCGATGACCGCGTTGCGCGCGATCCTATAGGCCCAGGCCCGGAACGGCTTCCCGCTGGACCGGTAGCGCGGGAGGGCCCCCACGATGCGCTCGAACACCAGCTGGGTGAGGTCCTCCGCATCCTCCCGGCGGCGAATGCGAAGCGCCACGTAGCCGTAGATCGGTGCCACCAGCTGGTCGTAGAGGCGTCCCAGGGCCTCAACATCGCCGTCGCGCGCCGCCTCTGCCAGCTCGTTGATGCTGGCGTCCCCGGCGAGCGGCGCGGCGCTACCGGCAACGGCGGTGGCGCGCGGCAGGGTGCCAGCGTCGGCCGATCGGGAGTGGGCGATCAGATCCATCGAACGAGGTCGCATCGGTATGGGTTGGATCCTGGCTCAGCGGTGCGGGCAACAACACGCCAACGGGCGGCGCCCATCGTACCCTCGGGATGTCGGCGGGGGAAGAGTGCGCGGTGCGCCGGAGCACCGCGGTCCTCAGATGATGGCGAGCTCGCGACCGACCCGATCGAACGCATCGAGGCACGTGTCGAGCTCCTCGCGGGTGTGCTCGGCGGTGACGATCGTTCGCACCCGGCTCTTCTCCTCCGGCACCGTCGGGAAGCCGATGCCCATCGCGAAGACGCCTTCCTCGAAGAGCCGATCGCTGAGCTTGTGGGCCAGCGCCCCGGCACCCACGATGACCGGCGTGATCGGCGTTTCCGAGGCGCCCGTATCGAACCCGAGACGCTGCAGCCCGGCCTTGAAATAGCGGGCGTTGTCCCAGAGCCGCTCGATCAGCTCAGGCTCGCGCTCGAGCACGTCGATCGCGGCCAGGCAGGCAGCCGCGACGGCCGGCGGCGCGGAGGTGGAGAAGAGGAAGGGCCGGCCCTGGTGCTCGAGCACCTGGCGCAGGCTGGACGGCCCTGCCACGTACCCGCCAAGGACGCCTATCGCCTTCGAGAGCGTCCCCACCTGCACCTGCACCCGGCCGTGGAGGTCGAAATGATCCACCGTCCCGCGACCGTTGCGCCCCAGCACCCCGGACGCGTGGGCGTCGTCGATGTAGACGATCGCGTCGTGCGCCTCGGCCGCCTCCACGATGTCAGGCAGCCGGGCGATGTCACCATCCATGCTGAAGACGCCATCGGTGATGAGCAGGATGGTGCGCTCGGCGCCGCCCGGCGCGGCGCGGAGCGCGGAGAGCGTCGTACGCAGCGTCTCCATGTCGGCGTGCGGGAAGATCTTGCGCTCGGCCTTCGTGAGGCGGATGCCGTCGATGATGCTGGCGTGGTT
>JBDTQJ010000091.1:0-8171 GCA_039932235.1 Chloroflexota bacterium
CCGGCTGCCGCGCGGATGGCTAGAGGTTGCCCCGCTTGGCCTGCTCGATCTCGATCGCCTCGAACAGCGCCTTGAAGTTGCCGACCCCGAAGCCGCGCGAGCCATGGCGCTCGATGATCTCGAAGAAGAAGGTCGGCCGATCCTGCACCGGACGCGTGAAGATCTGCAGCAGGTAGCCCTCCTCGTCGCGGTCCGCCTCGATCCCCAGCTCCTCCAGCGTCTCGATGGCAACTCCCACGTCGCCGACCCGCTCTGGCAGGTTCTCGTAATACGCGTGCGGCATGCCGAGGAACTCCACGCCCCGCTCGCGCAGGGCGCGCACGGTACCCACGATGTCCTCGGTGCGCAGCGCGATGTGCTGGGTGCCGGCGTCGAGGTAGTAGTCCAGGAACTCCTGGATCTGGCTCTTCTTCTTCCCGGCCGCCGGCTCGTTGATCGGGAACTTGATGCGCCCGTTGCCGTTCGTCATGACCTTGCTCATCAGGGCCGAGTACTCGGTGTGGATCACCTTGTCGTCGTAATGGATGAGCTGTGCGAAGCCGAGGATGTCGCGGTAGTAGTCGACGAAGGTGTTCATGTCCCCGAGCGCCACGTTGCCGACGCAGTGGTCGACCTCCAGCAGCACCTGGCCGCTCGCCGCCGGTGGCGGGCTCGTTACCCGGTGGTAGCCGGGCGCGAACGCGCCGTGGTAGTCGCTGCGGTCGATGAACGAGTGCACCACGTCGCCGTAGGCGCGGATGCTGGACCGGCGGAGGACGCCCTTCTGGCCGGTCAGCTCGGTCGGCTCGAGGGCGCTGACCGCGCCGCGTGACGTGGTCTCGCGCCATGCGCTGTCCACGTCGTCCACCGCGAAGGCGATGTCCTTCACCCCATCGCCATGCCTGGCGACGTGCTCGGCGATCTCGCCCTCCGGCGTCAGCGGGGCGGTGAAGACGAAGCGGATGTCGTTCTGCACCATGACGAAGCTGGACCGATCCCGCACGCCGGTCTCCAGGCCCGCGTACGCAACCGGGGTGAAGCCCCACAGCGCGCGGTAGTAGTGCGCCGCCTGCTTGGCGTTCCCCACCCAGAACTCGACGTGGTCGATCCCCTTCAGCGGCAGGAAGTCCTGCGCCTCGTCCTGAGCGTTCTTGTTGATGATCGCGCCGGCCTGGTTGGCGGCGCCGCGGGTGGCGAGTTCGGTCATGGCGAAAAGTCTACTCCGCAGGTGGGATGCCACTGGCCCCGAGGGCCAGGTCGATCATGCGGTCCACGGACGCCGCCAGGGCATCCGGTGCGAGATAGCTCTCCTCGGAGGTGACCTCCTCGCTGAGCACGTCGCTGACCACGAGGGCACAGGCCGCCTGGACCCCACTGCGCGCGGCCAGGTAGAAGAGCGCCGAGGCTTCCATCTCGAAGGCCAGCACGCCGCGATCGCGCCAGCGCTGCGCGTAGTCCGCGTCCGGGTTGTAGAAGACATCGACCGATGCCACGAGCCCTGTGCGCACCGGGATCGACTGCCGCTCGGCCGATTCAACCAGCGCGCGGGTGAGGTCGAAGTCGGGCACCGGCGCGTAGGCCTCGCCGTGGAGGTAGGTCGCGGTGGCGCCATCGGTCGGGCAGGCGCCAGTGGCGATGACAAGGTCGCCGGTCCGGATGCCGCGCCCGATGCCGCCGCAGGTCCCCACCCGGATGAGCCGCGTTGCCCCCAGGCGCAGCAGCTCCTCGACCACGATCGACAGGCTCGGGGTGCCCATCCCGCTGGTCTGGACGCTCACCGGCTGCCCGTTGAACGTGCCGGTGTAGCCGAGCATGCCGCGATGGTCGTTGACGAGCTTCGCGGTGCCGGCATCGAAGCGCTCGCTGATGGTGCGAGCGCGATTCGGGTCGCCCGGCAGCAGAACGGTCGGCGCGTAGTCGCCGGCCTCGGCGTGGAGATGGAGCTGTGGCATCGGTCAGCCCTGCTCGTCGACGAAGGTCGTGTCGATCTGGGCGCGCTGCAGCTTGCCGGAGTAGTCGACGTACACGCTCTTCCACTCGCTGAAGAAGTCGAGCGCCGCCTGGCCCACCTCGCGGTGGCCGTTGCCGGTTGCCTTGGTGCCGCCGAACGGCAGGTGCGCCTCCGCCCCGATGGTGCCGTGGTTGACGTAGCCCAGGCCGGACTCGAAGTCGCGGATGCTGCGGAAGGCCAGGTTGATGTCCTGGGTGAAGAGCGAGGTCGAGAGGCCGTACTTGACCCCGTTCACGATGCCGACCATCTCGTCCCAATCGGTGACCGGGATGACCGAGGTCACCGGCCCGAAGATCTCCTCCTGCGCGATGCGCGCGTCCGGCTTGACCTCGGTGAAGATGGTCGGCTGGAAGAAGGAGCCCTTGCCCAGCGCGCCGTCGCGCGCCGCCTCCCCGCCGATCACCAGGTCCGCCTCGTCACGACCGATGGCCGCATAGGCGGCGATGCGCTCGACCGCCTTGTCGTTGATGACCGGCCCGACATCGGTCGATTCGAGCAGCCCGTCCCCGAGGACGAGCTTCGCGACCCGGTCCCGCAGCTTCCCGACGAACTCGTCGTGGACGGACCGATGCACGATGAGGCGCGAGGCCGCCGTGCAGCGCTGGCCGCTGGTGCCGAACGCCGACCACACCACGCTGTCGAGGGCCAGGTCGAGGTTGGCGTCCTCCCAGACCACGATCGGGTTCTTGCCACCGAGCTCGAGGCTGACGCGCTTCAGGGTCTTGGCAGCGCGGGTGCTGATCTCGACGCCGGTATCGGTATGGCCGGTGAAGGAGATGACCCGCACGTCGGGATGCTCGACGAGGGCGTTGCCGACCTCAGCGCCCGAGCCGGTGACCACGTTGACGACCCCGTCGGGTATGCCGCCCTCGGCCAGCAGCTCGACGAAGCGCACGAGGCAGGCCGGCGTGTCCGACGCGGGCTTGATGACCGCGGTGTTGCCGCAGATCAGGGCCGGGAAGAGCTTCCATGCCGGGATCGCGACCGGGAAGTTCCACGGGGTGATGATGCCGACCACGCCGATTGGGCGGCGAATGCTCATGGCGAACTTGTCGGGCATCTCCGACGGCACCGTCTGGCCGAACAGGCGACGACCTTCGCCGGCCATGTAGTACGCGACGTCGATCGCCTCCTGGACGTCGCCGCGGGCCTCGGGCAGCACCTTGCCCATCTCGCGGGTCATGAGCCGCGACAGCTCCTCCTTGTGCTCGGCCAGCAGCCGCGCCACGCGGAACAGGATCTCGCCGCGCTTCGGCGCCGGCATGCCGCTCCAGGCGGGGTATGCCTTCGCGGCAGCCGCGACCGCCGCCTCGACGTCCTCCGGTCCGGAGGAGGCGAACTCGCCGACCACGTCGTCGCGGTCCGCGGGGCTGGTGCTGGTGAAGGTGCGTCCGGAGGCGGCGGCGCGCCACTCCCCGGCGATCAGGTTGCGGTACGTGGTGGGCACGTCGGGTCGATCTCCTGCTGTGTGGGTCGCGCGTCGCGCGCGGCGCGCGCATCGGTGCCACTGGTGGACCGATGCGTCGGCGGATGGATTGCTGTGCCCGATTGTACGTCGCGGCAGATTCCCGGCCGGGCAGGGACATCTGTCACTGGCGCCTGCTGGCGGGCATCCCCAGCATGCGAGGTACAAGTGAAGACCGTCGCGGTGGGCTTACCGTTTCGTAGTAATACGGGGCTGAAGTAGTGGCACTCCCGCCGCGATGGGATCAAGGGATGACGCCGGCCCGGCAACGAGCCGGCGTCGTCGTGTGCCCCGGCCCTTATTCCGGGCGTCGCGTCATGCGGAGCACGTCGAGCGCCTCGTCCAGCTGTGCCTCGGTGAGCTTCCCGTCGCGAATGTGCCCGCGCTCGACCACCACGTCGCGGATCGTCTTCCGCTCGGCCATGGCCTGCTTGGCCACCTTGGCCGCCTCCTCGTAGCCCAGGTAGCGATTGAGGGGCGTCACGATGCTCGGCGACCCTTCCGCGTACTCACGCGCCCGATCGATGTTGGCGGTGATGCCCACGACGCACCGGTCGGCGAAGAGGCGCGACGCGTTGGCGAGCAGGCGCACGGATTCCAGGACGCTGCGGCCGAGCATAGGGAGCATCACGTTGAGCTCGAAGTTGCCGGCCGCGCCGCCCCATGCGACGGCCGCGTCGAAGCCGACGACCTGGGCGCAGACCATCAGGAGTGCCTCGGCGGCCACCGGGTTCACCTTGCCGGGCATGATGCTGCTCCCCGGCTGCAGGTCCGGCAGGTTGATCTCGGCGAGCCCGGCGCGCGGGCCTGAGCCCATCCAGCGGATGTCGTTGGCGACCTTGGTGAGGCTCACGGCGACCGTCCGGAGCTGTCCGGAGAGCTCCACCAGCGCGTCGCGGGCGCCCTGCGCCTCGAAGTGGTCCCGCGCCTCGCTGAGCTGTGGCAGGCCGGTCGCGTCGCGCAGCCGCTCGATGACGGCCTCCGCAAAGCCCGCCGGCATGTTGATGCCCGTGCCAACCGCGGTACCGCCGAGCGGCAGCTCCGCGACCCGCGGCAGGGTCGACTCGAGCCGCTCGATCCCCATCCTGACCTGGGCGGCGTAGCCGCCGAACTCCTGCCCGAGCGTCACCGGGGTGGCGTCCATGAGGTGCGTGCGTCCGGACTTCACGACGGAGCCGAATTCGGCCGACTTGACCTCGAGCGCCTCCGCGAGATGATCGAGCGCGGGCACCAGGTCACGCACGAGGGTTTCGGTGGCGGCCAGGTGAATGCTGGTCGGGAAGACATCGTTGCTGGATTGGCTGGCATTGACGTGATCGTTGGGATGCACGTCCCGCCCGAGGCGCGCGCCGGCCAACGAGGCAATCACCTCGTTTGCGTTCATGTTCGAGCTGGTGCCGGACCCGGTCTGGTAGACGTCCACCGGGAACTGGGCGTCGTGGTCGCCACGTGCCACCTCGTCCGACGCCGCGGCGATCGCATCGGCGATCTCGCGGTCGATCACCCCCAGCTCGGCATTGACCCGCGCCGCGGCCCCCTTGATGCGGCCCAGTGCGGCGATCTGCGCGCGCTCGAGGCGGATGCCCGAGATCGGGAAGTTCTCGACCGCTCGCTGCGTCTGCGCGCGCCACAGTGCCGTCGAGGGGACGCGTACCTCACCCATCGAGTCGTGCTCGATGCGGTCCTCGCTCATCGGTGCCGGTCGGGGTACCCCTCCGGCTCGGCCTCCTTGATGACCGGCGGAATGAGGTACGGGATCTCTCCGGCGTTCAGGTCGTCGAGGATGCGACCGCCGGTGCCGACTAGCTCGGCCACCACGATGCCACCGTGCACCGGGGTGAAGCGGCGCAGCTGCTGCAGCCCCTCACCGAGCTTGGTGCGCGCGCCGCGCACGTTGCGGCGCTGGAGATGCAGCAGGCCGGCGGCGACCTTGATCAGGCCCTGGAAGAAGTCGCGCTCGGTGTCCGGTGCGGCCCGCCACAACGTTTCCCACTCCTCGTGGGCGTGCCAGTAGCGCGCGCCGTTGAAGTGGGCGACCCCCTGCCGGAAGATTCGCTCCGCCTCGCGCTCGTCGATGGGAGCCGTGCGCCCGCGGGCCGGGGTGGAGGGGACGGCGGTCTTGTCGGTCATGGGCCCACGGATCGTAGCAGGAGCTCGCGAGCCGCTGCGCATCGGGCTAGCCTTCGCGTATGCAGGCAGCGCGGCCCCGGTGGTGGCAGACCGCCGTCGTCTACGAGATCTACCCCCGCTCGTTCGCCGACGCGAACGGTGACGGGGTCGGCGACCTGCGGGGAATCACCGCGCGCCTCGACTACCTGGCCTGGCTCGGGGTGGACGCCATCTGGATCGCGCCCTTCTATCCGTCGCCGATGGCCGACTTCGGCTACGACGTCGCCGACTACACCGATGTCCACCCGATGTTCGGGACGCTCGACGACTTCGACGCCCTGCTCGCCGCCGCCCATGCGCGCGACCTGCGCGTGCTCGTGGACTTCGTGCCCAACCACACCTCGCGCGAGCATCAGTGGTTCGTCGAGTCGCGCTCGTCGCGGGACAACCCACGACGGAATTGGTACGTGTGGCGCGACCCGGCACCCGGCGGCGGCGTACCCAACAACTGGATCAGCATGTTCAACGGCTCGTCGTGGGAGCTCGATCCCGCCACCGGCCAGTACTACCTCCACACCTTCCTGCCCGAGCAGCCGGACCTCAACTGGCGGCATCCGGAGGTGCGGGCCGCGATGTTCGACAATGCCCGCTTCTGGCTTGATCGCGGCGTCGACGGGTTCCGCATCGACGTCGCGCAGATGGTGATGAAGGACCCTCAGCTGCGCGACAACCCGCCCAATCCCTCGACCGACGAGCTGGAACGGCTGGGGGCGTGGTCACGACAGCTGCATGTCAACGACATCGGTCACCCCGACATCCACGAGCTGTACCGCGCGTGGCGCCGCATGCTGGACGAGTACGGCGAACGCACCGGGCGCGAGCGGACGAGCATCGGCGAGCTCCACCACCCCGAATTCGAGCGGTGGGCGAGGTTCTACGGGGAGGCACAGGACGAGATCCACGTGCCGTTCAACTTCCACCTCACCTATTCGCCGTGGACCGCGGCGGCGGTGCGACGTGCGGTCGAGGGCGTCGAGGGCGTCCTGCCGGATGGCGCCTGGGCGTCGTGGGTGCTGGGCAACCACGACCAGCCGCGCTTCGCGACGCGCGCCGGCCGCGAACAGGCGGCCGTCGGGATGCTGCTCCTGATGACCCTGCGCGGCACACCGACGGTCTACTACGGCGAGGAGATCGGGATGGTCGACGTGCCCGTGCCGCACGAGCAGGCGCGCGACCCGTGGGAGCAGCGCGAGCCGGGAAAGGGCCGTGATCCCGAGCGCACCCCCATGCAGTGGGACGCATCACCGAACGCCGGCTTCACCGACCCGGCCGCAACTCCGTGGCTGCCCGTCGCGCCTGATGCGCAGCAAGTCAACGTGGCGGCACAGGCGGAGGATCCGGCGTCGCTGCTGACCCTCACGCGCCGGCTCACCAGCCTGCGCCGCGAGCACCCGGCGCTGTCGGTCGGCGCATTCGAGGCGTTCGGTCCGACGCCGGACGGCATCTACGCCTTCCGTCGGGTGGCGCCGGACGCGGCGGTGACGGTCGCGCTCAACCTGACCGATGCGCCGGCCCGCCTGGCCGGCGTACGACCCGGACGCGTTCTCATCGGAACGCAGCAGGAACGCGATGGCGCGGAGGTCGACGTCGATCTCGAGCTCGCGCCGAACGAGGCGCTGGTGGTCGCCGAGGGCTGACCAGCCCAGCGACTCATCGCTCCGCGGGCGGTCCTGCCTCGATCCGGCGCCGCTGGTCGTCCACGGCCCAGGTCGACCAGTTGGACTCCACCCACCACGTCGCGCCAGCTTCCTCGAACGGTCGTAGATGGGCACGCGCCGCTGCCAGATCGTCGCCCGCGGTGACGCCCTCGACCACGATCTCGTAGCCGTCCAGGCTGCGTCGCTCGCCGATCCACGCGCGAACCTCCGCCACCACCTCGGCCGTGAGGTCGCCATTGCCGACCGACGGAAGGATGCCATCCCAGCGCAGTGCCCTGACCATCGACCGCGGCCGGTTCCAGAGGCCGACCACCCAGACGGGGATGCGCGGGCGCTGGACGGGCGTTGGCGCGAACGCCATGGCGGGAAAGGCGAAGTGTGTGCCGGCGTGCGCGTATGGCTCGCCGCTCCACAGGCCCTGCAGCGCAGTCAGCACCTCGTCCAGCTTGGCGGCCTGCGCCGGCCGTCCCTCCGTCTCACCTACGGGTCCGAAGCCGCTGTCGTCGCGCGCCCCGAGTCCCACTGGCAGCACGAGCCGTCCGTTCGACAGCCTGTCGACCGTCGTCGTCTGGCGCGCGAGCTCCCACGGTCGGCGGCGGCTGAATGGGTGGACGATGGCGCCCAGCGTGACCCGCTCCGTCGCCAGCGCGAACGCGGCAAGGATCGCGAAGGGATCGAAGACGTGGACGTCATCGCCGACGTGGATGCCGTCCCACGTGAACACGCCGTCCCAGCCCGCCGCCTCGGCGGTGCGGGCGAGCTCGACCTGCTCGGCGGGCTCGCCGCCGGTGATGATGACGCCGTATCGCATCGGTCAGTCGACGATCTTGGCCATCACGTGCTTCACGATCGTGTAGTCCTCGATCGAGTAGGAGCTCATGTCCTTGCC
>JBDTQJ010000092.1:0-8131 GCA_039932235.1 Chloroflexota bacterium
GGACCCATCTGCGGATCGAGATCGACTGGCCGGACGAGGCCGCCAACCGGCTGGTGGGGCTGGGCGGAGTTGCGGAGGTGCTCGAGCCGGCCGCCGTACGCCAGGAGGTTGCCGAGCTGGCCCGGGCCTCCCTGGCGCGGAACGCGGCCCTCGTCTAGCGTTGGCCGCGACGCCGCAGCGAGGCCAGCGGGCCAACGCGCGGAGTGGTCGCCGCACGGTGGGGCCGGATGAGGTTCCGCACCCGCACGTGCTCGGTTACCTGGCGCTCTCGCTCGTCGGCGATGGCGCGATAGAACTCGGTAGAGAACATCGGTTCGACCTTTCTCGTCACTGTCGGCATTGCCGACAGCCTACCGCGCGAACCTGACACTTCACGGCAGGAATAACGGCCGCTGTGATCTCAAAGCCCCTACCCGCCGTAGGATGAGGCGTGACCCGGATGCAGCAGATCGATGACGGCTATCGTGCCGGCGCGTGCAATATCGGCCCGGCGGAGATTCGTGCCCGGCGCCAGTCGGGCCACGTGGGGCTTGCCGTCACGATTGGCGTGCTCGCCGCGCTGCTCATCTTCCGGGTCGACCCCGTCTGGCGCCTGCTCCTCTTCGTCCCCGCGGCTGGCGCTGCGTCCGGATACCTGCAGGCGGCCATGCGCTTCTGCGCCAACTACGGCTGGCGCGGAGTCTTCAACTTCGGCGAGCAGATCCGCGATACGACGGGCGTCACCGACGCCGCGGCCGCCGCAGCGGACCGCCGCACGGCACTGCGCATCGCGCTCATGAGCGCGACGATCGGGCTCGTTGTCGCCGTCGGAGCGGTGCTCCTCCCGTTCTGAGGGTCGGCTCCCATGCCCGTCCCAGAATGGCCGGCCAGACTGGCCGCATGACCAGCCGCATCGATCCCCGTCAGGCAGCCCTCGCGGAGCGGCTGCGCCTCCTCAAGCGTGTCGTCGTCGTCAGCAGCGCTGCCCTGGCGATGGCCTTCTGGTGGCTGGTGGCGCCGGCCGCCTCGACCGCCAACGCACCCGTCGCCGCATCGACCGGCACCTCCACGAGGGCGGTCACCGACGACGATGACGATGGCTTCTTCGGCACGTCCTCTGGCTCCAGCTCCACCCTGGGCAGCACGGCCGTCCGCGTGCCGGTGCTGCGCTCCCACGGCTCGTAGGCCGATGTCCGGCACCGCGCCCGCGCTCACCGAGCGTGCCTTCCGCGCGATGGGGACGCGGGTCGTCGTCATGGCGCCGGCCGATCGGCCCGACAGTCTCGAGCTGGTGCGCGCCGTCTTCCAGGCCTGGGACGCCCGATTTACGCGCTTCTCACCCACCAGCGAGCTCGCGCAGCTGAACGCTGCGGCGGGGCGCCCGCACCCGGCAGGCCCGGAGATGCGGGGCGTCCTGCATGCGGCGCTCGACGCCGCGCGCGCCACCGGCGGGACCTTCGATCCGCTGCTCGGCGCGCGGATGGTGGCGCTCGGCTATGACCGCACCTTCGACGACCTGCCCGCCGACGGCGCGACGCCGCCACTCCCCGTCTGGCAGCCCGGCGCCTGGCGCGAGGTGGAGATCGACGACATCCGCGGCCTGGTCCACATTCCCTCCGGGTCGGCGGTCGACCTCGGCGGGATCGCCAAGGGCATGGCCGTCGATGCGGCGATCGCGGCGCTCGACGCCGCCGGCTGCCCGTTCGCAGCGGTGAGTGCGGGCGGAGACCTCGCGGTGCTCGGGACGCCACCGGGGGCGAGCGGATGGCCGGTCATCCTCGACGAGGCGAACGAACGGGCGGTCACCATCCATCGCGGTGCGCTGGCCACCTCGAGCGTCCTGGCCCGCCGCTGGACGGCGGGCGGCGCGCCGCGCCATCACCTGCTCGACCCGCGGACCGGGCTGCCGAGCACGGGCGAGGTCGTCACCGCCAGCGTCGCAGCCGCCACCTGCCGCGAGGCCGAGGTCGGCGCCAAGGTGGCGCTGCTGCGCGGAGCGGCGGAGGGCGCCGCCTTCCTGACCGGCCACGGGCTGGCCGGTCTGCTGGTCACCGCCGATGGTGCGACCTGGCGCACCGGGGCGTGGAGCATCGGGCCATGATCGACCACACCCTCTCCTGGGAGGTCGCGCGGGTCGGCGGGATGCTGGCCCTCGTGCTGGCGACCGCGTCGGTGCTCATCGGCCTGGCCCTGTCGCTCAAGGTGCGTTCGACACACTTCCCGCGGTTCATCACCAACGAGCTGCATCGGTACGTCTCGCTGCTGACGCTCGCCTTCGTGGTGGTGCATGGGCTGGCGGTGTGGGTCGACCCGTTCACCGGCTTCACCCCGTCCGAGGTGCTCGTCCCGCTGGCGGCCCATTACCGGCCGCTGTGGCTGGCGATGGGCATCGTCTCCGGCTACCTGATGGTTGCCGTCTACCTGTCCGAGAAGGTGCGCTCGCGCATCGGCTACGCATGGTGGCGCCGCTTCCACGGCATCTCGTTCCTCGTCTTCGGGCTGGGTCTGCTACACGGGTTGGGAAGTGGCAGCGACAGCACCGCGGCGTGGGCCCTCGCGACCTACCTGATCTGCAGCGGCAGCGTCGCGCTGCTGCTCATGCTGCGGCTGATGGGCATGCGGCCCGGCGACGGCCGCGACGTGGCGATCATCGGGGTG
The DNA here is from genome assembly GCA_039932235.1 of Chloroflexota bacterium. Taxonomy (GTDB): domain Bacteria; phylum Chloroflexota; class Limnocylindria; order QHBO01; family QHBO01; genus JAICQM01. The sequence continues at coordinate 2,638 of JBDTQJ010000092.1, forward strand.
GCGTTCGCGGTCATGGCCCTGGTCGTCTTCACCCTGGTGGGACCGATGCGTGCCGGCTGGAATGACGTCGCCAACAACGGCAACGGATCCGGAGCCTCGGCGGCGTGGCTGGCCGCGCAGGACACCGCGAACTGAGGCTCTAGCGGTCCTCCGCCCCGACCACCCGGTCGACGGCGCGGGCGTACTGGTCCTCGGTGAGCGCGCCGGCATCGCGCAGGGCCTGGAGGCGGGTGATCTCGTCGGCCACCGACCCTGAAGCGGCTGGCTCGTTCGCCCGTGACGGGCCGAGATCCGGGTCCGCCGCCATCGCGCGCTCGATCTCCCGCAGCACCCGGTCCTCGATCGACTCGCGCGCACGGGTCGCGGCCGGGAGGATCGGCCCTGCCGCGCGGCGCACCCAGTCCGGCAGGCGGCTGAACGCATCCGCCACGGCCCCCTGCGGGTCAACCGCCGGATCCGAGATCGCCACCTGCCCCGCCTCGGGCGCGCGTGGCGGCTGCGACGTAATTCCCGCGATCCGCACCTCGTGGAGCGGCTCCGGGCGGTCGATGTCCTTGAGCCGCCGCTCGCCGAGCGCCGCGATCGCGACGCCGTCGGGCAGGTCGCCGCCGACCAGCGCCCGCGTCGCCTCCGACATGAGGATCTGGCCGCCGCTGCCCACCGCCGCGATGCGCGCCGCGCGCACCACGTCGATCCCGGTGTACCCCTCCTCCCCGACCGCCGGCTCGCCGGTGTGCAGGCCGATCCGGACACGCAGCTCGATTCCCAGCGGCCACGCCTCGGCGGCATGGGTGCGCTGCACCTCGACCGCGGCAGCGACCGCGCGACGGGCTCGCGGGAAGGAGTAGAAGAACGCGTCGCCCTGGGTGTCGATCTCCTGCCCGTCGTGGGCCGCGAAGGTGACGCGCACGATCTCGCGATGGCGGCGCAGCAGTTCGGCGTAGGCGTCGTCGCCCAGCTGCTTGAGGAGCGCGGTGCTCCCCTCGATGTCGCTGAACAGGAAAGTGACGGTCCCCGACGGAAGGTTCGGCATCGCTGCCGAGGATACCGCCCCGGCCGCTAGCCTCGCCGGTTGTGGAACTCGACCCGCCAGCGCCACTCGTTGTGGTCGTCGGCATTCCACCACGCGACCAGCTCCCCCACCTCGCCGCCGGGCAGGATGACCAGCGCGCCGAGATCCGCGTCGGTCGGCCAGCGATCCTCGCGGGTCACCATCCCGCCCTCCAGTGCGAGGCGCGTCATCGGCACCTGCTCGCCCTTCCGCTCCAGCGGCTCGCCGCGCGCGATGACCCGGTCGTCGCCCTGTCGCACGGTGACCGCCAGCGCCTCGGGTGCGGCATGCACCCACAGCACGTCGGTCGGCCGGATGCGCGCCCGCGCGAACTCGAGCCCGGTGGCTCCCGCGCGCGGGTACCAGAGCTCCCAGGTGTGGTCGCTGTCAGCCATCGTTACGTGGCCGCGCCGGGTGCAGGGTGGCGATCATTGGGCTGTCCTCGGGTAGCGCGCCGCGCTGATCAATCGATGCCTCCGTTCGTGTGCGTCAACCGGTTGGGAAGCCGGGATCGGTGCCGGTGACCTCGAGGGTATCCACCACCATGCGCTCCCGACAGTAGAGGGCCGCCGTGCGTGAGTCGATCGGCTCGGGTGGGTCCCCGGGCGCGACGACGCAGCCGGCCGCCGCGGGATCGTCGAAATGAGCCGTCACGCGCACGATGGAGCCGTTGGCCGGCGGCGCCGGTCCCTCCGGCTTGAGCAGGGCGGCCAATGGACCGATGCGTGTCGCCGGGTCGACCGAGATGGGGATCCCACCCGTCGGCGCGGCGAGCCACGCCGGCTCGAACGTCCCCGCGGCAGCGCCACCGCAGCCGGGACAGCCCATCACCCCGTCGAGCGCGAGCGACTCGCTGCCGAAGCAGGCGAGCCGCTCCCACGGCAGCATGGCCGCCACGGTCGCAAGCGACGCGGGGCGCGCCGGGCAACGCTCCGGAACCAGCTCGAGGTAGGCGACCTCCGCGTCGCCCGCCGCCGCCCAGCCGACCACGCCATCGGTCGGGACCTCTCCCGGCAGCGCCGGCAGCTCGGTGAGGTCGCCGAGGCGCTGCACGGGATACCACGCGAACCCGCCGCCAGAGATCGGCCCGTCGGGAACGGCGGCCGGACCGATGAGCACCAGCTGACCGGCCGCCAGCTGGTCCAGCAGCCTCGCGTCGGTGGCCGGCGATTCACGGATGCGCAGCACCTCCACCGCCACGCGCGCCGCCGCGCCCGGCGGCAGCACGTCGTCGGGACGGGCCACGACGGGTGGCGGACCGCTGGCGACCGGGCTGGAGGTGGTGGCCGTGGTGGGACTCCCCGGCAACTGGGCGGCCCCGCTGCCCGACGCGCGGACGGTGGGCGAGGTGACCGCGGTGCCGCCGTCGTCACCTGAGAGGAGGACGCCCCCGGCGAAGCCCACCCCCAGCGCGACGAGCACCACCAGCGCCAGGGGAAGCAGCGGTGACCGGCGCTCCGGATAGCGCGACGACCGATATCTCACAGTGCCGCGATTATCGGTCGCGCCGAACCGGTGCGCGGCGCGATTTGCGCGCGTTCAGTGAAGCCGTGTCGGCCCCGCGGGCCCGCTGTCGGAGCCGTCGTCGTCATCCCCGTCGCGCAGGAAGCGCTCGATCTCGGCGATCAGCTCGTCACCGGCCGGCAGTCGCGACTGGTCGGCCAGCAGCTCGAGGCGCTCGACGTGGGCGCGCGTGTCGTCGTCGGTGGCCGCCGCCGCGTCGAGCAGGCTGCGCCGCTCCAGCGCCTGCGAGGCGAGCGCCCCGACCGGTAGCTCCGTCCCCAGGAACTGGCCGAGCGCGGTGAGCAGCGCCAGCGCCGCGGTCGGGTAGGTGCCGTTGACGTAGTGCGGCACCTGCGCGAAGAGCCCGATCGCGGGTATGCCAGCCCCGGCCATGCCGACCTCGAGCACCGAGAGCGCCGCAGCCGGCACGCGCAGCAGGCCATCGGGACCCTGGCGGATCCCCTGCGGAAGCAGCCCGGGCGCGGAGGCGGTGGCCAGGATCGGCACGGGGCGGGTGTGGGGGACCGCGGCGGGAATGGCCCCCAGGCTGACCCACGTCACGACGCCCAGCTCGCGTGCCAGGGCCACGATATCGGTCGACAGCTCGCGCCAGCGGTAGTCAGGCTCCGGGCCACGCAGGACGAGCAGGTCGCGGTCGCCAAGGCGTACCGCGCTGAGACTGAGCTCGGCCCAGTCGAGGCGCATCGGTCGGCCATCGGTGATTTCGAGCGTGGGACGCCGGGCGCGGTAGTCGTAGATGGCATCCGGTTCGAAGGTGGCGATGACCCGCCCTCGCTCGGCCAGCTGGCGCGCGGCCAGCGTGCCCGCGGTGCCTGCGTCGACCCAGCCCTCGAGCGCCGCCACGAGGACTGGCGATTCCAGCGCGGGCCGGTCGTCGGAGAGCCGGTAGAGCGTCATCGCGTACAGGATACGGCGGTCGCGACCGATACCATGAACGGCATGCCCAAGCAGACGCCTCCCACCCACGACGACCCGGACAAGCTGCTGCGCCAGGCAGCCGGCACGTACCGCAGCGCGGACGAACGCTTCGAGGTGCGCCAGACCGACCAGGGCTGGTACCTGGTGGACGCCGAACAGACCGATGACTTCGGCCAGGAGCTGGTCCGCGGTCCGTTCGCGACCCTCGCCGCAGTGCGCACCGCCATCCCGCCGGCACGCAGCAGCAAGGTCGTCCCGCTCCCCCGCCGGGTCGCGGCGCCGCCGAAGGCTGGCGCGGGCAGGACGTCGAAGGCCAGGCCGCGGCCGATCGCGCCGCCGCCCACCTGGATCGACCGCCTGCCGGCGGCCGAGGCGACCGAGGTTCGACGCCTGGTGCGCGGCCTGGAGGCAGAGGGCATCGAGAAGGCCGAGCAGCTGGTCCGGCGCGACCGCGACGGCCTGCTGCCGGCGGTCGTGACCCAGCTCATCCAGCGCCGCCTTGGCGCCATCCTGGAGGGCGCCGGTCCGCCGGAGCGGGAGCTGGTCGCGCGCGTGGTGGCGCTCCTGACCGCGGACGGCGTCGCCCCGCGCGATGCGCTGCCCGGCTGGATGCTGGTCGAGATCGGGCCGGAGCCGGTGCCGCCGAACCGACGCATCGGCCTGTAGGCCGCGGGTCAGTCCTCGGAGCCGGACCCGAAGACGAGGCGCTTGCCGTGGCCGAACAGCGACGGCACGTACGGCAGCACCAGCGCCGCCACCGCGGTGAGCAGCAGTACCGCCGAAATGGGGCGGGTGAAGAACACGGTGAGGTCACCCTGGCTGACCTGCAGCGCCTGGCGGAATGCCTCCTCCATCATCGGGGCCAGGATGACGCCCAGGATCATCGGTCCCACCGGGAAGTCGTAGCGCCGCATGAAGAAGCCGAATACGCCGATGACGAACATCACCAGCACGTCGATGAATGAGTTGGAGACGCTGTACACCCCGAGCGTCGCGAAGACGAGGATGGCGGCGTACAGCAGCGGGCGCGGGATGGAGAGGATCTTCACCCAGATCGGGATCAACGGCAGGTTGAGGACCAGCAGCATGACGTTGCCGATGTAGAGGCTGGCGATGAGCGCCCACACCAGGTCCGGCGAGTTGACGAAGAGGAGGGGCCCGGGCTGCAGGTTGTAGATCTGGAACGCGGCCAGCAGGATGGCCGCCGTCGCCGAGGTGGGGATGCCGAGCGTCAGGAGCGGCACCAGGACGCCGGAGAAGGCGGCGTTGTTGGCCGCCTCGGGGCCGGCGACGCCCTCGATGGCGCCCTTGCCCCACGGAGCCTTCGGGTTGAGGCGCTTCTCGAGGTTGTAGGAGAGGAAGGTCGGGATCTCTGCCCCACCGGCGGGCAGGGCGCCAATCGGGAAGCCCAGCGCTGTGCCGCGCAGCCACGGCTTCCACGAGCGCTTCAGCTCGTCTCGGTTCATGAGCAGCGACCCCGAGACCGGGACGATCTCCTCGTCCGCATGCCGGAGCCGTGAGGCGACGTACAGCGCCTCACCGACGGCAAAGAGGCCGACCGCCACGACCACGATGTTGATCCCGTCCGCCAGCTGCGGCACGCCGAAGGTGAATCGTTGCTGGCCGGTCAGGTTGTCGATCCCGATCAACCCGATCGACATCCCCAGGAAGAGGCTCACCAGGCCGCGCACCAGCGAACGACCGATGAGGGCGGTCACGCTCACGAAGGCGACCACCATCAGGGCGAAGTACTCGGCCGGCTGGAAGGTCTTGGCGATGGACGCGATGAACGGCGCCAGGAACGTGATCAGGATCGTCGAGATGGTGCCGGCCACGAACGAGCCGATCGCCGCGGTCGCCAGCGCCGCGCCGCCGCGGCCGCGCTTCGCCATCTGGAAGCCCTCGATGGTGGTCACCACCGAGGCCGACTCGCCCGGCGTGTTGAGCAGGATCGAGGTGGTCGAGCCGCCGTACATGCCGCCGTAGTAGATGCCGGCGAAC
>JBDTQJ010000093.1:0-8129 GCA_039932235.1 Chloroflexota bacterium
CCCATCGCGCGCCACGCCGCGCCATCCCAGACCGCGGCCGTGCCGTAGTCGAGGCCGAGCAGCACCACATCGGTACGCGGGCGGCCCGACTCGGCCGAGGGCGCCCACGTGGCACCGAACTCGTCCCAATGCGGGATGACGGCCACGCCGGGCACCAGGTTCAGCGCGTCGGCATAGCGGCGCTCGTGATCCCCGGGCATGCGGCCCTTCAGCAGCGTCCACTCGCCGAGCGCCATCGCGCCGGCCGATGAGCCCGCCAGGACCGCGCCGTCGCGCCACGCCGCGATCAACGCCTCCCAGCCGGCCGTGTCGCGCAGCGTGGTGACGACGATCCCCGGGTCGCCGCCGCACAGGTAGGTTGCACCGGCTGCCCGCGCCGCCTCGACCGAAGCCTGGCTCTTGGCCTGGGTGCGGGTGCGCATCGGCAGTTCGGTCATCCGCAGTCCGAGCGCGTCGAACCAGTCGACCGCGTGACGGACGGCGGCATCAGGATCGTGGCGCACCGCGGCGGTGACCACCACGTGTGCCGGCCGATCCTCGCACCACTCGGCGAAGGCGGCATCCTGCGGTTCGTTGCCGGGCCTGAACTCGTTGCCGCCGACCAGCAGGAGCGGACCCGGTCGCTGTCCCATGGCGCAACCCTACCGCGTGCACCCAACGCACACCGCCCACGCGCTACCGTGGAGAGGTGACGACGTTCCGCCTGGCTGCACCGATGCTGGCGCTCGTGCTGGTCTCGTCCGGCTGCACCCCGGCCCCGGTCGTGGTCGTGCCATCGGCGAGTGCGCACACCGCCCATGACCCGCAGCTCGATCGCGTGCGCGCCCAGCTGGAGGCGGATGGCCTCGTGTTCGAGGCCGCCGGCCCGCACCACGTGGTCGGCACCGATGCGGATGGCAACCAGGTCGACCTGGTGGGCGTGCCGGTCGAGCAGGTGGTGGTCACCGTCGATGCCTCGGACGCGGGAGCGGCGCTCGTTGCCGCGCGACGGCTCCTGCCCCACGCGCGCGACCTCCTCCACGGTCCCCGCCGGGTGTGGGACTGGGCCGACGAGGCATTCGTCTGCCGCGCAGCTGGAGCCGATGGGTGCGAGACACGCGTCGCGCAGGGCGGCCTGGAGGCGACGTTCACCGACGACGGCCCGGATTTCTGGGTGCTGGCCATCAGCCGCGACTAGGGCAGCACCACGTCGGTCGCGCCGAGCCAGTCGCCGAGCGCGCGCAGCTGATCGGCGACTCCCTCCCAGGTCGATGCCGTGGCTCCGGGCTCGGGGAACCAGGCGTTGACGTTCAGCACCCGCGCCTTGCGGTCGAGGCGCGCGTCAATGCGTCCCACCAGCTCCTCGCCGTCGAGCGCGACGAGCGCATACGGGCCGTACTGGCGCTTGGCGGCCGGCTTGTAGAGCTCGAACGCATAGGTCATCCCGAAGAGCGCCTGGGTGCGCTCGCGGTCCGCGATGAGCGGGTCGAAGGGTCCGATGACCGAGGTGCGCGGCGCCCACGGCTCGGTGTCCAGCTCGTCGAGCGCATCACGGTGCGCGAGCCACTCCCCGGGGACGCCGTCGATGGACACGGGAACGGCCACGCCATCGGTCAGGAGGGAGTCGAGGGCCAGCTCGCGGGCCGGCAGCTCGTAATGAATGCCGTCGCCCAGGGGACCAGTCGTGATGCCCTTCGCCCGAAGGCGGCGGTCGAGCAGCTCGATCGCCACCACCTCGTCGGGCAGCAGCTCGGTCTCCGGCCAGATGCGCGACGTGAGGTCCCAGACCCGCTGCGCACCCTCTCGACGGCTGATGGCGATGGTGCCCGAGCGGGCGAGGGCCTCGAGCATCTGGCCGACGTTCTTGCCGTCGTTCCAGCCGCCCGTCTGCCAGGGGACTTCCGCGCGATCATCGAAGGCGCCGCTCGCCAATGGTCCCCGGCGCTCCAGCTCGCCGAGCACGTACGCCCGGAAGGCAACGTTGTCGCGCAACCACTCCGCGGTGAGGCGGCCGCGGGTCGTGGTCGGGCTCGGGAAGCGCTCCATTGTCGGCCGGTGCAGCTCCAGGTCCGCCATGGGCAGGAGAAAGGCGCGGTACTCGAACAGCTCCCGCGTCTCCTCCGCCAGGCGGCGCAGCTCACCGACGTCGTACGCCCCCAGGCGCGACCAGAGGGCGAGCTGCTCGGCGCGCGCGACGATGGAGGTGGGATCCACCTGCAGCTGACCGAGCCGGCCGAAGGCCTCGAGCGGGGTGGTGGCGCGGGGGCCGGCGAGGAGCTGCGAACGAACGGCGATCCGACGGGCGTCGGTCCGGGTGAGCGTGCGCATCGGTCGCAGTGTGGCACGCTAGCCGACGTGTTCGAGCGAGTGCAGGTCATCGGATCCGGCCGAGCGGGCAGCGCAGTGGCGGCACGCCTCGCCGAGCGCGGGCTGGACGTCCTGGCCGGCCGCGACCCGGACCCGCGTGCCGAGCTGGTGATCCTTGCCGTCCCGGACGCGCGGATCGCCGAGGTGGCGCAGCGGGTGGGCATCGGTCCGTGGGTCGCCCACCTGAGTGGCGCCACCAGCGTCACGGCCCTGTCACCCCACGAGCGGCGTTTCGTCGTCCATCCGCTGCAGACGTTGACCCGCGACCGCGGCGCGGAGCAGCTGGACGGCGCATGGGGCGCCCTCACCTTCGAGACCGATGCGGCCGCTGCGGCGGGCGACTGGCTGGCCACGACACTCGGGCTGCGTCCGTTCGTGCTGGCCGATGCCGACAAGCCGATCTACCACGCCGGCGCCGCGGTGGCATCCAACTTCCTCGTCACCCTGGAACGCGTGGCGGCGCGCCTGGTCGGTGAGGCCGGCGTGCCCGCCGAGGCGCTGGTGCCGCTCATGACGCGCACGATCGAGAATGGATTCCAGCTGACCGGACCCATCGCCCGCGGCGACACCTCGACCGTTGAGGCGCACCTCGCCGCGCTCGAGGCCCGCGCCCCGGACCTGGTGGCGCTGTATCGCGCGCTCGCCGAGGCGACGAAGCCGTGAGCGCCGAAGCTCCGCTGCCGGTCGCGCGGACGGTGGACGAGGTGCGCGCCGTGCTGCAGCCGCCGCGCAAGCGCCGCGAGCGGATCGGCCTGGTGCCCACCATGGGTGCCTTCCACGAGGGCCACCTGGCCCTGATGCGCGCCGCGCGCGCGGACTGCGACGTGGTGGTCGTCAGCCTCTTCGTCAACCCCGCCCAGTTCGGGCCGGCGGAGGATCTCGACCGCTACCCGCGCGACGAGGCGGGCGACGCGCTGGCCGCTGCCGCGGCGGGGGTGGACCTGCTCTTCGCGCCAACCGTCGAGGAGATGTATCCGCCCGGCTTCGACACGTGGGTCGATCCCGGCGCCCTTGCCACCATCCTCGAGGGCGCCGTGCGGCCCGAGCATTTCCGCGGCGTGGCCACGGTGTGCACGCGCCTCTTCGGCATCGTCGGGCCGAGCGCCGTGTACTTCGGGCGCAAGGACGCCCAACAGGTCGCCGTCATCGGGCAGCTCGTCCGCGATCTCGCCCTGCCGATCTCGGTGGAGGCACGCCCGACCGTGCGGGACCCCGACGGCCTGGCCCTGTCGAGCCGCAACCGCTTCCTCTCGGCCGATGAGCGCCAGCAGGCGCTGGCGCTGCCGCATGCCCTGGAGGCCGGGCTTGGGGCGCATCGGTCCGGGGGTGATCCGGTGGCCGCCGCGCGCGAAGCGCTGGAGGACGCGCCGGGGATCAGCATCGACTACGTGGAGCGCGCCGACCTGGGGGGCGACACGCTCGCCGCCGCGGTGCGCGTGGGGTCGACCCGTCTTCTCGACAATATCCTGCTCGGGGAGTGATGTCGCGGGCTGGACACGACGGCCCCAGCGGTGGAAGATCGGCCCCATGAGCACCAACGGCGCGCCCGTCGCCATCACCGACTTCGCCGAAATGAAGCGGAACGGCACCAAGATCGTCATGGTCACCGCGTACGACGCGCCGTCCGCGCGGTTCGCGGACGAGTCGGGAGTGGACATCGTCTTCGTCGGGGACTCGGCCGGCAACAACCTGCTCGGCTACCCCGACACCACCGCGGTGAGCATGGACGAGATGATCATGCTCGGCCGCGCCGCGCGCCGCGGCACACACCGCGCCTTCTTCCTCGTCGACCTGCCGCTCGGCGCCTTCCAGGCCAGCGACGAGGACGCGGTGCATAACGCTGTGCGCCTGGTGAAGGAGGCCGGCGCCCAGGGCGTGAAGCTCGAGGGCGGTGGACCGATGGTCTCGCGCGCCCGCGCCATCGCCGCGGCCGGCATTCCGGTCATGGGGCACCTGGGCGTCACTCCGCAGTCGGCGTCGGCGCTCGGCGGGCACAAGGCGCGTGGCCGGACCGCCGCGCAGGCACGCCAGATGTACGCCGATGCCCTCGCCCTCCAGGCGGCCGGCTGTTTCGCGATCGTGCTCGAGGCAGTTGCGGCGCGTGTCGCGACGCGCGTCAGCGAGGCGCTCCGGATCCCGACGGTCGGCATCGGTGCAGGACCCGGCTGCGACGGGCAGGTGCTGGTGTGGCACGACCTGCTGGGTATCAACGAGGGGCCGGCGCCCCGCTTCGTGAAGCGCTACGCCGACGTCGCCGGCGAGATCCGACGCGGTCTCACCGCGTTCGTTGCCGAGGTTCGGGAAGGCACCTACCCGGCGGACGAGCACGTCTACAAGATCCCCGCGGAGGAGCTGGCCCTCTTCGAATCCGAGCTCACCCCCGGCGTGTTGGCCGGGGACGACTGGCTCTAGTCGCCGCCCACCCCGACTGACCGGCGGCAAGTCCGATCATCGGTCCGGAGCGTTGCGCTCCAGGTACGCGTCGCGATCGATGTCGTGGACCAGCTCGAGGCCGTCGTCGGGATCCCACTGCTCGCCGACCTGCACGAAGCCGAGCTTGCCGACGAGGCGCAGCGAGGCGTCGTTGTCCGGCGCCACCGATGCGCGCAGCGTCCGCACCCGGGGATCGGCAGCCGCCCACGCGAGCGCACCACGAGCCGCCTCGAGCCCGTAGCCACGGCTGCGCCACGCCTCGAGCAGGGCGTAGCCGATCTCGGCGGTTCCCTGGTCGTTGGGCGGCGCGTGGAAGTTGACGTACCCGATCGCCTCGGGCCGCTCCCCCGTCTCGCGCCGAAGGACCGGTCTGATCAGCCACGGCAGGTGATCCGGGTGGTCGCGCAGCTGCTCTCGTCGCAGGCCGATGAGCCAGCGCGCGTCGTCGAGCCAGTCAGCCCCGATCTCCGCTTCGAGCTCGCCACCGACCCCATCCCGGTCGCCCGCAAGGAGGCGGTCGTACTGGTCGACGGTGAGGGCAGGCAGCTCGAGGCGAGAGGTCCGAATCGGCTCGGGGGCGGTCACGCCGTCACTGTAGCGGAGAGCCGCAGCGCGGCATCCGGCCGCGCCATCGGCCGGGAGGTGGGGTCCACCGGAGCCGGCCGCGAGAGGCCGCGCCACGGGAGGTACCGGGTCGGGCGGACGATGATCGGTTGGCGGTAGGTTGCCGCATACGTGTCCCAGTCCAGGCCGATGCGGGCCAGCCACTCGGCGTAGGCGCGTTTCATCTCGTGCGGCAGGACGGCGGCCGTGGTGGTCGGCAGCGTATGCGCCGTTCCCTCGACGAGCTGCACCGCAAAGTCGTCGGCCGGATCACCGACGGCCAGCGTCACGCGCTCGAGGCGCCGAATGTTGCGCACCTTGCGCTGCCCGGGCTTGGCGAAGAGCCAGAAGGCGTCGCCGTCGAACCAGAACCACGTCGGCACAAGGGCCGGCGCACCGTCCGCATCAACCGTCGACAGCCACGCGACGCGCGAGGCACGGATCGTCGCGACGGCACCCGGCGGCGCGGTGGCGGTCGCAACGACGCTGGCGCGGTCGTCAGACGCGGGCCGGGCGGCGCGGGGGCGGAGGAGGTGGAACGGGTTCATGCCACACAGGGTGGCGGAGGGTCGCGTACCGTCCATCGGCCGTCGAGCGCGCCGCGCGGGACGGCAAACGACGTAGCCGGGTCAGGGCGAGCGACGCGCCGCCAGGTAGGCGCGCATCAGGCGGCGCGGGCCTTCGTCACCGAACGGCGGAGAAGGCCGACAGCCGCGCGGTGCTCGCCGCGATGCGCGACGCCGAGATGCGCCCGTCGCGCACGAATCCCTCGATGAGGTCGATGGTGCTGCCCACGATCCCCTCCTCGTACACCTGCTGGTTGGCGATGGTGAGCAGATCGATCCCCGCCTCGATGGCCAGCGCGATCGCCTCCGGGTACCCGTACTGCGCTCGAATGGCGCCCATCTGCATGTCGTCGCTGATGACCACGCCGTCCCAACCGAGCTGCTCGCGCAGCAGCCCGGTGACGATCGGTCGCGACAGGGTGGCGGGATGCTCGGGGTCGAGGGTGGCATTGAAGACGTGCGCGGTGAGCACGGCATCGGCGAGGCCCTCGGTAACCATGCGGCGGAACGGCTCGAGCTCGACGGCCTCCCAGACCGATGTGACGTCCACGACGCCCAGGTGCGTGTCGGCAGTGGCACTCCCGTGCCCCGGGAAGTGCTTGAGCGCGGTGCGGACCCCGATCTCGCGGTGCGCGGCCACGAATGCCTCCGCCTGCGCGACCACGAGGTCGGGATCAGCGCCGAAGCTGCGGCCCAGCGCACCGATGATCGGGTTGGAGGGGTTGAGGTTCAGGTCCACCACCGGGGCCAGGTTCAGGTCGATCCCCACCCCGCGCAGCGTGGTGGCCAGCTCGGTGGCACGGGCCTGCGTAAAGGCGGGGTCGTCGCGGGCACCCAGCTCGGCGGCCGAGAGCGTCGCCGGGAAGCCGTGATCCGGGTCGAGGCGCGCAACCTGGCCGCCCTCCTCGTCGACGGCCACGATCAGCGGCCGGTCGCCGGCGGCCTCGCGAAGGGCGGCGACGAGCTCGGTGAGCTGCCCCGGCGACACGATGTTGCGGACCCGCTGCCCGGTCGGGCTGTCGAAGTCGAAGAGCACCACGCCGCCGAGACCCAGGTCGCGGATGTCGGCCACGGTGGCGCTCGCTTCGTCGGCGTTCGTGCCGCGAAAGCCCACCAGCAGCATGCCGGCAATCTGCTGGCGGAGCGTCGGCCCCGGCGTGGCGGTGGCCGAGGGCGTCGCTGTCGGGGTAGCGGAGGGCGTCGCAGAGATCGTCGGCGCGGCGGAGCCGGATAACATGGTCGAGGGCGAGGAGACCCGTCCGATATCGCACGCCGCCAGCGCGGCCGCAACACCCGCCCACCCGGCAACCTTCAGGAAGCGCCTGCGGGTCAGGCGCGCGGGGCCGCGGGTCAAGGTGTCGCCGCGAGGTGCATCGGTCCATCTTGACGAATGCTGTATTGTTGACTGTGCAACTAGTTAGACGACACCGATCCCATGCCCGCCATCACTGCCGACCTGCTCACCCTCCCTCGACTGGCCTTCCCCGCGCCCGATAGCGTGTCGCGGCCGGTCGTCACCCGCGTGACGGCCCCATCGCTCCTGGAGGGCGAGGGATTCAAGGTGCGCCGCCCGTTCGTGGCCATCCCCCACAGCCTCACCGACCCGTTCATCCTGCTCGACCAGATGGGCGAGGTGGAATACGGCCCGGGCGAGGCGAAAGGCGCCCCGGATCACCCGCACCGCGGCTTCGAGACCGTCACCTACATGCTCGACGGCAAGCTGCAGCACCGCGACTCGACCGGCGGCGGCGGGCTCATCAGTGACGGCGCCACGCAGTGGATGACCGCCGGCTCGGGACTCGTCCACTCGGAGATGCCGCCGCCGGAGCTGGTCGCGACCGGCGGCCTCTTCCACGGCGTCCAGCTGTGGGTCAACCTGCCCGCCGCAGAGAAGTGGACCCCGCCGCGCTACCAGGACATCGACCCGGGCAGCGTGCGGCTGGTCGCGTCGGGCGACGGTGCCGCGCTGGTGCGGATCATCGCCGGCGAGCTCGACGGCTTCCTGGGCCCAGGCTCCACGCGAACGCCCATCGCATACGCTCACGCAACGCTGCACCCGGAGGCGCGCCTGAGTGTCTCCTGGCCCCGCGAGTTCAACGCGCTGGTCTACGCGCTCGGCGGATCCGGTGTGGTGGGGCCGTCGCGAACGCCGATCCATGCCGGGCAGATGGCCGTGCTGGG